>CAZIVF010000044.1:4951-7872 GCA_964542725.1 uncultured Subdoligranulum sp. | reverse complement strand
TCCGCTTCCTCTGTTCTCGGCCCGCGCATGCGGGCATCGAAGAAGCCGCAAAGCCGCCGGATAGCTGCACCGAGTAAACTCGGTGTAAAAGAGCAGGATGGAGCGATAAGCGAAATCCGCTTCCTCTGTTCTCGGCCCGCGCATGCGGGCATCGAAGAAGCCGCAAAGCCCGGCGCAAAGAGCGGGGCGGCCCTTACTACACAGCCATTCTCCTTTTCCTATTTCTTACACCAGCTCGAAAGGCCCGCCGTCCGGTGGGCCTTTCGAGTTCCGGGGCTAGGCAAAACCCCCTTTCCATGCTACAATATTCGTACACGATCCTTCTGTAACTGCTTTGGAGGTTCCCTATGAAACGTACCGCGCAGGATATTCTGAATTTTATCGAGGACAACGACGTCAAGTTTGTCAAGCTGACCTTCTGTGATATCTTCGGCAACCAAAAAAACATCTCGCTCTTTTCCAGCGAACTGCCCTATGCGTTTGAGCACGGCATCTGCTTTGACGGAAGCTCCATCGCCGGCTTCATGAACGTGGAGGAAAGCGACCTGGTGCTGTGGCCCGACCCCAACACCGCCTCGGTGCTGCCCTGGCGCCCCGCCGAGGGTCGGGTCATGCGGATGTACTGCGATATCACGCTGCCCAACGGCAAACCCTTCGAGGGGAACTGCCGCGGCTATCTGCAGTCGGTCATCAGGCGGGCGCGGGCCATGGGCCTGACCTGCAACGTGGGGTGCGAGTGCGAGTTCTACCTCTTTGAGACCGACGACGCCGGCAACCCCACCCGGGTGCCGATGGACCGGGGCGGCTACTTCGATATCCCCCCGCTGGATAAGGGGGAGAATATCCGCCGCGATATCTGCTTCGCCATGGAGGATATGGGCCTGCGCCCGCTGCACAGCCACCATGAGAGCGGCCACGGCCAGAACGAGGTGGACTTCATGTACGCCACCGCCCTCAAATCGGCGGACAATCTGAATACCTTCAAGAGCACCGTCAAGGCCATCGCCGCCCGCAGCGGGCTGTATGCCAGCTTTATGCCCAAGCCGCTGGCCGGGCAGCCGGGCAGCGGGATGCACGTCAACCTCTCGCTGATGCGGGACGGCAAAAACATCTTTGAGGGGGAGATGACCCCCGGCAGCGAGGCGGAGCAGTTCATCGCGGGGATACTGACCCACGCCCGGGAGCTGACCTGCTTCTGCAACCCCATCCCCAACTCCTACACCCGCCTGGGCGCCAACGAGGCCCCCCAGTATGTGAGCTGGAGCCGCCAGAACCGCAGCCAGCTGGTGCGGCTGCCCTCCGCCTCCGGCCAATTCTGCCGGGTGGAGCTGCGCAGCCCCGACCCGGCAGGCAACCCCTACCTGGTAATCGGGCTGATCCTGGCCGCCGGGCTGGATGGCATCTCCCGCAAGCTGCCGCTGCCCGCGCCGGTCAACCGCAACCTGTTCTACAGCGCCGCCGCCGAGGGGCTGGAAAGCCTGCCCCATTCCCTGCGGGAGGCCATCACGGTGGCCGCGCAGAGCGATTTTATCGCCCAGGAATTGCCCATCGCCCTGGCGAATAAGTATTTTGAGTACCAGACCCAACTCTGCCATGCCTTTGAGAACGCCGTCGATCCCGACGCCTGGGAGCGGGAAAACTGCTTTCTGGTGATCTGAGAGAGGGGAGGCAGCCCTTTCGGGGACCTCCGCGCCAATCCCCGCCTGCTGTGGGCGTACGCCCTGCCGGAACCCGGAAAACGCTCGCTGAGACAACCGGCGCGCCGCGTTTTTCTTGGCCGCCGGCGCGGCCTGCCCGGCCAATCCGCACACCGAATGGCTTCAGAAGCTTCTTTGTTTAACGCTTTTTGCCAAGCTTTTTCTCAAAAAAGCTTGCCGTATCTTTTCAAGAAAGGGGAATGTCTATGGGCCTTGCGCTGATCGTTTCAGCCGGCAACAATGCCAACGAGTATCTGGCCCGGCATATCTCCGAACTGGGCTATGCCCGCCCCGTCATCGTGGCCAGCGGCGGGGAGGCCCGCCGCCAGATCGACGGCAAAGATTTCGAGGTGATCATCATCAACACGCCCCTGCCCGACGAGTTTGGCCATGAACTGGGGGTGGATGCCATCGAGAAGAGCCACGCGGGGGTCATCCTGCTGGCAAAGACCGATACCTCGGAACAGATCGCGCCCCGATTGCAGGACTACGGGGTGCTGGTGCTGGGCAAGCCCTTCCCGGCGCAGCAGTTCCGGCAGGCGGTGCAGATCGCCGCCAGCTGTTACAGGCGCCTGGATCTGCTGCGGGCGGAGAACGATAAACTGCTGGACAAGATCGCCCAGCTGCGCCTGGTGGACCGGGCCAAATGCTACCTGATCGAGCACAGGCAGATGACCGAGACCGACGCCCACCGGCTGATCGAAAAGCGCGCCATGGACAGCCGCCGCAGCCGGGGCGAGGTGGCCCGGGAGATCCTGGACGAGGAGGACGAGGAATAAAGAGACGCGCGGGGGCTCCTTACCGCCGCCCCCTTCGCCGCCGCCACAGGACGACGGTGGCAGCCAGGGATACAAGGCTGATCAGATCGGCAACCCGCCAGAACCAGAATCCGGTCCAGCGCACCGAAAAGCTGCCCTGCCAGCCGGCAGGCAGGGTCACCGTCAGATAGCCGGCCTCCTCCCCCAGGGTGACGCCGCCGTCCGCCGTCAGTGTATAGCCGGGGTAGGCCAGCAGCGGCAGGGACAGGGAGGCCGCCTCGCCGGTGTTGGCGCCGGTGAAGTCGATGGAGAGGCCGTCCTTCCGGTAGTCCTCCATTGTGATGGAATCAGCCAGCACCGGACTGAGCAGCGTCAGGCCGGTGTCCTCCATCGAGGCGGGCAGGTACTCTCCGCCGCCCACCTGGTCAGGCACGTTGTTGATCGCGCCAAGGCTCTGGTAGTACAC
>CAZIVF010000044.1:0-4851 GCA_964542725.1 uncultured Subdoligranulum sp. | reverse complement strand
CGCCGCCCACCTGGTCAGGCACGTTGTTGATCGCGCCAAGGCTCTGGTAGTACACGACGCCGCCGTGGTCGCAGACGTCATACAGCAAATAGCCGGCGGGGATGACCGTCAACACCAGCAGGGCCGCCACGAACGGCTTGGCAAGCCCCGGCTTCGCGCGGCGGAACAGGGCCACCCCGCAGACGGTGCAGACCACCAGAAGGACGGTGGCCAATGCCAGGAACCGCCACGGGAACTGGAGCTTGGCGAACAGATGCGCCACGGCGCTGTCGGTCAGGAAAAGGGCGTACCAGGGGAAGGTTTCGGTGGACATCCACAGCGCCAGCACCGCCAGGCCGCCGGCCCAGGCCCCGGTACGGGTCAGGCCCGGCTCGGCGCGGCGGACGGCGGGGTCCAGCAGGGCCAGCAGGAAGAAGCCCGCGCCCAGCACTAGGACGGTGCCCACCGAGATCGGCATTTCTTCGATCATACCGCTGCCCAGGGATTCGGCATGGCCGTAGCCGTGGCCAAACATCATCAGGATCTGGCTCACAAAAGCGGACTTATCGTACAGGATGGAGGCGTCGTTGGCGTTGTTGACCTGGCAGACCCCCATCGCCATATACTGTAGCAGCGGCACCAAAAACCACAAGTTCCACAGCACCGCCACGCCGGCGGCCTTGCACAGTGCGCCGAACACCGGCTTCGTGAAGGTTTTCCGCCACCGCAGCAGGCAGAACAGCGCGGTGAAAAGGCCCGCCATCTCGGCGGTGAGCAGGTGGCTCTGCACAATGCCGGTGAACCCCACCGCCAGGGCCAGCCAGCACCAGGCGGCGCCGTTCTCGGCCTGGGTGTAGATGCGCCACAGGCCGTAGATGACCAGCGGCAGGAACATCATGGCGGTGTATTCGCCCAGCGCGCCCCGCACAAAGATGTTGCTCAGCCGGTAGAAAGAGAGCACATACAGCGCCGTGCCCAGCAGGGCCAGCTGCTCGCTCCCCAGCATCTTGCGCAGCACATGGCGGGTGATCAGCGCCGTTCCCAGCGTGATGGCCGCCACATACAGCTTGTACACCGTCTGCAGGCTGAAGCCCAGGATGCGCAGCACCGCCGCCGGGTAGAGCAGCAGGTCAGCGTACATCAGACTGAACGGGTAGCCCCGGTCGTCCAGCAGGGCGGGGTCCATCCGCACCGGGAACTGCCCGGCCAGCAGGCCGGCCTTCAGCCCCTCGATGCGGGCCAGGTGGATGCTCAGGTCGTGGGCGCTGGTCAGGTAGCCCAGCCCCAGGGGCAGGCAGGCGAACGCGGTGATGGCGAGGATCGCCATGGCGCTGTACCGCGCCTTTACACTGCGCAGGGGGAAGGGAACCCGCCGTGTTGCCACCAGCAGTGCCCAGTCCGCCAGCAGGAACAGCACCAGGGCCGTCAAAAAGCGGACATAGGCAAAGGAATGGGTGGGAATCAGCTGCACGCCGGTGATATACATGACCTGGTTTTCCCCACAGTTGGAGAAGAACTGCAGCTGGGCGGTCTCGCACTCGTAGGGCATCCAAAGGCTGAACACGGTGCGGGTGTTGCCGGCAGGCAGCGTGGCGGCGTCATACCGGGCGCGGGGCATGATCTCGTTCAAAAAATCCACCGAGCCGGTGCCGCCGTTGTTGACATAGGTCACCGAGACCTGGTAGCTGCCCGCAGGAATATCGATCCAGCGGGTGGTGGCAAACAGGCCGGTGAAATTCTCAATGCGGGCGCCCCGGTCGTCGTTGGTACACTCCTCGGCGTAGGGGATGATCAGGTCGGGGGTCACGTCGATGGCCGCCCCGGTGGCAAAATCCCCCGCGAACCGTACCAGCAAAAAGGCCGCCTCGGCCAAAAATAACAGCAAAAATCCCAGATTTTTGCGGGTGAAAAACTGTTTGCAGCGCTGCATGGACGAAGCCTCCTTATAACAGCAGTATACACGATTGCGTGTGGAAGCGCAAGCGGCGCGGGCCGCAATTTGCATCGGGCGAGCGGCCCGGCGCGAGGATGCGATTGCGCGCAGGGGAGCAAACGTGGTATACTGGTTCCACAGGCTTCCGGCAGGCGGCTTCCGGGCTGCGGCGGGGCTTTTGCAAGGAGGACGAGATCGGATGCAGACAAAGCGGAAATGGATGCTGGCGGTTCTTGCCGCCGCGGCGGTACTGGCGCTCTGGTTCTGGGGCGCGCGTGCCAAGGATAGCTACCGCTTCTCCACCGGTGAGCCGGGCTATAGTGAGGACTACGCCGCCGCGCTGGAGACAGGGGAGACCGAGGGCTTTGCCGGGGAGATGGTGGCGCAGAGCGAGACGGTCAAAGCGCTCTACCCCGGCACCTATGTCTGCCGGGTGCAGTACGAGGCGGCGGGCGAGGGCAGCCGGTTTGAGGTGATCGACAAGGAGAACAACGCCGTGCTGGCCGGGGCGGAGCTGGACCCGGACGCCTACGGCACCGAATTGACCTTCACCACCACCCGCCATCTGCCGGGGCTGTTCGTGCGCTGCTATGCCGGGGCGGGCGGCGAACTGCGGCTGGTGGACTATAACCTGGAGAGCGTCGGCCCCCTCTTCACCGACGCCTACTGGCTGCTGGCGCTGATCTTGCTGGCCGGGGCGGGGGCCTGGCTGTGCTGGCGGCGCAGGGGCCGGGGGAACGCCCGCCCCCTGCAGCTGTACGCGGCGGCGGCGCTGGCCTCGCTGCCCTTCCTGACCGACCACATGCCCGCCGCCCATGATATGGACTTCCACCTCTCCCGCATTTACGGCCTGGGCCTGGCGCTGCTGGACGGCCAGTTCCCGGTGCGGATCAACCTGGATTTCTGGGGCGGCGCCGGCTACCTGACGCCTGTTCTGTACCCGGAACTCTTCCTCTACCCGGCGGGGATCATGTGCGCCGCCGGGGCCTCGGTGCTGCTGGCCTACAAGGCGCTGTGCGTCGCCATCACCTTTGCCACCGCGTTTGTGGCCTATTACAGTATGCGCCAGCTGCTGGGGGATAAGGCGGGCCTGCTCTTCGCGGTGCTCTACCTGGCCAACCCCTACCGCCTCAACGAGTTCTTTATCCGGGGCGCTCTGGGCGAAGGGCTGGCGATGATCTTTATGCCGCTGGCGGCGGTGGGGATCTGGCAGCTGATGCAGGGGGACTATCGCCGGGGCTTCTGGACCGCCGTGCTGGGGATCACCGGGGTGCTGCAGTCCCATGTGATCTCGGTCTTTCTGGTGGGGGTGTTCGGCGCGGTGTACGCGGCGGCGGTGCTGCTGCTGGACGGCAGGCGGTTCTTTGCCGACCGCCGCCGCCCGGCAACCCTGGCGGCGGCTGCGGCAGCCACCGTGCTGCTGAACCTCTGGTTCCTGCTGCCCTTCCTGCATTTCTCCCGCTGGGATTTGAATATCTATCATGATCCCGGCAAGCTGGGAACGGCGTGGGTCTACCTGCCCCAGGCGTTTATCGATAGTTTCAGCCCCGGCGGGGAACTGCACACCACCGCCACCCAGGGGGATATGTCCCTCTCGGTGGGGCTGGCGCTGTTGCTGGGGGTGTTGCTCTTTGTCTGCCTGCTGGCGCAGCCCGGGGCGCTGGGGGTCCGGCAGCGCCGCACGGGGCTGGCCCTGCTGGCGCTGGGGACGCTGGCGCTCTGGATGAGCTCCAACCTCTTCCCCTGGACGCAGGTCGCGTCGCTGCCGGTGGTGGGCGCGCTGTTCGCCAAGATCCAGTTTGCCTGGCGGATGCTCACCGTCGTCTGCGTCTGCTATACGGGCGTCACGGCGTTGGCGCTGGAAGCGCTGTGGGAGCAGAGGCGGCAGGCCCCGGTGGGCGTGGTGCTGGCGGCGGCAGCGTTCTCGGCCCTGACGGCGGCCAGCGGCTACCTGGCGGTCAGCGATACCGAACTGTGGGACAATGCCTCCGCCTGGCAGCATGATATGATTTATGGCGGGCAGTATATGCTCACCGGCTTTGCGGAGGAGGAGGCGACCGCCCAGCGGGATCTGGGGGTGACGGCCCTGACGGAGGGGGCCGTAACCGGCTACCGCAAGGAGGGAACGCACATCGACTTTACGTTCGAGGGCGGAAGCCCCGACCAGGACGCCTACTTCCAGCTGCCGCTGTACGCCTACACCAGCCTCTACCGCGCCGAACTGGCCGAAACCGGGGAGGCGCTGCCGCTGACCATGAGCGAGTACCAGCTGCTCACCGTGGCCGTTCCCGCCGGCATCGAGAGCGGTACCGTGCGGGTGGCGTACCGTGAGCCGACGCGTTTCAAGCTGGGCAATGCCGTAACCGTGCTGACGGCGGCGGGCCTGGCAGCGCTGCGGCTGCGGCGCAGAAGGAAGAAGGAGGTTGCGTGAGATGGAGATCGAGCGGAAATGGATGGTGAGCGGCTGGCCCCGGGGCCTGCCGCTGGCGGAGGTCTACCGGATGGATCAGGGCTACATCAGCGTGCGGCCCACCGTGCGCATCCGGCGGGAGGCGCTGCAGGGCGGGCGCACGGCGCTGATGCTCTGCTTCAAGGGCGCCGGTACCCTGGCGCGGGAGGAGATCGAGACCGAGATCGACGAGACGCTGTTTGCCAAGCTGGAGCGTCTGATCGGCAAACCGCTGATCGGCAAGGAGCGCCGCACCTACGCCCTGCCCGACGGGCTGCGGCTGGAGGTGAACCGGGTGGACGAGGGGCGGCCCACCGCCTTCTGGTACGCCGAGGTGGAGTATGAGACCGAGGCCCAAGCCCTGGCCTGGCAGCCCCGGGCCGTGGGGCTGCAGGACTACTTGGCCGACGAGTGTACCGGCAAGCCCGGCGCGAGCATGGGGGAATACTGGATACAGACAAGGGGCGAATAACGCCGAGGCCGTTGGGAC
>CAZIVF010000043.1:0-16750 GCA_964542725.1 uncultured Subdoligranulum sp. | reverse complement strand
TCGATCTTGCCGAAGGAGAAATCATCTCCGTCGTGGATATGCTCGCTGCGGGCGGGCGCCACTGGCTTGGCGTCGGGGTCGCGCTTCACGTCGGCAAATTCACGGGCCGGCACGCTGGAGCGGGGGCCGCCATAGCTGCGGGGACCCCGGCCTCCGTCACGGCGGGGGCCGCGCCCGCCGTCACGCCGGCCTCCGCGGGAACCGTCGCGGCTGCCGCGGCCATCGCGGCGGGAACCGCGGCCCCCCTCCCGGCGGTCGCTGTCGCGGCGGGAACCACGGCGGGCGGCGGAACGGTCGGGCAGGTTGGAAGCGTTGGGGTCGGTGGAGTAGACCACCACATGGCGGGCGGGGCCTTCGCCCCTGCTCTCGCTGCGCACGCCGTCGATGGCGGCGATGGCGGTGTGGATGATGTGCCGCTCATACGGGTTCATGGCTTCCATCTCATAGTAGCAGCCGGTGTGGATCACCCTCTCAGCGATGCGGTCCGCCAGGGCGGTCAAGTCCTTCTCCCGCTTGTTGCGGTAGCCGCCCACGTCGATCCCCAACTTGACGTAGGGGCCCTCCATCCGGTTGACCACCAGGCTGGCCAGGTAGGAGAGGCTCTCCATCGTCTCGCCGCGGCGGCCGATCAGCACGCCCATATGCTCGCCGGAGACGCGCAGGATGGTCGCCTCCCCCTTTTTCACGGCGGCGAAGCTGAATTCCTCCACGCCCATCAGCCGGAAGACGGGGGTCAGGTAGTCCACGGCGGCCTGCAGGCGGGGGTCGGCGGCAATGTCCAGCGGGACCTCCTCCTCGGCGGCGGGGGGTTCCTCCCCGGCGGGAGCCTGCGGGGCGGCCTCGGCGGGAGCGGGGGCGGCAGGGGCCGCAGGGGCGGGGGCCGCCAGGGGGGGCTGCTTGACCGGTTCCTCGGGGGTGGACTCCGGCTCCGCCACCGTCACCCGGACCTTGGCTGGGATCACCTTAAAGAATTTGCGGGCAGGAAATTCCAAGACCTCATAGCTGACATTGATGTCATCCCGGTCTACGCCCAGCGCCTTGCAGGCGGCCAGGACGGCATCCTCCACCGTTTTGGCGGACATTTCCATGGTGCGCATTGTTATTCCTCCTTATCGAGCGGCGTGGTGCGCTCATCTTTGTACAGTTCCGCGTCCATCTTGCGGGCAAGCTCCAGGCGCAGGCGGTCCATCTCGCTCTGGTTGACTTCCTTGGTCACGTTCTGGCCGTTTTCCTTCACAATGACGGTTTTCTTCTCTTTTTTGGTAGCCTTTTTGGCAGCCAGTTCGGCCTCATACTCGGCCTTAAACCTTTCGGGGCTGTAGATCCTGTAGGTGATGAAGGACTGGACGATCTGGCACAGGTTGGAGGTGCCGTAGTACAGCGAGAAGCCGATGGGGGCGTTGAAGCAGTAGTAGATGAACCAGATGTTCATGATCCACATAGTGACCTTCATGCTGGTCTGCATCTGGGCGCCGGTGCCGGAAATCTTCTGGGTGATGATGTAGGAGACGATCATCGTGGCGGCGGCGATCAGCGGGAATACAATCAGCGGGGTAAAGTGCAGGCCGGGGATATCGCACATATCCATGCCGAGGAAGATGGTGTTGAAGTTCTGGATGGAGGTCAGCTGCTCGGCGGAGAGGCCGGTGTTGATCCCCTCGGCGGCGCCCAGGTGAATCTGCTGGATCAGCGTGGTCTGCATGGTGATGGTGTTGGTGGTGGAGATTCCCAGCGCCTCACAGGCGGCCTTGATGGTGTCGGAGGAGATGCCCAGGATGTACTGCACGGGGCGGTAGACCACCTCAATGATGCCGAACAGCACCAGCATGTTGAGCAGCATGGGAAGGCAGCCGGACATGGGGTTGTAGCCGTACTCTTGCTGTAGCTTCATCAATTCTTCCTGCTGTTTCTGCTGGTTGTTCTTGTACTTTTCCTGGATGCGCTGCATTTCCGGCTGGAAAACAGACATCTTGGCGGTGGATTTCTGCTGCTTGATGGCCAGCGGCAGCATCGCCACACGGATGAGCACGGTGAACACGATCATCGTGATGGCGAAGTTGGGGATGAGCTGATACAGCAAACGCATCAGCGGGCCGAGTACGACGGCCAGGAAACCAAAGAAACTCATAGCTTGTCCTATCCGCCCTGTCTGCGCCCAGGGCAATTATTTTTATGTAGGTCCCGGCCACGCAGGGCAGGACATAAGTAGACGGGATTAAGTTTGTTCTCTCTTGCTGTTGCCTATTGTTATTGTTCCTTTCTTGAAAGAAAGGAACCGAAAGAACTTTGAATAAATTGGATAAATCGGTAAGACCAGCGATATGCCGCAGGGCGGGGGACATCCTCGTCCCGCCGTGATCCTTGCGCAGTAACGCTCTTCCGCTTTTCTATCGGGGCTTACCCTTGTTGAGATCGTAGGGGGCGGCGTCCCCGACGCCCCTCCAAGGAGCAAGGCAATCACTTCTCCTTGACGAGCCTCCGCGACGGGTTGATCCACCGCCCTTTTTCCGGCACTGGATCGTAGCCGAAGCGGCCGAAGGGGTTGCACCGCGCCAATCGCCAGAGGGTCAGCGCCAGGCCCTTGCACAGGCCGTGAATCTCCAGCGCCTGCCTGGCGTACTCGCTGCAGGTGGGGGTAAACCGGCAGTGATGCCCCAGATGGGGGCTGATATACCGTTTGTACCCCCGCAGCAGCAAAAGGAGCAGCCGGGTCATAGGGTAACCGCCTTATCCGGCAGGCCGGCCTTTTTGAAAAGCTTCCCCAGCGTTTTGCTCAGCTGGGTGCTCTTGATGTGGGGGGTCTGCCCGCGGGCTACCAGTATTATATCATATCCGCCGATATTTTGCGAGAGGTGTTCCTGCAAAGCGGCGCGCATGACCCGCCGCGCCCGGTTGCGCTGCACGGCATGGCCCACCTTCTTGGTGGCGGTCAGCCCCACGCGGGTATACCCCACGCGGTTTCTGACCACATACAGCACTACCTGGGGATGCACATAGCACTTCCCCCTGTTGTATGCCCGGACAAAATCTTTATTTTTATTGATGGGACGATATTTCATAGCAATGTACAAAGTAAAGAGGTTTTTTACATCCCCCGGGGGATACCCTGTTGGCGGCGCGGGCGGCAGGGCTTCTTATGCCCTCCTATGCAAAAAAGAGCTGCCGAACCATGATCAGCAGCCCTTTATTGTATCAGTTTGCCCTCTCAAACGGTCAGGCTCTTGCGGCCCTTCGCGCGGCGACGGGAAATCACCTTGCGGCCACCCTTGGTAGCCATGCGCTGCAAAAAGCCATGGACGCGGCTGCGCTGACGCTTCTTCGGCTGGTAGGTACGCTTCATTTTCAATCCCTCCCTGTAAACTGCCCCGATTTTGGGTTATATTCTTTGCTTTTTTGCCGGCCCCCATCGGGGCAGCCTTGCAGACTATGATTATACCCTATCCACCGCCTTTTTGTCAACACTTTTTTTCGATGTTTCGGCAAGTTGTAGTTTGCTTTTTCTTCACCCACAAAATGTTGTGGCCGGTGGGGAAATAAAATTTCCTACATATTTATAATGGGTGTTGTTTTGAGGGCTGTTTTGTGCTATACTGTATGTGTATTTCTTTGCGCAATTTTCAGAATTTCAAAATCTAGTGGGGAGAAGCAAAAACATGGATTCATTTAACGACGTACTGGACGCGGCCAAGCAGTATTGCCGCGAACATACCGCCGAGGCAACCTATCAATACTACATCAGCGGCCTGAAAGCCGTCAGCTTTGAGAATTCCAACTGCGTGACGCTGGAGGTTCGCAATGAGTTTATCCGCGGCATCGTCTCAGACCGGTACACCGCGCTGCTGAAGAACGCCTTCAAGAGCGTGCTGGGCTTTGATGTGGATGTGCGGTTTGTCACGCCCGAACCGGTGGAGGAAAATCCGGAACAGACGGGGGAACCCCTTCTTCCCAGCGGGCGGTATGATTTCACCTTTGAGAATTTTATCCGCGGCCCTTCCAACCAGTTTGCCTTTGCGGCGGCGCAGGCGGTGGCGGCCAACCCTTCGGGGGCCTACAACCCGCTGTTCATCTACGGCCCGTCCGGTTTGGGGAAGACCCATCTGCTCAATGCCATCCAGATAGAGGTCAAGCGGAACCACCCGGATTACAACATCGTCTATGTGGACTGCGAGATGTTCACCAACGAGATTGTGGAGGCCGTCAAGACGGCCACCACCGAGAATTTCCGGCTGAAATACCGCCAGGCCGACGTGCTGCTCATCGACGATATCCAGTTCTTGGCGGGCAAGGAGGCGACGCAGGAGGAGTTTTTCCACACCTTCAACACGCTGCACAACGCGGGCAAGCAGATCGTGATCGCCTGCGACCGCCCCGCCAAGGAGATTAAGAGCCTGGAGGAACGCCTCCGCACCCGGTTTGAGTGGGGCCTGACGGCGGACATCCAGCCGCCGGATTTTGAGACCCGCGTGGCCATTGTGCGGCGCAAGGCGGAACTTCTCAACCTGGAGCTGCCGGACGACGTGGCGGACTACATCGCCAACCACCTGAAGCAGAATATCCGCCAGCTGGAGGGCGCGGTGAAAAAGCTGAACGCCTACTATATGCTGGAGGGAATCCAGCCCTGCATCGGCGTGACCACCACCGCCATCAAAGACACCTTGAACGATACCCAGCCCATCCCGGTGACGATCGAGAAGATCATCAACGAGGTGGCTCGCACCTACAACGTGCTGCCGGCGGATATCCGCGGCAAAAAGCGCAGCGCCAATGTCAGCGCCGCCCGGCAGATGGCGATGTATATCATCCGCGAAGTCACCGGCATGAGCATGGAGGCCATCGGCCAGGAGTTCAGCCGCGACCATTCCACCGTGGTCTATTCCATCAACACCATGGAAAAGAACATCGAGCGGGACCGCCACCTCAAAGAAATGTGCGACGACATCATGAAGAACGTGCGAACCTGAAAGGCCCGTCGGGCGTTCCGGCGGGGCTGCGGATGCTGCAAACGCAGAGCCTGCGCGCCCCGCCTTTTTATTTCCTGCCGATTTTCAACAAAATTTTCAAGTTTTCCACAAAGTTGTTCCTTTTCAACATTTTCTTTTCCCCAGCCGCCGTGGAAACCGAGAGGCTTTCCACTCTTTCCACCATTTTCTCCCCGGCGGGGAAAGAAAAACTCACCCCGCGTTTTCCGCGCCGCTTCCATAAAAATTCCACTTTTCCACCATTTCAACGCCACTACTACTACGACTATAAAAGTTAATAGTTACTAGCCGAAAACTCAAAATTTCAAAAAAAAGCGGGCGGCGCCCGTTTTCCTCCAAAGCCTTCATGTCATCCCGACCAGACAAAGGCCGCCCCCTTTTTTACCCTTTACCATCCCAAAGGAGCCTGCTATGAAATTTGAATGTGAGAAAGCACTGTTCAGTTCCGCCATTGACGGCGTATCCCGCGCCATCACCAACCGCGCCGCCATCCCCGTGCTGGAGGGAATCTACCTGAAGGCCGAGGGCTTCAGCCTGACCCTGACCGGCTATGACATGGAGATGGGTATCACCACCACCATCGAGTGCAACGTGCTGGTCCCCGGCGAGACCGTGCTGGACGCCCGGCTGCTCGGTTCGATGGTCAGCCGGATGCCCGGCGGCGACGTGACCGTGGAGCTGACCGACGAAGGCCAGGCCAAGATCAGCGGCGGCGTGGCGGAGTTTGAGATTCCCGCCATGATGCCCAGCGATTACCCCGCCCTGCCCAACCCCGGCGCCGAAAATACCATGACCATCAAATGCGCGATGATGAGGGAGATGATTGAGAAAACCATCTACGCCGTCAGCCAGGATGACAAAAAGCCCGCCCACACCGGCGAGCTGTTCGTCATCGAGCCGGGCAGCCTGACCATCGTGGCGCTGGACGGCTACCGCCTGGCGATCATCCAGCGGGACGTGGTGTGTACCCGGGATATCCGCATCATCATCCCCGCCAAAACGCTGCAGGAACTGCTCAAGATCATGGGCGGGTCGGACGACGACGTGAAGATCGACGCCAACCGCCGGTATGTTGTCTTCACCACCAACGGCTACACCATTATGAGCCGGCTGATCGAGGGGGATTTCCTGAATTACGAGGGGGTCATCCCCCGCGAAAACCACACCCGCGTGGTGGTGGACTGCAGGAAGTTCATCGATACCATTGAGCGCGCCTCCCTCATCATCACCGAGCGGCTCAAAAACCCGCTGCGCGTCACCTTTGAGGAGGAAAAGATCACGGTGCGCTGCCAGACCACCCTGGGCAAGGTGGTGGACGAGTTCAGCCCCGACAAGTTTGAGGGCGATACCGTCGAGATCGGCTTCAACAACCGCTATATGCTGGACGCGCTGCGCAACTCCAAGTGCGAGCGGATGCTCATGGAGATCAACGGCCCCCTCAGCCCCGTAAAGCTGCTGCCGGAGGAGGGCAAGGATTTCATCTACTTGGTTCTGCCCGTCCGGTTCAAGAACGAGGCAATTTAAGATTTTATCGATTTCCGGTAAAATTTTGTAAGCTAAGGGGGTACTGCGTTGGAGAAGATACGCATCCGCACGGAGTTCATCAAGCTGGACGCGCTGCTGAAATTTGCGGGTCTGTGCGAGACCGGCGGCGAGGCCAAGGAACTGATCCAGGCCGGGGCCGTGGCGGTGAACGGCGAAACCTGCACCATGCGGGGCAGAAAATGCCGCCCGGGTGATACGGTGACGCTGGATGGCCGGGCGGTGCAGATAGCGGAGGGCAGCTGATGCGGCTGGAGCATCTGCAAATCACCGACTACCGCAACATCGCCGCCGCCGCGCTGGACCCGGACCCCAACCTGACGGTGCTCTGCGGCGCCAACGGCCAGGGCAAGACCAACCTGCTGGAGGCCGTCTGGCTGCTCACCGGCGGCAAGAGCTTCCGGGGCAGCAAGGATTCCGAACTGATCCGGCGGGGCGCGCCCTTCAGCGTGCTGGAGGGCAGATTTGAGGGCGGCGGCCGGGCGCAGACCATCCGCCTGACCGTGGGCGGGCGGGATACCAAACGCCCGGGGCGCAGCGGCAGCCTGAACGGCACAGACTATAGCCGCGCCGGGCTGATGGCCGGCGCGTTCACGGCGGTGGTGTTTGAGCCGAATCATCTCAGCCTGGTGAAGGCCGGGCCGGAGGGGCGGCGGCGGTTCCTGGATACCGCGCTCTGCCAGCTGTACCCCGGCTACCTGACGGCGCTGCGCCGCTACACCCGGCTGGTGAGCCAAAAAAACGCCCTGCTGAAAGCCTATGAGATCACGCCGGGGGCCAGGACGCTGCTGGAAACCTTCAATGAGGAAATGGCCCGGTACGGCGCGCTGGTGATGGAATACCGGCGCGGGTATATGGGGCAGATCGCGGTTGCGGCGGCGGCGAATTACCGGGATATTTCCCGGGGGGCCGAGGCGTTGGAACTGCGGTACCGGCCTGCCGCGCCGGCGGATGGGGAGATCGCCCCGGCACTGGCGGCGCGGCTACGGGAGGCAATGCCCCAGGAACTGCGGGTGGGGTTCTGCCTGGCGGGGCCGCACCGGGAGGACGTTGACATTTTGATCGACGGGCAGCCGGCGCGCATCTATGGCAGCCAGGGCCAGCAGCGCAGCGCGGTGCTGGCCATGAAGCTGGCGGAGGCCAGCGTGGCGGGTGACTTGCTGGAGGAACAGCCGGTGATGCTGCTGGACGACGTGCTCAGCGAACTGGACGACGACCGGCAGACCTACCTGCTCACCCGCATAGGGGAGAACCAGACCTTCGTGACCACCTGCGATACCGCCGCCTTCGCCCGCACCAACGGCAAAATCATCATGGTGCGCGGGGGCAGGGCGCACCCTAATTGATAACATTCATACCTTTATTGACATTCTTCACAGGGGGTTCCTATGTATTTCCACGCCGGGCAGGATTTTATTTTGAATACGCGGGACGTGGTGGGAATCTTTGATCTGGATACCGCCGGTTCCTCCAAGCGGACGCAGGATTATTTCCGGCATATGGAGGCGGAAGGCGCTGTGGCGGATCTCTGCGCGCCGGGGGCAATCCCCAAGAGTTTTCTCGTCACCGATTTTCCCACCGAGACGGTGTACCTGGCCCAGTCCTCCCCCGCCGCCCTCAAGGGCCGGGCGGAAGCCTTCAAGCTGTGAGGCGGGCGTGCCGACCTTATGATTGCGACTGTAGGAGGTTGCCCCGTAAACTTTGCGCAGGGAATCTCTTCCGATTTTATAGCGGAACTCACCACCGTTGTAGGCGGGGCGGCCCTCTCACACCCATCGGCAAATTGTATCTACTCTGTTTTCCCAAAAACGAATTGAAAATTCGATTTCTTTCTTTCGAGAAAGGAATGTTCTGAAACCCAGGAGGCAACGACATGGCAGAAGAATTCATCAGCGAGACCAACCGCGATACCGCCACCGACCACGAGTATGGAGGCGCGCAAATCCAAGTTCTGGAAGGGCTGGAGGCGGTGCGCAAGCGTCCCGGCATGTATATAGGTACCACCGGCCCGTCCGGCTTGCACCATCTGGTTTATGAGATTGTGGACAACTCTATCGACGAGGCCCTGGCCGGATACTGCTCCCACATCGAGGTCACGATCAAGGAGGGCAATCTGATCGAAGTATCCGATAACGGCCGCGGCATCCCCGTGGATATCCAGCCCAAGATGGGCATCCCCGCCGTCACCGTCGTCTACACGGTGCTGCACGCCGGCGGCAAGTTCGGCGGCGAGGATTCCGGCTACAAGGTGGCCGGCGGCCTGCACGGCGTCGGCGCGTCGGTGGTGAACGCCCTGTCGGAATGGCTCATTGTCCGGGTCCGCCGCGACGGCGCCGAGTATGAGCAGCGCTTCCACCGCGGCCAGCCGGACGGCGACCTGAAAAAGATTGGTTCCGCCGCATCCACCGGCACCACCGTGCTCTTCAAGCCCGACCCCGAGATGTTCACCGAGAGCACCGAGTACAACTATGATACCCTGCTCAAGCGCCTGCGGGAGGAGGCGTTCCTCAACGCCGGGGTGCGCATCACCCTGGCCGACGAGCGCCAAATCCCCGACAATGACCCGCCCCGCAGGGAGACGATGTGCTACGAGGGAGGCATCCGCTCCTTCGTCAGCTACCTGCGGGAGCGCCGGGACCACATCGCGCTGCACCCCCAGGTCATCTATATGAAGGGCGAGGCGGGCGGCGCCGTGGCCGAGGTAGCGCTGCAGTACTACGACAACAGCTACAACGAACTGCTGCTCAGCTTCGCCAACAACGTCCACACCCCCGAGGGCGGCACCCATGAGGAGGGCTTTAAGGGCGCGCTGACCCGGGTGCTCAACGAGTACGCCCGCAGCAAGGGAATCCTGAAGGAGAAGGACGAAAACCTCTCCGGCCCCGACGCGCGGGAGGGTATCATCGCGGTAATCAGCGTCAAGCTGCAGGAGGCCCAGTTCGAGGGCCAGACCAAGGCCAAGCTGGGCAACACCTACATCAAGACGCTGGTCAGCAACGTGGTGTACAAGGCCCTGACGGAATTCTTTGAGGAGAATCCCGCCACGGCCAAGGCGATCCTTGAGAAGGCCACCCAGGCAGCCCGCGCCCGCGCCGCCGCCAAGAAAGCCCGGGAGATGGTGCGCCGCAAGAGCGCGCTGGAGAGCAACCGCATGCCCGGCAAGCTGGCGGACTGCCACGAGAAGGACCCCAGCAAGACCGAATTGTTCATCGTCGAGGGCGATTCCGCCGGCGGCTCCGCCAAGCAGGGGCGCGACTCCAACATCCAGGCCATCCTGCCGCTGTGGGGCAAGATGCTCAATGTCGAGAAAGCCCGCGCCGACCGCATCTACGGCAACGATAAGCTGATGCCGGTGGTCACGGCACTGGGAACCGGCATCGGGGACGAGTTTGATATCACCAAGGTGCGCTACCACAAGATCTTCATCATGGCCGATGCCGACGTGGACGGCTCCCACATCTGCACGCTGATGCTGACATTCTTCTTCCGGTATATGCGCCCTCTCATCGATCACGGCTATGTGTATGTGGCCCAGCCGCCGCTCTTCAAGCTGCAAAAGGGCCAGACGGTGAAGTACGCCTACAATGAGGAGGAAATGAAGGTGCTCTCGGCTGAGATGCCGGGAGCCAAGATCAACCGCTACAAGGGCTTGGGCGAGATGAACCCCGACCAGCTGTGGGATACCACCATGAACCCCGACAACCGGGTCATCGTCCAGATCACCATCGAGGACGCCGAGCGCGCTGACGAGGCGTTCAGCATTCTGATGGGCGACCAGGTGGAACCCCGCCGCCAATTCATCGAGAAGAACGCCGTCTACGCGAACCTGGATGTGTGAGGCCGGGGCTTTGAGGCCGCTTTCCTGAAAAAGCGGCGCAGAGAAGATGGAATAAAAACCGCATGGCCATGCGATTTTGGAAAATAGATGGACGTAAAAGAACGCAAAAATTCCAGGTTATGAGGGTTTGATTACGGTGCAGGACAGTACGATTTCATCACAATCTGCACAAAAAGCCGCGAACCCTGCCAGAGCCGCATCGAGACTATAGGGGAAGAGAAACCTATTTCTTTAGCGTTCTTTCGGTTCCTTCCTCTCGGGGAAGGAACGTCCCACCATACCGAAGGAGTAACGATCTATGGAAGAAAATATCATCATGGAACCCGGTTCCGGCACCAAGGTCATTGTGCGCGATGTCAAGAAAGAGATCGAGACCGCGTTCCTGGACTATTCGATGTCGGTCATTGTGGCCCGCGCCCTGCCCGATGTGCGGGACGGCCTCAAGCCGGTGCATCGCCGCATCCTCTACACGATGCATGAGCGCGGCAACGACCCCCAGCACGCCTACCGCAAATCCGCCGATACCGTCGGCGCGGTGCTGGGTTCCTACCATCCCCACGGCGACGCTTCCGTGTATGATGCCATGGTCCGCCTGGCCCAGGATTTCAGCCTCCGCTACCCGCTGGTGGACGGCCAGGGCAACTTCGGCTCGGTGGACGGCGACCCCCCGGCTGCCTACCGGTACACCGAGGCCCGGATGTCCAAGATCGCCTGCGAAATGCTCACCGATATTGAGAAGAACACCATCGATTGGAATCCCAACTTTGACGAGACCAAGAAGGAACCCGACGTGCTGCCCAGCCGTTTTCCCAACCTTTTGGTGAACGGCAGCCAGGGCATCGCCGTGGGCATGGCCACCAACATCCCGCCCCACAACCTGGGAGAGATCGTCAACGGCATGGTCGCCCTCATCGAAGACCCCGATATCGACCTGCCCGGCCTGATGGAATACATCAAAGGCCCCGACTTCCCCACCGGCGGCATCATCATGGGCCGCTCCGGCATCCGCGCCGCCTACGCCACGGGCCGGGGCAAGATCACCCTGCGGGGCCGGGCCGAGATCGTTGAGAAGAAAAACGGGCGGTTTGACATCATCGTCACCGAGATTCCCTATATGGTCAACAAGACCCGCCTCATCGAGTCCATCGCCGACCTGGTCAAGGACAAGCGCATCGAGGGAATCTCCGATTTGAACGACGAGAGTTCCAGCCGCACCGGCATGAAGATCGTCATCGAGATCAAGAAGGACGCCAACCCCCAGGTGGTGCTCAACCAGCTCTACCGCTACACCCAGCTGCAGGACACGGTGGGCGTCATCATGATCGCGCTGGACAAAAAGACCCCCAAGACCATGTCCCTCAAGACGATGATGGAGCGGTACCTGGAATTCCAGATGGATGTGATCCGCCGCCGCACCGCCTTTGACCTGAAAAAGGCCGAGGAGCGCGCCCATATCCTGGAGGGGCTTCACAAAGCCGTGGACATTGTGGACGAGATCATCGCCACCATCCGCGCCTGCAAGGGCGGCTTTGCCGAGGCGCGCACCGCCATCATGGAGCGGTTCGGCTTCGACGAGCCGCAGGCCGACGCCATCGTCAAGCTGCAGCTGGGCCGCCTGGCAGGGTTGGAAATCCTCAAGATCGAGGAGGAGTTGGGCCAGCTGCGCGCCGCCATCGAGGATTACAAGGACATTCTGGCCAACGACCATCATGTGAAGGAGATCGTCAAGACTGACCTGCTGGCCATGAAGGAAAAGTACGGTGACGAGCGCCGCACCTCCATCGAGGCGGTGAGCGGCGAGGTAGATATCGAGGACCTGATCCCCGAGGAGACCTGCGTCTTCACGCTGACCCACGAGGGATATATCAAGCGCACCGCCGCCGATACCTACCAGGCGCAGAACCGCGGCGGCCGCGGCGTGCAGGGCCTCACCCACAAGGACGAGGATTTCACCGAGGAACTGTTCGTCGGTTCCACCCACGATCACATGCTCTTCATGACCAACCAGGGCCGGGTCTACCGCCTCAAGGGCTACCAGGTGCCGGAGGGCGCCCGCACCTCCAAGGGCAGCCACATCGTTAACCTGCTGCAGCTGCAGGAGGGCGAGAAAGTTACCATCATGATGCGCCAGCCCGCCGGCGCCGACGAGGACAATACCTATATCACGATGGTCACTCGCAGGGGCCTCATCAAGCGCACCGCGCTGAGCCAGTTCCGCAATATCCGCAAGGCGGGCCTGATCGCCATCGCGCTGAACGAGGACGATTCGCTGGTGTGGAGCCACCTCACCGGCGGCGAGGACGAGCTGGTGGTGGCCACTCACGACGGCGCCGCCCTCCACTTCACCGAGGCGGGAGCCCGCTCCATGGGCCGCACCGGCCACGGCGTGCGGGTTATCCGCCTGCGGGAGGGCGACTATGTGGTGGGCGTGGGCGTCTGCCGCCCCGGCGCCACCCTGCTGACCATCAGCGAGGACGGCAAGGGCCGCCGCAGCCGCATCGACGATTACCGCATGACCAACCGCGGCGGCTTGGGCATCCGCAACTACACCCGCGGCAACGTGGCGGGCATCAAGATTGTGGACGAAACCGACGACCTGATCCTCATCAGCCAGAACGGCATCCTGATCCGTATGCACGCCAGCGATATCAACGTGCAGAGCCGCTACGGCAGCGGCGTGCGGGTGATGCGCCTGGCCGAGGGCGACCGGGTGGCCATGGTGGCCCGCGTAGACCGCGACGCCTCCGCCGAGACATCCGCCCCCGTGGAGGAGGCCGACGCCGGCGGGGAACTGACCGCCGAGGAGATCGCCGCCCTGGAGGCTGACGACGCCACCACCGACGCGGCGGACGATGCAGCCGAGACGGACGCTGAAGACAAAGAATAACGGCAAAGCCGCCCCCGTGGAGGAAACTGCCGAAGACGACGGCGAGAAATATTCAAGAAAGGCGCACCGCAATGTTT
This sequence comes from uncultured Subdoligranulum sp., assembly GCA_964542725.1. Lineage (GTDB taxonomy): Bacteria > Bacillota > Clostridia > Oscillospirales > Ruminococcaceae > Gemmiger. Next base: position 3,427 of record CAZIVF010000043.1, on the reverse strand, counting down.
GGCAGTGCGCCTTTACTTTGTGCCCGGCGCCTTTTCCCTTTCAAGGAAAGTACGCACATCATGGGGCATCAAAAAGGGAATTGAACAAGGGCTTCGGGGCGGCGGGGACGCTGCCCCCACGGCGATGGAAAGGCAGCCGCTGATGATTCCTTCATACCCGCAGAGGATGCCTTCCTAACAGGGCTCCTGACTAGTCCCCCGTCTCCACCGCCCGCACGGTCAGCAGGCGGCCATCCACCGTGAAGCGGACGGTGCAGCCGGCAAAATCCAGGGCGTAGAGGCGACTGGGGTCGGCCTGGTAGGCGGGGCGGGGGTCGGCGCGCAGCACACCCAGGAGGGCGTCCCGCTTGGATGGGTCTACCCGCTCCAGCAGATCGGGCGGAAAATGCACCGCAAGAAAGTCGTTTTTATGCTCGTCGGCGAAGCCGCCGCAGGCGTCAGGCCAGGCGTCGGCATAGCGGAGGTAGGGCTTGATATCATAGATGGGAGTGCCGTCCAGGAGATCGGCGCCGCGCACCGTGAGCAGGGGGCCATCCGGGCCGGACAACTCCACCCCCACCAACTCCACGCAGGAGAGGCCCAGCGCGTTGGGGCGGTAGGGGCTGCGGGTGGCAAATACGCCCAGCCGGGTGTTGCCGCCCAGGCGGGGCGGGCGCACGGTGGGCCTCCAACGGCGGCCGGAGGCGTACTCCTGCGCCACGGTGGAAAACTGCCAGATCAGCCACAGGCGGCTGTACTGCTCGATGCCCTTCAGTGCGTTGGGATCGCGGTAGGCCGGGGCAAAGACGATGCGAGCGATGAGGGCGGGTACCAGCCCGCTCTGCCGGGGAATGCCAAACTTACTGCTGAAATCGCTGCGGATATGTGCGATCGGTTCAATTTGATAGAGTTCGTTGGGCATAAAACAATCCTCCAACCATGTTTGGCTGACGCTTTGCCTCCCCGCAACGGAGTGAGGGGAACCTTGCGGCGGCGCGGGGTTGGCGGGACATCGAGGGCTGCGAGGTTTGGCGCGTGGGGGAAAGGCGGCCGCCAATCATTCAAAATCCCCGCAGCCCCAGGCGGCGCAGCAGGCCCTTGGGCTTGGCGGCCTCGCCGGCCAGGCGATGGTAGTATTTCAAATCATTCTCATAGATGGTACCCCAGCAGCTGCGGTTGCGGCGCAGCGCGCCGGGGCCTTTTTGGAAGATGGCATCCAAAAAGCGGAAACAGACCTCATCGCCCTGGTAGAGCGCGGCGCGGCAGCCGGGGCGCAGAATGGGCGCGTGGCACATTGCCAAATATTTGGTCTCGTCTTTGTCTATTTCGTCAATCGCGGCCAGCAGGGAGGCGGTGTCCGGGTAGGCCCCGGCCCAGAGAAAGGCGTCAGGGTTGAACTCGCCAAGAACCTCGGGGTCGCCCCAATAGAGGGGGACCGCCCCGGCGGCGAAGGCGTCTACGATCTTCTCTGTGCAGTAGCCGGGGGAGGAACTGTTCTCATAGGCGATGTTGAACTTATACTTTTGCAGGAACGCCTGCTTATCAGCCACCGGGCCGCCGATGTTGTTTTGATAGCCGCCGCCGCTGGCCACCGGGCGGCGGGCGTTCAGCTCGGCAAAAAATTGATTGCGCACCGCACAAAAATCATTGCTGACCACAAAACTGCAGAAATCGCGGCCTAAAAAAGCGCCGTCGGGCAGAGTGTGTTTGCGCAACGCCTGCGGCCAGGTGGGGCGCAAGGCGTACAGCGGGAGGCGGAGGTAACGGTCGCCATATTCCAGGAGGGGGAAGCCCATGGCATAGTCATAGAGGTTCAGGTCGGGCCAGCTATCCTCCCCCGAAAAGTGGATGCGCACACAGTCATAGCGCAGAAAATCATGCCCGAAGGTGCCGCAGATGACAAAATCGGGGGAGTTTTCTGTAATTTGCAGCGTGTAGCCGTGATTTTTCAGGGCAGCGGTAAAGTAATTATCCTGCGGATCCCAATCCTGGGCCAAATCGCAGAAGGCGAGCTTGATGGTAGGCATGGGTACCTCCTTGAGGGGATGGGGGAAAGGATGCCCTTTGGGCGGGGGGATGATGAAATTCCTTGCGGTTGAGACCGTAGGGGAGGGCATCGCTCACCCGCGCCGCCGGGCAAATTTTAGGAGGGCCGCCACCGTTTTGGCGTCGCGGATGCTGCCGTTCATCACCATCTCCAGCGCCTCGTCAAAGGGCAGCTTCACCACATCCAAAAACTCCCCCTCGTCCAGGTGTTGGGGAACCGTGTGCAGGCCCTGCGCCGCCCAGATGTAAATTTTCTCGCTGTCATACCCCACCGTGGGGTACAGCACGCCAAGGTCGGTGTATTCGTCGGCGGTCACGCCACATTCCTCGGCCAGTTCCCGCCGCGCCGCCTCAAAGGGGTCCTCCCCTGCCTCCAGCTTGCCGGCGGGCAGTTCCCAAACCTCCTCGCCGAAGGCATAGCGGAACTGCCGCACTAAGTAGACGCATCCGTCCTCCGTCAGGGCCAGCACACAGGCGCCGCCGTGGTGGTGGACGATTTCCCTCTTGCTGATCCTGCCGTTTTCCAGTTCCACCGTGTCCAGCGTGACCCGGATCACATGGCCGTGGAAGATTTCCTGGGAAGCCAGCTGTTTTTCCGTGTGTGCCATAGGGAACCTCCTCGTTTTTTAGAACTACCTTTATTTTATAGCCCTCGCCCCCGACTGTCAATCGGGAGTTGAAATGCCGGCGCGCCGGGAACCGCCGAAAGAAGAAACTGTTGGGTGAAACAGAGCAAAATGCATATCTTTGAAGTGAAAATCTGTGCAAATTTCCAACAAAATTCTCTTTACGAACACGGGTTTTTTTGGTAGAATAAGATTAAGCAAAAGTGTCTCTCTGTAAGTGTGTTCCCTCTGCGGGGGATGCTTTGATCCTGTGTGCGGTCCCCGCCGTGCGCGGGTGCGAAACCGGGAAGCAATTCCCAAAACTTGGAAACGGAGGAAGAAAAATGCCCAGAGCAAAACAGTCCATGGATGGCAATACCGCTGCGGCCCATGTAGCGTATGCGTTTACCGACGTTGCTGCCATCTACCCCATCACCCCCTCCAGCCCCATGGCCGATACCGTCGACCAGTGGAGCGCTGCTGGCCTCAAGAACATCTTCGGCAACCAGGTGAAGGTTGTTGAGATGGAGTCTGAGGCCGGTGCTGCCGGTGCAGTACACGGTTCCCTTGGCACCGGCGCCATCACCACCACCTTCACCGCGTCCCAGGGCCTTCTGCTGATGATCCCCAACATGTACAAGATCGCGGCTGAGCAGCTGCCCTGCGTCTTTGACGTGTCTGCCCGTACCGTCGCCACCCAGTCCCTGAACATCTTCGGTGATCACAGCGACGTTATGGCCTGCCGTCAGACCGGCTTCGCCATGCTGGCAGAGTCCAACCCGCAGGAGGTCATGGAT
>CAZIVF010000042.1:0-17237 GCA_964542725.1 uncultured Subdoligranulum sp. | reverse complement strand
CCTTTGAAAAAGCGGCAAGCATTTCTATGCACATTCGATGTATTTTTTGCTAATTGGAATCGAACAATTTTCACGGATTTGCTAATGAAAACAGGGATTTTGCTAATTTCTCATTTGCAAGCCGATTTGGAAGCAATAATCGAAGCCAGTGTATTAGCAAGTTCAGGTGATTTCTGAAGCTGTTCTATGAGAATCTGCTGTTGCGGTTGAAAAGATCATAAAATTGATGTATATTATTTCATGTTGCGAGAATGACAAATCGGCCGCGGCCCAAATTATGTGTAATAAAGGAGGCTGGCAAAGAGAAAAGAGAGATTAGGGATCAGCAGTAATTACTGAAAACGTTCCATAAAAGGGAGCGATCTTCATACTTCCCTATGGAAATGGCAGTACCGAAAAAAGGCACTGCCATCGCATCAAAACCATATATCAAACATTGGATCACCCAAGCCATCGCAGGGCGCAGTATGTGTGAAGCGCCACACCCCTGGTTAAGATATCTTCGTTGAAAACGACCTTTTCATTGTGCATGGGAAGCCCGTACAAAGGGTCCTCCGCTGCTGTCCCGGCCCCCATAAGGAGGTACGAGCAGGGCAATTCATAGGTGTATGACGCAAAATCCTCAGATCCCATCCCGCCGTCATCCATGCGGTATACAGATTCCTGCCCAAAGAGTTCCTCCGCATAGTCTGCCATTTGGTTGGCCAGTGAAACATCGTTCTTCAGCGGCGGTGCGGAAGCAAGCTCCTGCACGGAGGCCTGCCCCCGGAACGCTTCCGCAATACTGGTCGAGATTGCCTCAATCCGGCTCAAAATCCCGTTGGTAAGATCACGGTCGAAGGTCCGGATGGTTCCTTCTAAGACAGCTTCCTGTGGGATAATGTTCGGCGCCTGCCCTCCGCTCATTTTTCCGATGGTGATGACGGCAGGCTGTTTTGCTGCGGTTTCTCTGGCGTTGATTTCCTGCAGGGCGATGAAAATATGCGCCGCGATATTAAGCGGGTCAACGCCTGTTTCCGGCATCGCTCCATGACAGCCAACCCCTTTTACCGTGATCCGGAACAACGTACAGCCGGCCATGGTAACGCCCCGTCCGCAGAGCAGCATGCCGGAAGGGGTCCCGGAATGAACATGAAGGGCCAGCGCCGCTTGGGGCTCCGGATCTTTAAGGACGCCGGCGGCCAGCATTGCTTTTGCCCCTGTAAAGCCCTCCTCATCCGGCTGGAATACCAGCTTTACAGTGCCGCTTAACTCCTCCTGAAATTCCCGGAGCAGCTTTGCGGCGCCGAGCAGCATCGCTGTGTGCATGTCATGGCCGCAGGCGTGCATGTTCCCGTTCGTGGACCGAAACGCAAGACAGGTTTTTTCTTCCACCTTTAGCCCGTCCATATCTGCACGCAGCAGGATACATTTGCCAGTATCGTTTCCAGAAATTTCCGCAACGATTCCGCTTTCACATAGTTCCACTGGCTGGTAGCCCATGTCGAGAAGCCGCTGCATCACATATTCTTTCGTACGGGGGAGGCTGCTTCCGGTTTCAGGCTCGCTGTGGAGCCTGCGCCGGTCCCTGATCACATCCGGCTTTATTCGTTCTGCCGCATCCAATATGGCCGTTGGGTTCATATTCATAATCGATTTTCCCTCCTTTAGATCAAACCAGATCAACAATTATAGTATAGCACGATTTTATCTCCTACGCAAACTGCAAGTGCAAATTGCATAAAATTACTGTTTCGTTTAGACAGCTTTATGGCAAAACAGGAAACTCAATCCTGCCCATAAAAACAGGCCCTGCCGGGAGGCGGGGCCCGTTTGGAAGCAGCGTTTTACGGGTTACAGGGCGGCCACGGCGTCTTGCAGAGCCTTTACGCGGTCTGTTTTCTCCCATCGCACGCCCAGGTCCTCGCGGCCCATATGGCCGTAGGCAGCCAGACGGCGGTAGATGGGCTTGCGCAGATCCAGATCGCGGATAATGCCCGCCGGGCGCAGATCAAACACACGGCGCACCGCCTGCTCGATCTTCCCGTTCTCCACCGTGCCGGTGCCAAAGGTATCCACCATGACGGACACCGGATCGGCCACGCCGATGGCGTAGGCTAGCTGCACCTCGCACTTTTTCGCCAGACCGGCGGCCACCACGTTCTTGGCCACCCAGCGGGCGGCGTAGGCGGCGGAGCGGTCCACCTTGGTGGGGTCCTTGCCGCTGAACGCGCCGCCGCCGTGGCGGGCGTAACCGCCGTAGGTATCCACAATGATCTTGCGGCCGGTTAGGCCGGAATCCCCCTGGGGGCCGCCCACCACAAAGCGCCCGGTGGGGTTGATGTAGTACTTGGTATTCTCATCCAGCAGTTCGGCGGGGATGGTGGCCCTGATAACCTGCTCCATGATATCGGCCCTCAGCTGCTGCTGGCTCACCTCGGGGCTGTGCTGGCCGGAAATCACCACTGCGTCCACGCGCACCGGCTTGCCATCCTCATACTCCACGGTGACTTGGCTCTTGCCGTCGGGCCGCAGATACGCCAGAGTGCCATCCTTGCGCACGGCGGTCAGGCGCTTGGCCAGCTTGTGGGCCAGGCTGATAGGCAGCGGCATCAGTTCAGGCGTCTCGTCGCAGGCGTAGCCAAACATCATGCCCTGGTCGCCCGCGCCGGCCACCTCGTCGTTGGTACCCAGCGCAATATCGGGGCTTTGGCCGTCAATGTTGGAGATCACACCGCAGGTGTCGCAGTCAAAACCGTATTTGGCCCGGTCATAGCCGATCTCCCGGATGACCTGGCGGGTGACGGCGGGAATATCCACATAGCAGCTGGTGGTGATCTCGCCCATGATGTGGACCAAACCGGTGGAGCAGGTGGTCTCGCAGGCCACGCGGGCGCCGGGATCCTGCTCCAGGATTGCGTCCAGCACAGCGTCGGAGATTTGGTCGCAGATCTTATCGGGATGCCCCTCGGTGACGGATTCGGATGTGAAAAGTGTTTTTGCCATAGTCGTACCCTCCCAAATTAGATGTGATACAGAAAGGCAACTTGCCGGAAATGTGTGAAAAAAAAGCGCGCAGCCGGAAAGACTGCGCGCCAAACGCTTATCTTTCGGTTTCCCGCAGGATTTGGCACCTTACACCTTGGTGCAGGTTGCCGGGCTTCACAGGGCCTGATCCCTCAGCCGCTCTTGATAAGTTGCTATTCTGTTGTGATTGTTATGATACCATAGGTTTCCGGCAAAGTCAACGATTTTACCTTGTACACTTTGGAGGCTTTGCACAGAATTTGGCGGCTTTCATTTCCGGCCGTGGAGGATGGGGGAAAGCGGCTTGTAGATCAGGAAGCAGAGAACCGCATCCAGCAGCCCCTTAACAAAGGTGAAGGGCATATTAAAGACCACCAGACATTCCAGCAGGCCGTTGACGCCGGGGCGGATAGCCTGATAGGCGGCAATGATGGCCTCCATGCCGCCGAACATCTTGGAATAGAGCGGGTAGCTGATAAAGTAGTTCGCCGGGACGCTCACCGCCGCCATGGCGGCCGCCCCCGCCAGCGAAGCGACGATGGCCCCCCTGCGGCTCTTGTTATACTTATAGATCAAGCCGGACACGGCGGCCAGCGCCGCGCCCATCAGGAAGTTGCACAGTTCCCCGACGCCGCCGGTGGAGCCGTGGAAGATCAGGTTGAACAGGTTTTTGATCAGGCAGACGCCCACGCCGTACGCCGACCCCAGACTGAAGGAAGCCAGCAGGGCGGGCAGTTCGGAAATGTCCATCTTGACGAATCCGGGGATGAACATGGGAACGCTGAAGTCCAAAAACATCAGCACGGTGGCCACCGCTGCCAGCATGGCGGTGACGGTCAATTCGCGGATATGGTTTTTGCTTTGTGTTTGCATACAACATACCTCCTGGGTACTGCCCCACTTTATTTTGGAAAGCCGGCAACAGTGGAAGGAACGCCCCGCCCGCTTTTTTTTGCAGACAAAACGCCCTGCGGCCATAAAGATGGCGGCAGGGCGCAGAAAAGCGGCACAAAAGCAACTCTCCGTTTCTTTCATCCGGACTATACCGTCGGCTTCGGAATCGCACCGAATCAGCACCCCCGAAGGGGTGGTCGCGGGCTTCAGGCTTGCGCCTGTCACCGCCGGTGGGGAATCACACCCCGCCCTGAAACAGACTTTCTACCTATTAGTATAGCACATATTTTGCAAATTACAACCATCTGTGATACAATAGCAGTAAGTTTTTCCGGGAGGTTTGCGTATGAGTTCCATCGACTTTGAGGATCCGCTAAAGATGCTGCTTAGCTGGATGCCCACCCTGCTGCTTCTCGCGGGGGCGGTGGCGGTCCCCACCCTGTTCAAGGTCATTACCGGCCGCATACTCAAAAAGCTGGAAGGGCATCTGCCGGAATGGCTGCACATTCTGCTGCACAGCTACCACAAACCGGCAACAATGATGCTGCGCATATCGTTTCTGTATGCCGCGCTGTTCTTTCTGCCGGTTCTTTTCAACGGCTCGCTTTGGCAGCAGGCGGTCAGCACAATCTTCCATATCTCTCTGGTCGCGCTGGCGAGCTGGGGCGGCTGGGCTTCGGCGCCGCTCTGCCGCCTGCTGCTCCGCAGCGCCGAGAATCACCTGGATGTGGAGACCAACCGCACCATGGGCCGCTTTTTTGAGAATATCTACCGCGCCCTGGTGATTTTGCTGGCCGCCATCATGATCCTGGACCTGTGCGGGGTGCCGGTGACGGGCCTCCTAACCGGCGCGGGGGTGGCCGGGCTGGCGGTCTCTTTGGCGGCGCAGTCCACTCTGTCCAACCTGATTGCGGGCATCATGCTGGTGGTGGAGCATCCCTTCGGCATTGGAGACTATGTGGTGCTGGGCAGTTATGAGGGTACCGTGGAGGATATTTCTTTCCGCTCCACCCGGCTGCGCACGCCGGACAATGTGGTCATCACGGTAGAGAACTCCAAGATCTGCTCGGAGTACATTCAGAATGTCACTGACCGGAAAAGCCGCCTGTGGCAGTTTTCCATCGGGGTGCGGTACGATACTCCGTCCGGCAGTGTGAAGTCCCTGTGCGCCCATTTGGAGGAGCTTCTGAAGGGCGATCCCTCCGTCCTTTCGGACAAAGTAACCGTTTACCTTTCGGAATTTGCCGATTCCAGCATCAATATAACGGCCCGGCTGTATGTGGATACCGTCGCCTTCAATGATTTCCTGCGGCTGAAAGACCGGCTCAACCTTCAGATTATGGATCTGGTCAAGGCGGAAGGTTGCGACTTTGCTTTCCCCTCCGCCAGCATCTACATGGAGCAGACGTAAGGCAGAGGCAGAAAGCCAGGGCGGCCAGGGCCGCCGCTATGATTTTTCGCATCTTTCTCGCCTTCTTTTTCTCAGCGGCGGCCTGCCCGCCCGGCTGGCTGTGCGGCACGGCCTCTCCCCCGTTTGCCCTTGGGGGGCTTGGCGTCCCCCGGCGCTTTGGAGAGGAAAAGCAGCAAGGCGCTGGCGAGGAGCATTACCCCCAGGGAAGCGGCGGCCAGCAGCGGGCTGCCTCCCCTCTCTGCGCCCACATAGGAGGCCGAATCAAAGCCCACCAAGGTCAGCGCCGCCGAGAAAGGGTAGATATCCCGCAGCAGCCCCTGCTTAAAAAACAGCACGCTGTACCCTGTGAGGAAGGCGGCCACAGAACCGCCCAGGAAGGAGCCCGGATGCCTGCTGCAGAGCAGGATGATGGGAAGCACCACAATGTAGATGCAGACCGAGAGCGCCGCCATCTGCACCAGGCTTTTGAGCAGCGCCGGGAGCCCCACCCCCGGCAGCCCCGCGCATACGCCGACGGCAACCGCCGCCACAAAGCTGCACGCCCCCAGAAGGATCGCCAGCAGCCCGATGGCCAGCAGCTTACCCGCCAAAAGACGGCGGAAGGAGACCGGCACCGTGAGGATGTTTTTCAGCGTATCGTCCGTGTACTCCCGGTTGACGAGATAGCCGCCGATCAGCGTGAAGAGCACTGGCATAAAGATCTGCGCGTTGCCCCAGACGGTATCTTCCAGCAGGGCAGCCAGGTTGAAATTTGGATTCTTGACCTCCTCGATCACCACAAGCTGGGAGAACAGCTGCAACAGCGGCGAGCAGAACATGCCGATCACCCCGATCAGCAGGATATGATACCGTTTGATCTTTTGAAATTCCGTACTTACAAGAGTCAGCATAGCGCGCCCCTCCTTACACATTTTGGCGGCGGTACACCGCCATGAGCAGGCCCGCACAGAGGGCCGCCTCCCCCAGCAGCACCGCGAAGACCACCGGCGTCGATACAAAATAGGGGCTGAGCCTCTGGTAGAATTCCACCGACTGTTGCCCGGCATCCCCCAGCGAATGATACTGGTACAGCCAGCGGAAGATCATGGGAACCGGCAGAAAGGTCGCCGCGTTCAGCCCCAGGGGCGCCATCACAAAGGCGTCGCTGATATGTAGGATATAGTTCAGCACCGTGTAGGCAAAGGCGATGATGACCGAAACAATGTAGGATTTGTTGCACCAGACCACCAGCAGCAGGCAGGGCATCGCCGCCGCCCAGAGCAACGCGCCAGTCCCCAACGTCAAGAACAGTTGGGTGCGCCACCCGCCCAGCGGCAGACCGCCGAGAGCGGCCAGAAGCAGCGTAAACAGGCAGCCCGCCAGCTGATAGAGCACATTGAAGATCAGAAGAATCATCAGCTTTGCCGCCGCCAAGCGCGCCTTCGAAACGGGAACGCACATTAGATTTTTGAGGGTGTCATAATCATGCTCCTCAAAAAACAGATGCGCGGCGATCACAACCGAGAGAGGGATCAGGATCAGAAAGCCGCTTTCCTCCCGAACCACCGACATTCTGTCATCCAGGTCGCCGTCCGTCAGGATCAGAGAGTAGAGCAGCGGCATCACAAAGGTGGTGAGGAAAGCAAATTGAAACAGCTTTTTCCGTTTCAGCTTCCACATCTCACAGCGGAACAAACTAAGCAATCCCCTCACCCCCTGTCACCCGCTTAAAGTATTCTTCCAGGCTCTCCTCACAGGTATGGGCCTCTGAGACCTCCACGCCGTTGCTCACAAAGGAGGTGACAAGCTGCCCCACCGGCAGATGAATGTTGTACAGACGGATGTCGTGGTCGTTCTCCACAGAGAAGCGGGTTTCCCGGAAAGCGCATTCCAGGATCCTGGCCGCCTGCGCCGCGTCGGAGACTTTGAAATGGATATGGCGGTTGCTCTTCTGCTCCAGTTCCGCCAGGCTTTCCTCCTCCAGGAGCATCCCGTGGTCAATGATGCCGATATCGTCGGCCAGCAGCGCGATCTCGGAAAGGATATGGCTGGAGATCAGGATGGTCTTGCCCCGCTCCTCGCACAGCTGCCGGATAAAAGCGCGCACCTCCGCAATGCCGATGGGGTCCAGGCCGTTGATCGGCTCATCCAGAATCAGCAGTTCCGGGTCATGCATGACGGCCAGCGCGATGGCCAACCGCTGCTTCATGCCGAGGGAATACTGGGAGAACAGCTTTTTATCCCCGTAGGGCAGCCCCACCAGTTCCAGCGATTCCTGGATGGCCCGGCGGTTCGGCACACCCCGCAGTTCGGCAAAAATACGCAGGTTCTCCGTCCCCGTCAGGTTGGGGTAAAAGCCCGGGGATTCGATCAGGCAGCCGATGCGGGGCAGCAGCTTTTTTTCGCTGCCCCGCAGGGGCTGCCCCCAGAGCAGGACCTCACCGGATGTGGGGTCCGTCAGCCCCAGCAGCATCTTCATGGTGGTCGTCTTGCCGGCCCCGTTGCGGCCCAGCAGGCCGTAGATGCGCCCGCGCTGCACATGGATGCTCAGGTTCGCCACACTTTTCTGGGCGCCGTATTGCTTGGTCAGCTCTTTTGTCTCAATGATTGTTTGGTTCATATACAACCCTCCTGTTCTGTAAGGCATTGTACCACACCAATCTTGCCGGAACCTTGCAGCAACCTTGCGTTTACCTTGCAATGGAAAGCGCCGTATAGAGCCACAGCGGTAAAAAGCCCCGCCTGTGAAAGCGAGGCTTTTGTCTCTCAAAAAAACTGCCCTTCCCCCGGAATCACAGCGCCAACCGGCGGAGCGCAGGGGCGGCAGATTGGGGCTGGCCCTCCCCCTGCGCATCGGCAGCCGGAAAAATCTTCCAAGCGTTTTCTGCAGGCTGAACCTCGTCCCCACAGGTGAGGATTTTCCTATTCAGCCAGCGGGAACAGTAGCGTGAAGGCTGCGCCCTGCCCCGGTTCGCTTGCCACGGTGACGGTACCGTTCATCTTTTCCGCCAGTTGGCGAGTGATGGCCAGGCCAAGGCCGCTGCTTTTTTCGGCGCGCCCCTTGTCGCATTTGTACAACCTCTCAAAAATATGTCTGCAGTCCTCCTCCCCTATTCCCACGCCGTTATCCGCCACAAGCAGCTGCATGGCCCCTTGCTCCTTCGCCAGCGCAAGTTCTATCAGGCTGGCCTGGCTGTGGCTGACTGCGTTTTGAATGAGGTTGTTCAGGATACGCCGGTAGGCATCCCCGTCTGCCCGCACCCAAAACGGCTCCTCGGGGATTTCGACCCGGTAGCCGATCCCTTTATCTTCCAGTACCGGCACCCAGTCGATCAGAATGTTTCTCGTCAGTTCCCCGGCCTCTATCCGTTTCATCTCCAGGGCGAACTCATCGGAGTTCAGTCTAAACCAGTCAAACAGGGCATCGATGTACTCTTTCAGATCGTGGGCTTTGCGCCGGGCTGTCTCCAGGTACTCGTCGCGCTCCCTGCCCGTGACGATTCCCCTGTGCGCCGCGTCGAGATAGCCGATCAGCGTGGTGAGCGGCGTGCGCACATCGTGGGAAAGGCTGGTCATCAGCTGCCGGTTGGTCTCATCCGCCCGGTGCAGCACCGCCAGGCGGTTCTCGTACTCCAGAATCACATCGTTGATTCCGTAGGCCAGCGGCGCGGTCAAATCATGGGGCTGCGCCAGGATGCGCCGGTTGCCGTTTCCGTTTTTCACATCCGCCAGAATATCCGCCATGACGGCAATCTGTTTTTGGGCCTGCCCCACCACAGTGCAGGCCCAGACAATCGAGAGCACAGCGGCCGCAGCCGCAGCCGCCACCCATTCCCAAGGCATCGCTCACACCTCCCTGTTAAAGCGGTAGCCGATCCCCTTCACCGTCTGGATATATCGGGGGGTTCCGGGGTCGGCCTCCAATTTTTTGCGCAGGCGGCTGATGACCGCCATAATGTTACTGTCGTCATAAAAGTAGGGTTCGCCCCACACTTCCTCATAGATCTGCTGCTTTGTCACGATCCTGCCCTGGTTTTTTGCCAGGAAAAGCAGCAGGCCGAATTCCTTGGGCGGCAACGCGAAGGTTCCGTTTGCCGTGGCGGCGGAGCGAGCATCCAGATCGATTTCCAGCCCTGCGTACACCAGCTTTTTTGGTGGGGCTTCCTCCCGGTTGAAACGGGTGTAGCGTCGTATCAGGGAAAGGACGCGGGCCAAAAGTTCCTCCATATCAAAAGGCTTGGCCAGGTAGTCGTCCGCGCCCGCCCGCAGGCCTCGCACCTTGGAGATGCTGTCGTTCTTCGCCGTGAACATCAGGATCGGCAGGCTGCTTTCCTTCCTGATCCTTTCCAGCGTCTCGAAGCCGTCCATGCCAGGCATCATCACATCCAGGATGACCAGCTGGTATTCCCCGCCATTCAGCTTTTCCAGCCCCTCCCGGCCGGAGCCGCAGCAGTCCGCCTCGATATTTTCCGTCAGAACGCTGCGCTTGATCAGCGCGCACAGTTCTTTATCGTCGTCAATAATCAGTATGCGGTCCATTGTTTCTCTCCCCTTTTGCGAATGTGTTTCCGGCAGCCCGCGTTTGCGCTTCTATTATATCCCTCCGGGATCGATCTGGCAATGCCGGGTTTGGGGGCGCCGCCCCAAAAGAAAAGGACAGGGCGGCCTTCCTTTGCAGACTGCAAGAGGTCAGCAGGTCACGCGGAGCAGCTGTGCCTGGCCGTGGAGCTGCAACGGCTGGCTGTTGGCGGGGACAAAGATGCAGTCCCCCTTAAAGAAGAGCAGCGCCCTCTCCCCCGCCCAGAAGATGGCCCCGCATCCGTCCACACAGAGCAGCACCTCAAAGGAGCGGGACCCGGTGCGGAAATCCACCATTTTGCGGCAGCGCTCGGTGTTCATGAGCATCCGCTCCACCTGGAAATAGCGGCAGCGGCCCAAAAGTTCCTGAGCGCAGCCGGGGCGGTACTTCAGCACCCGCATCGGCTGGCGGGGAGCGCTTTTGCCCGTCAGGTCGGCCACCGCCAGCGCCTTGTCCAGGTGCAGCGGGCGCAGCCGTCCATCCTGATCGGGGCGGTTGTAATCATAGAGGCGGTAGGTCAGATTGGAATTTTCCTGGATCTCTGCAATCAACGTGCCCGCGCCGATGGCGTGTACCGTGCCTGCCTCGATATAAAACACATCGTCCTTCTGCACCGGCACCTTCTGCAGGTAGGTTTCTATCGTGCCGGCCTCAACGCTACGGCGCACCAAGTCGGGCTGCATATCCCGGTTAAAGCCGTACACCAGCGTTGCCCCGGGGGCGGCGTCCAGAACATACCACATCTCGGTTTTTCCCTGCTGGCCGTTCTCAAATTCCCGCGCGTAGGCATCGTCGGGGTGGACCTGGACCGAGAGATCTTTCTGCGCGTCGATCATCTTCACCAGGATCGGCAGCTCCCCGGCCTGTTCGGTGTGGGATCCCAGCATCCCCGGTTCCCGGCGCAGCAGTTCATCCAGCCGGCACCCCGCCAGAGGGCCGCTGGCGACCACGCTGGGGCCGTCGGGATGGGTCGAACACTCCCAGGTCTCAGCCAGGGGATGCAGGTCGATCCCCTTGTCAAAATCGTCGTTCAGGCGGCTGCCGCCCCACAGGTAGTCTTTGGCGGCAGGCTTGAGCAGGAACGGTTCAGTCTTCCAGCTTGAATTTTTGTTTGTCATGGACGCTGATCTCCTTACCCAGCTGTACTTCGATGAGCTTGAGCTCGGTGTCGGCAATGACGGTGTGGCGGCAGCCCGCCTGCATCGTCACCACGTCGCCGGGCGAGACGGGCTGCTCCATGCCATCCACAATGGTACGGCCCTGCCCCGCAATGACGGTCCAGACCTCGTCCCGGTTCTGGTGGCTGTGGTAGTTCATACGGTGGCCGGGGTTCAGCGTGACCTTAATAGTCATGCTCTCCTCCTCCACATCCAGAACCCGGAAGCTGCCCCAGGATTTTTCGGCAAACATGATCTGCTGATCGATCTTATCCACATAAGGCTTGATATAGCTGGACCGCTCCTTGTCGGAGACAAGAATCCCCTCGGGGCTGGCCGAGACGACCACATCCTTCAGGCCCATGCAGAGCACCGGCACATCCAGTTCGTTCAGCACATGCACATTCCTGCAGGTGTCGTCCAACATTGCCTTGCCGATGTTGGGTTCCACCATAGCTTCGGTTAAGGTGTTCCAGGTCCCCATATCTTTCCACTGCCCGGCAAAGCGCATAACCTGGATGCTGGGTTCCTTCTCCACCACGGCGTAGTCAAAGCTGATCTTGGGCAGGTCGGCATATTTTGCCAGCAGATCCTCATACCCGCCGAATTGGATCAGGGCGTGGGCTTTCGCTAAAAGATAGCCCAGCTTGTAGGCGAAAACGCCGCCGTTCCACAGCGCTCCCTGGCTGATATAGCCCTGGGCTGTGGCGGCATCCGGCTTCTCCTTAAAAGTTTGCACGGCGCTGACCTGCTCCGCGTCGGCGGGGATGATATAGCCATACTTTTCGCTGGGGTAAGTGGGTTCGATCCCCATCAGCACCAGATTGGCGGTGCCTGCGGCGGCCAGCGCCCCCAGTTTTTGGATCGCTTCAAAATAATCGCTGTTCACATAGGGGTCCACCGGGCAGACCACCACCGGTTCCTCCGGGCTGATGTCCTTGATATCGTGCAGATAGGCGGACGCCAGGGCGATGGCCGGGAAGGTATCCCGGCGGCAGGGTTCTACGCAAATCCCCACCGCATCGCCCAGCTGGTTGTGGATGGCCGAGACCTGGGTCTTGGAGGTAGCAATGGTCACTGATGCGTTGGCATCCACTTCGCGGATCTGACGGTAGACCCGCTGCACCATCGACTCGTAGCCGGTCTCGGTCTTAAAAATCTTGATGAACTGCTTGGATCGGATATCATTGGACAGCGGCCAGAGCCGTTTGCCCGATCCACCGGACAACAATATGATATTCATCTGCGTATCCTCCCTATTTCAACGATCAGCGCTCAGCCCGCATGGGGTTGCTGAGAAAATCTTGGTAGGAGAGGCGGATCCCCTCCTCCAGTTCCGTTTTGTACGTCCAGCCCAACGCGGCGGCCTTGGAGACATCCAGCAGTTTGCGGGGAGTGCCGTTGGGCTTGGTGGCATCCCAGCGGATCTCGCCGGTATAGCCGATGACCTTTGCCACCAGTTCGGTCAGCTGCCGTATCGTCAGTTCCTTGCCGGTACCGGCGTTCACCGTCTCATTGCCGGAATAGTGGTTCATCAGGAAGACGCAGAGGTTTGCCAGATCGTCCACATACAGGAACTCCCGCAGGGGGCTGCCGTCGCCCCAGCAAGTCACATAGGGCAGGTTCTGTTCCTTCGCCTCATGGAAGCGGCGGATCAGGGCGGGCAGCACATGGCTGTGGGTGGGGTGGTAGTTATCGTTGGGGCCGTAGAGGTTGGTGGGCATCACACTGATATAGTCGGTACCGTATTGGCGGTTGAGGAACTCACAGTATTTCAGGCCGCTGATCTTGGCCAGGGCGTAGGCTTCGTTGGTTTTCTCCAACTCGGAGGTCAGCAGGCAGCTTTCCTTCATCGGCTGGGGCGCCAGGCGGGGATAGATGCAGGAAGAGCCCAAAAACTCCAGCTTTTTGCAGCCGTTCTCCCAAGCGGAGTGGATCACGTTCATCTCCAGCGTCATGTTGTAGTACATGAAGTCCGCCAGAGCCTCCTGGTTGGCGACGATGCCGCCCACCTTAGCCGCCGCCAGAAAGACATATTCCGGCTTCTCCGCTGCAAAGAACTGCTCCACATCGGCCTGGCGGCAGAGATCCAGTTCCCTGTGGGTGCGGGTGACGATGTTGGTATACCCCTGGCGCTGCAGTTCCCGCACGATGGCGCTACCCACCATGCCGCGGTGGCCCGCCACATAAATTTTTGCATTTTTCTCCATCATAGCGCTGTCTCCTTACTTGATGACGCCCTTCTCCAGATATTCCTCCAGGTTGGTACGGATATGCTCCTCGGCCCGCTCCACGGCAACCTTCTGCATATCGTGCTCCACCATGATGCGCACCAATTCCTCAAAGCTGGTCTTGGTGGGGTTCCAGCCCAACTCGGTGCGGGCCTTGGTGGGATCGCCCCACAGGTTGACCACGTCGGTGGGGCGGTAGAAATCGGGGCTTACCTCCACCAGAACTCTGCCGGTGACCTTGTCGACGCCCTTCTCCGCCATGCCCTCGCCGGTGAATTCCAGCTCGATCCCCGCATGGCGGAAGGCCAACTGGCAGAACTCCCTCACGCTGTGCTGCACACCGGTGGCAATGACAAAATCCTCCGGCTTATCATTTTGCAGGATCAGCCACATGCACTCCACATAATCCTTGGCGTAGCCCCAGTCCCGCAGGCTGGAAAGGTTGCCCAGGTACAGTTTCTCCTGCTTGCCCTGGGCGATGCGGGCGGCAGCCAGCGTGATCTTGCGGGTGACAAAGGTCTCGCCCCGGCGCTCCGACTCATGATTGAAAAGGATGCCGCTGCAGCAGAACATATTGTAAGCCTCGCGGTACTCCTTCACGATCCAGTAACCGTACTGCTTCGCCACTGCGTAGGGGCTGTAGGGGTGGAAGGGCGTCCTCTCATTTTGGGGTACTTCCTCCACCTTGCCGTACAATTCGCTGGTGGAAGCCTGGTAGATGCGGCAGGTATCCGCTAGGCCGCAGAGACGCACCGCCTCCAGCACCCGCAGAACGCCGGTGGCCACCACGTCGGCGGTGTACTCCGGCACGTCAAAGCTAACCTGCACATGGCTCTGGGCGGCCAGATTGTAAATCTCATCGGGGCGCACCTTGCCAATGACCGCCATCAGGCTCATGGAATCCCCCAAGTCGCCATAGTGCAGATGGAAGTGGGGCTGCCCCTCCAGATGGGCGATGCGTTCCCGGTAATCCACCGAGGAACGGCGGATCATACCGTGGACATCATAGCCTTTTTCGAGCAGCAGTTCCGCCAGGTAGCTGCCGTCCTGACCGGTCACGCCGGTGATCAGTGCTTTTTTCATAGATCAGCCTCCGTAGGTTATTTTTTGCGCCGCAGGGAACGGCGCCTCCTCTTCTATGCCTCTATTGTACGCAAAACTTCCCGCCTTTGGTAGAGGATATCTTGCCAATGACTAGCATTATCTTGACTTTTTTGGTATACTGCTCTTGCGGGGGATTTCGGCTCCCCCAGGAAAGGAGGCGCCGCCCATGGATTCCTCACTGTTTGACGGCCAGCTGGTCCAATCGGACCGTATTATCTATACCCCCTCCCCCTTTGCCCGTTCCAACCTGATCCATCTGCAGGAAATCGGGGAGCTGCAGGCCCGCCGCCCCCATGCCAGCCAGCGGGAAAACTTGGCGTCCTACCTTTGCTTTGTGGTGCTTTCCGGCAGTGGGGAACTGGAATACGAGGGTGCGCAGATACCGCTGGAGGCCGGCGACTTTGTTTTTTTGGACTGCCGCCTTCCCTACCGGCACCGCACCTCCCACCAGCTTTGGCGGCTCAAGTGGGTGCATTTTTACGGACCCAATATGGCGGCCATCTACAAGAAATACCGGGAGCGCGGCGGCCGCCCCTGCTGCCACGCCCGGCGTTTTGACGCCTTCGCGGCTCTTTTGGATGAACTGCGCGCCATTGCAGGTTCTGACGATTACCTGAGGGACATGCGCATCTACGAGAAGCTGACCGCCCTGCTGACCCTGTTGATGGAGGAAAGCTGGCATCCCGGCGCCGTCCAGCACGCCGGCTCCAAACGGCAAAATATGCAGGAGATCAAGGAATATCTGGACGCTCACTACGCCGAAAAGCTGACCTTGGATGCCCTGGCTGAACGGTTTTACATCAACAAGTTTTACCTGGCCCGGGTGTTCAAGGAACAGTTCGGCGCTTCCATCAACGGCTACCTGCTGCAGCTGCGCATCACCCACGCCAAACGGCTGCTGCGCTTCACCGACTGGCCTATAGAGCGCATTGGTCAGGAATGTGGCATGAGTGACGCCAACTATTTTTCGCGTGCCTTCAAGAAGATCGAGGGAATCACCCCCGGTCAATTCCGCCGTCAATGGTAGGGGCGCAAAAAGTCCAAACTTCAAGTCCAAACTTTTTGAAAATTTGTGCTTGACAAATAGGTGAAAACCCGCTATAATTGTCAATGCTGATTGGAGCGGCCCGGCAGTGACCGGGTGTAGCGCAGTTTGGTAGCGCGCTTGAATGGGGTTCAAGAGGCCGTGAGTTCGACTCTCGCCACTCGGACCAAGCGTGGCCGCAAAGGTCAGCCGCCGCTTTAGCCGTTGGGCTGAAGCGGTTTTTTGTGCGGCTGCGGCCCCTGGCAGAAGAAGGGCGGACGCTCTCTGTAAGCGTCCGCCCTTCCATTTATTATACTGCCGGCAGAAGGCCCGCCGCCAGCGGGTTGAGGCCGCAGACGCTGACCGGGATGGGCAGCGGCAGAAACCGCGCCAACCGTTCCCCCGGCGAAGCAGAATAGCAGGATACGGCAGAATTGAAAGATTTACTCCATTGCGTTTCCCCTCACAGCGGCAGGATGTCCCCTTCTGCGCCGATCTGGCGCATGGCGCCGTCCTCAATCAGGTATGCCTCGCCGCGTAGTTCCTGTTCGCCGCCCCGAATGGTCAGGAAACTGCCATCCACCAGGGCATAAAAGCGCCTTCCCACGCTGTCCGGGTAGGCGATGTCCTCAAACAGCCGCAGGCCGTCCAGAACGCCGCCCTGCACCATCTGGTAATGGGGCAGGATCATCACCCGGGTCAGCCCCAAGCCGGGCAGGAAGCGCTGATATTCCGGCGATACGGCCTCCCCGGGCAGTTCCGGGTGAGCGTACACGACCTCGGCGCTGTTCATCGTACCTGCGCTGATCCCCATAAGTACGCCGTCGAAGCCCCGCAGCAGGTCCCGCAGGCCGATCTCCTGAAAGAACTCGTTCTGGGTCGGCACATGCCCGCCGGCCAGGATCAGAAAATCCGCCTGCCCGATCAGTTCCGCCGCCTGGTCCGCGTTTCTTCCGTCCAAGATCTCATACCTTGAGAAGACGAAGCCCTCTTTCTCAAAGCATGCCGCAATTTCCCCCGCGAAACGGTCGGTCTCCTCCGCACAGTTCGGATCGGAACATACGTACACGCAGCGGCAGGGCTGCGCAAGGGTATCGTGCAGTTCTTCCACAAAACCATTGGCCGGGTTCAGGGTCAGTTCTCCTTCCACACAAGGGCTGCTGGTCAAAAAACAAATCATATTGACACTTCCTTCGTACTTTGTAACCATGAGCCGGAAAAATCGGCAGCAAACAAGCCCCCGAACGCAGGTCCGGGGGCTTGTTTTGGTGCGGATGAAGGGATTTGAACCCACACTCTTTTAAGGGAACTAGAACCTGAATCTAGCGCGTCTGCCAGTTCCGCCACATCCGCATATCATGCTGCCTTCCGGCAACGGAATATATTTTACTACAGCCCGCATCAAATGTCAATGGTTCATTGCCGGAAAAATCCAATTTTTTGTAAGCATGCCATAGATTCTTGGCCGGTAGCGCTCTCGCCCCACAAAAGATTTTGGAAGGTGCAAGCCAAAAACGCCGGTGTTGCCCGCTTCCAAAACGGGCCAAGTTTTGGGCCAAATCGGGCGGCATACCGCATAATCAGAGAGGATATTCCGCAGCAAAAATTTATATTAAGGTATAAGAGAATCCCCCGCAATTTATCGTTTTAGCGACGAATTGCGGGGGATTCTCTGTGGAGGTGACGATCGGATTTGAACCGATGAATGAAGGTTTTGCAGACCTTTGCCTTACCACTTGGCCACGTCACCATAATGAGTGAAAAACCGGCTTTTGGAGCCGGTTTCCATTATTTTTTTGGAGCGGCCGACGAGGCTCGAACTCGCTACCTCCACCTTGGCAAGGTGGCGCTC
>CAZIVF010000041.1:0-17326 GCA_964542725.1 uncultured Subdoligranulum sp. | reverse complement strand
ACTCGACGCTGGAAAGATGCTCGGCGGTGCTGCCCATTTCGCCACGCTCAAAGCCACGGAATCCGGCGTCCCTCATGCGGGCGAACTTGACCATCCGGAACTTCATCGTCAGATGGTCGATGATCGCCTGGGCCTCGCTCTCGGTGAGGACGCCCCGGTTGAGATCGCGCTGGATGTAGATATTCAGGAAGGTGGAGATGCGGCCCACGCTCATCGCCGCGCCGCCATGCTGCCGGGAAACTGCCTGCGCAGCCGGCGGCCTGCCTGCGCGCCTCTAACCGCGCCGGCAGGGCCGGGCGCGGCTCGGCATACGCCGTGAAAACGCTTTGCCGGGGCGCTCATTCGCCCTCCTCCTCCATCAGCCGCATGCCGGCGGTGGCGGTGACGGGTAGAGAGAAAACAATGGACTTGGCCTTGGTGTTCATCCCGGCATGGTCCATGATGGCCCGCATGATGGCATCCTTCTGGCTGTGCTTCACCACGATCCAAACCATCTCCTTCTCATCCACCAGGCTGACGCCAAAGAACTTTTCGGCCCGCTGCTGGCCGGTCCCCTTGGCGTGGATCACGGTGCCGCCGCCCGCATTCTGGCTGCGGGCGGCCTCCATGATCAGGTCGCTGTAGCCATGGTTAGCAATGACCACCAGCAGTTCGTATTTGGTCTCTTTCAAGGTACTCTCCTCCCCAAAGGCAAAATTTTGGTTTTCTGTCAAGTAGAGCAGCTGCTTTTTGCCGCCGATGCTCCCCACCGGGATGGTGAATGCGATGCCGGTTCCCGGCACGTCGATCTTCAGGTCCTTTTGCAGGCTTTTTTTCACCTGCGCCCAGGTCTCGCCTGTGACCACCGAGCAGACGACAACCTTCTCGCTTCGCTCCAGACCCAGATAGTCCAGCATCTCGCTGACGGCTGTGCCGGCGCCTGCGGTGCGCAAGGTGACTTCCAACCCCTGCTTTTGGTACAGCGGGATCAGCCGCTTGCCGGTATCCCGGTTGGTGATGGCTACCATCCAGTACAGTTCACTCATACAGGGCTCCTTTCTACAATTCGATGATGGCGTCGTCACCCAGCAGTTCGAACAGCTGGGCCGGCTCCAGCGCGACGGACGGCCTGCGGTTGCGATGCTGCTTGGCCTGGTAGATCACGCCCAGGATCTGGATGGTGATGAGCGGCGTCATGGCGACCATTGCCACCACGCCGAAGGCGTCGGTCACAATGTTGCCGCCCACCGCGATGCAGGCCCCCTGGGCAAAGGGGAGCAGGAAGGTGGCCGTCATCGGGCCGGAGGCAACCCCGCCGGAGTCAAAGGCGATGGCGGTGAAAATTTTGGGTACAAAGAAAGACAGACCGATGGCGATGGCATAGCCGGGAATCAGGAACCACAGAACCGAGGTACCGGTGAGTACCCGCAGCATGGCAAGCCCGATGGAGACCGCCACACCCACCGACAAACTGGCTCCCATGGCCTGGGCGGAGATCGCGCCGTCTGTGACCTCCTCCACCTGGCGGTTCAGCACATAGACGGCGGGCTCGGCCTTGACGATAAAGTAGCCGATGAGCATACCCACCGGGATGATGATCCACCGGTAGGGCAGCGATGCCATGACCTGGCCCAGATAGTTGCCGGCGGGCATAAAGCCCACGTTGGCGCCGGTCAAAAACAGAACCAGACCTATGTAGGTGTACAGTAGGCCGACGATGATCTTAACGAGGCTCCGCCGCGTCAGCTTAAGCATAGTGATCTGAAAAATGCCAAAGAAGATCACGATGGGGAGCAGGGAGCGGGCCATCTCCTCCAGGTAGGTGGGCAGCCCCACGCTGAACAGCCGCCACAGTTCAGCGGAATCGCTGACCTCCGGCAGAACGGGCGGGGCGTAGGCGCTCTCGCTGGGGTTGTAGATCATCCCCAGGATCAGCACCGCCAAGATCGGCCCCACTGAGCAGAGCGCCACCAGGCCGAAGCTGTCGTCCGCCGCGTGGCGGTCGTTGCGGATGGCCGAGATACCCACGCCCAAAGCCATGATGAAGGGGACTGTCATGGGGCCGGTGGTGACGCCGCCCGAGTCGAAGGCCACCGCAATAAAGCTGGGCGGCACAAAAAGGGTCAGGGCGAACACCAGCAGATAGAGCGCCGTCAGCAGCGGCGGCAGGGGAACCCCCAGCAGCATGCGCAGCAGAGCCACCACCAGGAAGACGCCCACCCCCACCGCCACCGCCACGATGAGCGCCATGTTGGGGATGGAGGGAACCTGCTGGGCCAGCACCTGCAGGTCCGGCTCCGATATGGTGATAATGAACCCCAGCACAAACCCCACCGCGATGAGGAAGGGCAGGCTGCGGCGCTTGGTGATGGCGGTGCCGACCCGCTCGCCCATGGGGGTCATGCTCATCTCGGCGCCCAGCGTGAAAAACATGATGCCGACGATGATCATGGCGGCGCCCAGCAGGAAGCAGAGCAGAATACTGGGGGAGATGGGGGCGATGGTAAAGCAAAGCACCAGCACGATGGCGAGGATCGGCAGCACGGCGTTGAGGGCCTCCATCAATTTCTCCCGCAGTTTGGGCCAGGAATTTTTCAAGATTTCAGTCAAGGGGGCAGCTCCTATTCGTTAAAAGTATGCATTTAGTATAGCATACCCTGCCGCCATCAAAAAACCGGTCTAAAGTAGCCAAAATGTAAACTTATTGCGAAATCCGGCGCCACGAGCAAATCTTTACCGAAACTTTGCCGACGCGCTGGCTTTACCCGCCCGAAAAACCGAAAGAAAAGAGCGATGCGTCGGGAGAGAAGCCCTGCCGCATCGCGGAAACGGAATAAACCGGGGACCACCCGGCCGCTGTGCCTCCCGCTCCAAAAAATGCGGGCGTGGGGAGATCAAAGGATCCTCCGAACTTCATCCTCCGATACTACGCTGGTGATGCCGCCCCGGGTCTGGGTGGAGAGGCTGGCCGCGCAGCAGGCAAAACGGGTGATGCCGCGCATCTCCTCCACCGTCAGCTGCTCGGGGGCCTTGCCCAGGCGCAGGAATTGGCTCATGGCGCTGCCGCCGAAGATATCGCCCGCGCCGGTGGTGTCCACCACATGGATGCCGCCGGGGCTGGCCACCTCGCCGCAGCCCTGGGCGTTGGCAAAGTGGCAGCCCTTAGGGCCAAGGGTGGCGTAAACCAACCGCACGCCGTACTCCCGCAGCAGCTTCTGGGCGCCCGCCTCGGGGGCCAGGCCCCATAGGAACGCGATCTCCTCATCGCTGATCTTTACAATGTCGGCCTGGCGCAGGCCCCATTCGATCTGCTCCTTGGCCTCCTCCTCGCTGGGCCACAGCGGCTTGCGCAGGTTGGGGTCAAAGCTGATCAGCTTGCCCTGCCCCTTGGCGTAGAGCACCGCCTCCCGGGTGGCGCTGCGGGCCGGCTCGTTGGTCAGGCTCAAGGTGCCGAAATGCAGGACCCGGGCCTCATCCAGCAGGCTGCGGTTCACCTCTCCGGGGGTCAGGCAGGTGTCTGCCCCCGGCTTGCGGGCAAAGCTGAATTCCCGGTTGCCGGTCTCGTCCAGCGTGACGAAGGCCAGCGTGGTGAAAACGGCGGGGTCGACGACGACGCCCGCCGTGCCGATGCCCTTCTCCTGCAAGGTGTTCAGCAGCAGTTTGCCGAAGGCGTCGCCGCCCACCTTGCCGATCATGGCGGTGGAGCAGCCGTAGGTGTTCAGCGCCGCCAGAAAGTTGCCCGGCGCGCCGCCCGGCTGGGCGGTCAGCGTGGGGTACCCGGCGGCATTGGTGGATTGGCAGGCAAAGTCGATCAGCAGTTCGCCCAGAGCGACAACATCAATCATGGCGGTTCCTCCTAAATCAGTGTGCTGTGGGAAGTAAAAAACGGGGTCAACCCGTCACGGGCGGGGCGGGGCGGATGGTGCTGCGCCAGACGGGCAGTGTCTGCACATAGGTGCAACGGTAGGGCAGGGCGGGGGCTTGGATGCGCTCCAGCAGGATGCCCGCCGCGATGGAACCCATGTCGGCGCTGGGGATCTGCACGGTGGTCAGCGGCGGGTCGATGATGGCGGACTCTGGCGCGCCGTCAAAGCCTGTGACCATAATGTCATCCGGGATGCGCAGCCCCAGCCGGCGCAGGGCGGCCATCAGATGGGCGGCCAGGAAGTCGTTGGCGCAGACGAAAGCATCCGGCAGGCGAGGCATCCGGCCAAGCTGCTGTACCAGCCAGGCGGTGTCGCCGTAGGGGGCGCTGTCTTCCTCCAGCAGGCAGAGGCTGCGGTCCAGCGGCAGGCCGGCCCGGGCCAGCGCCGTGCGGAAGCCGTTCCAGCGCTCATAAAAGCTGTTGCAGTGGTTGCGGTCCCCCACAAAACCCAGCCGCTTGGCCCCCGCGGCGATAATCCGCCCGGTCACGGCCAGCGTGCTGTCGGTATTTTCCATCGAGATCACATCGGCGGCCAGCGAGGAAAAATCCGCCCGGGCATAGGTATCGGCAAAGATGGTGGGGAGCCCCAGCGAGCAGACGAAATCCGAATATCCCCGATCAAACAGCTCGATCCCCAAAATACCGGCAGTCTGCTCCAACTCAAAGTTGGCCGGCAGCCGTTTGCCCCGCAGTTCCTCCGGCAGGATCTCGTACATCATCAGGGTGTACCCGGCGCGGCTGAGGCGGTTGGCGAAGGCGGAAACAAAAAGAGAGCCGTAATGGGAGCGCTCCGGCATGCGGTGGGTGAAAAGGGCCACGCTGCGCTGGGCCTGCCGCTGGGGGGCGGCTTTCTCGGCCGGGAACTGGCGGTAGCCCAACTCCTGGGCTTTTTCCAGCACGGCGCGGCGGGTGACTTCCGGCACGGCGCCCCGCCCATTGAACACCTTGGAGATGGTGTTGCGGGAAAGCCCGCAGGCATCCGCGATATCCTGCATGGTGGTGCGTCTGACGGCCATCTTTGTGATTCCTCCCTCGGGGCGGCGCCCGCCCCCTTCCTTGCCGGCGGCCCGTATCGCCTGCGCGCCGCCTTTTCTGTTCCTATTGTACCACAGATGGAAAAAACTGCAATAGTGTAAACTTATGTAAATCTAAATTTTTACATTTGCACAACGGGCGTCGGCTGATTTTGTTCGGAACGCCAAAAATAAGGGAATTGCTCCAAAACCTATTGACAGTTCGGTGCAGATGCGAGTATAGTAAAGGCACAAAAGTTACAAACGTAAACGGCTATGTTTACAAAATGTAAATGTGAGGTGGAACTATGAAAAAGCCATGCATACCCGAAAGGGAGACCCTGCACAAAAAAGCGGTGTACATCAGGAACAACTGGCAGCTTTATGTGTTCTTTATGCTTCCCGCCGTGGCCCTGACCGTCATCTTCAAGTACCTGCCCATGGGCGGCCTGGCCATCGCCTTTGAGGATTACAACAACCGGCTCGGCATTTTGGGCAGCCAGTTCATTGGCCTAGCCAACTTCCAGCGGTTTCTCTCCTCGCCGGAGTTCCCGCGGCTGATGGCAAACACCCTTAAGCTGAGCGTCTACGGTCTGCTGTGGGGGTTCTTCCCGCCGGTCATCCTGGCAATCCTGCTGTCCCGCGTGCGCAGCGTGGGGCTGCGCAAAAACATCCAGCTGCTGGTCTACGCGCCCAACTTCATCTCGGTCATCGTCCTGGCCGGTATGGTCATCGCCTTCCTCTCCCCGGTAGGCCCCATCAACGCGGCGCTGGGGACCCAGAGCAATCTGATGACCGATCCGGGCGCTTTCCGCCCCATCTACATCATCAGCGGCATATGGCAGGGCGCGGGCTGGGCCTCCATCATCTACACGGCGGCGCTCTCCGGCGTCAGCACCGATCTGGTGGACGCCTGCAATATTGATGGCGCCAGCCTGCTGCAGCAGATCCGCCACATCGATATTCCCACCCTCAAGCCCATCATGGTTATTCAGTT
Source organism: uncultured Subdoligranulum sp. (assembly GCA_964542725.1). GTDB lineage: Bacteria > Bacillota > Clostridia > Oscillospirales > Ruminococcaceae > Gemmiger. The sequence goes on along the minus strand of CAZIVF010000041.1, from coordinate 11,412 downwards.
TATCCTCTCCGCCGGGCAGATCATGAACATCGGCTTTGAGAAAGCGCTGGCCCTGCAGACCGACCTGAACCGCACCGCGTCGGAGATCATTCCCACCTACGTCTACCGCTTAGGCCTGGAAATCGGGGACTACGGCTACTCCACGGCGGTGGGCCTCTTCAACTCGGTCATCAACATTATCCTGCTCTTCACCGTCAACCAGATCGTCAAACGCCTGAACGAGGGCGAGGGCCTGTAAGGAGGTAAGCTATCATGGAAGCAAGGCAATTCTATACCGCCAAAGACAAAATCGTCCTCTATCTCGGCTATCTGGTGCTGGCACTCTTCACCCTGGCCATTTTGGTACCGCTGCTCTATGTTGTACTGGCCTCCTTCATCGACCCGGTGGTGCTGACAAACCAGGGCGTCACCCTCAACCCGGCGGACTGGACGCTGGAGGGCTACCGCCGTGTTTTCCAGGACGAGATGATTGGCCGCGGGTTCCTCAACTCCTTCCTGTACTCCGGCGTTTTCGCGGCGTTCTCCGCGGTTGTCTGCCTGCTGGCGGCCTATCCGCTCAGCCTGCCGCAGTTTGTGGGGCGGGGCTTTTTCAACACGCTGTTCCTCATCACGATGTTTTTTGGCGGCGGCCTGATGCCTACCTATCTGTTGGTCTCCAACCTGAACCTTATCAACAACCCTCTGGCGCTGATCCTGCCCGGCGCGGTCAACGTGTGGAACATCATCCTGGCCCGTACTTATTATAAATCTATCCCGCTGGAACTGCATGAGGCCGCGATGCTGGACGGCGCCTCCGATATCGAGTATTTCTTCCGCATCCTCATCCCCGTCTGCAAGCCGATCATCGCGGTGCTGGTGCTTTACCAGTTCGTGGGTATGTGGAACAGCTATTTCGACGCCATGATCTACCTGGAGGACCAGGCCCTGCAGCCCCTGCAGCTGGTGATCCGCTCCATCCTGGTGCAGAACACTCCGCGCCCCGGCATGGTATCCGACGCACAGAACGCCGCCATGATGGCCAAGATCGCCGAGCAGCTGAAATACTCCACCATTGTGGTGTCCAGCCTGCCGCTGCTGGTCATGTACCCCTTCTTCCAGAAGTATTTTGAAAAAGGTGTTATGATGGGCTCGGTCAAAGGCTGATCCCACTGCAACAATACTGACAAAAAGGAGAACGCACTATGAAAAAACGCATCCTGAAAACCGGCGCGGCGGTGTTGGCCGCCGCCCTGCTGGCCGCCTGCGGCGGCGGGACCGGCGGCAGCGCCGCCGCCTCGGTGGACGCAGCAGCGGCGGAGTTCCCACTGGCCGAGCAGATCACCCTCACAGCCCTCACCCATGAGCCGTCCTTCGCAGGGCAGGAACTGAACGAGCGCGTCATCGCCCAGCGCCTTGAGGAGGCCACCAATATCCACATCGACTGGACCGTCTATGTGGACGACCAGTTCGGGGAGAAAAAGCAGCTGGCCCTCTCCAAGAAGGACCTGCCGGACATCGTCTTTGACGCCCAGATGAGCCAGTACGATCTGCTGCGCTACGCCAAGGACGGCACCATCATCGCGGTGGATGAACTGATCGATAACTACATGCCAAACCTGAAAAAGGTCCTGGACGAAAACCCCGAATACCGCTCCCTCATCACTGCGCCGGACGGCCATATCTACTCCTTCCCCTGGATTGAGGAACTTGGCAGCGGCAAGGAGGCCATCCAGGCCATCGGCGGCATCCCCTGGATCAACAAAGCCTGGTTGGATGAACTGGATCTGCCTATGCCCGAGACCCCCGAGGAACTGACCGAGGTGCTGCGGGCCTTCAAAGAGGCCCATCCGGACAGCCTGCCCCTCTCCTTCGTGATGAACGGCGGCAACGAGGACGTGGGCGTGCTGCTCAGCGCCTTCGGTTACGGCGATAACCCCGACCATTACATCGTCACCAACGATAAGCAGGTGATCTACTCCCTGGCGGACGAGGGCATCATCCCCGGCCTGGAGTGGCTGCACGAACTGTATGCCGAGGGGCTGATCGACCCCGAAGTCTTCACCCACGACTACAACACCTTCGTCTCCAAGGCGGCCAGCGACCGCTACGGCCTCTTCGTCGCCTGGGACAACACCAGCGCCGGCACGCCGGAGAATTATGTGGCCCTGCCCGCCCTGAAGAACGCCGAAGGCGAGTACAACATCACCCGCCAGAATGCCATGGGCTTTGAGATCGGGCGCTGCGTCATCACCTCCACCAACGCCAACCCTGCGCTGACCGCCAAATGGATCGACCAGCTGTATGATCCCATCCAGTCCGTGCAGGACAACTGGGGTACCTACGGCGACGATACCCAGGACAACATCTTTGAACGGAAGAGCGACGGCACCCTGCAGCATCTGGCCATCCCCGACGGCGTGGTCCCCTACGAACTGCGGATGAAAACCAACCTGGGCGGCCCTCTGGCTATTCTGGACGGCTACTACGGCGTCTACACCACCAAGCCGGACGACGCCGCCCTGCGCCTGGATATCATGAAGGAACTGTATGCCCCCGCCATGCAGTGCGACTATAACTATCCGCCGATCTTCTTCGATATCGATACCACCAACCGCATCACCCAGATTGAGACCGACCTGAAGCCCTACGCCGAGGCCCAGAAGGCCACCTGGATCATGAACGGCAATGTGGAGGCCGAGTGGGACGCCTACATCGAAAAGCTGGATCAGCTGAACCTGCAGGAGCTGCTGCAGCTCAAGCAGGCCGGGCTGGACGGCTACTTCGCCAATATGCAGTCCTGATCCGCCCCTCTTTTGCCGCACGGCAATACCATTGCGTTGCACTTTGTGCTATAATAAAGCAGTGCCGCTGCGGCCCCCCTTCGCGCCGTAGCGGCCGTTGTGACAAAATTGATAGAAGGAGGCATACGGGATGCCCATCAGCCAAACCCCGCTGCAAACTGCCCGCGACTACGAACAGGAGCAGGTGAACCATATTCCGGCGGCGGAGCGCCCGCTGTTCCACCTGACGCCGATGACCGGCTGGATGAACGACCCCAACGGCTTTTGCTACTACAAAGGGGAGTACCACCTGTTTTACCAGTATTATCCCTACAACACCATCTGGGGTCCGATGCACTGGGGCCATGCCAAAAGCGCCGACCTGCTGCACTGGACCTTCCTGCCCTGCGCGCTGGCGCCGGATACCGCCGCCGATCAGGCGGGCTGTTTCTCCGGCAGTGCCGTCCCCCTGGACGACGGCCGCCTGCTGCTGATGTATACCGGCGTGCAGCGCATCGCCACCGAAAGCCAGGAGGTGCAGACCCAGTGCGTGGCGGTGGGGGACGGGGTGGATTTCGAGAAGCTCCCCGCCAACCCGGTGCTCACCGTGCGGGATCTGCCGGCGGGGTACGCTTCCCGCGATTTCCGTGACCCCAAAGCCTGGCGGGAGGGGGACCGCTGGTACTGCGTGGCGGCCTCCCGCCACAAGGACCGCCAGGGCAGCATCCTTCTGTTTGAGAGTGGGGACGGCAAGGCATGGCGCTACCTGACCGCGCTGGCCTCCAGCGGCGGCGAGTATGGCCGCATGTGGGAATGTCCGGATTTTTTCCCGCTGGATGGCGCACAGGTGTTGCTGACCAGCCCCCAGGAGATGCAAGCCACCGCCGACGGGGAGTTCCACCCCGGTTACGGCACGCTGGCCCTGCTGGGCGGCTATGACGTCCGCACCCATACCTTCACCCGCCGCAGCGCCCAGCCCATCGACTACGGCCTGGACTTCTATGCGCCGCAGACTACCCTGGCCCCCGACGGCCGCCGCATCTTGGTGGCTTGGATGGGGAACTGGGAAACCTGCAACGGCGCGCCCCGCACCCGTTCCTGGTTTGGCCGGATGACGCTGCCCCGGGAACTGCACGTCCGGCGGGGAAGACTGTACCAGAATCCGGTGCGGGAACTGCGGACCCTGTGGAAAACCACCGACAGGTACACCGGCGTCATCGTCAACGGGGAGGAAGCCTTCCCTGCGCTGCGGGGCCGCCTGCTGGATCTGACCCTCACGCTGGACTGTGCCGCCAGCTGCGGCTGCCGCAGGTTTGCCCTGCGTTTCGCCCAGGATGACCGGTTCTTCACCGAGGTGCGCTACCTGCCTGGGCAGGAGGAACTGGTCTTTGACCGCAGCCGGGGCGGCACCCGGCGGGATATCCCCCACACCCGCCACCTGAAGGCGGCGCCGGTGGATGGCAAGCTGCGCCTGCGGCTGATTTTGGATAAGGAGTGCGTGGAACTTTTTGTCAACGACGGCGAGCGGGCGCTGGCCGCCGTGATCCGCACCCCGCCGGAGGCCGATAGGATCACCCTTCACGCCGACGGCCCCGCCCTGATGGATATCGAGAGCCATCAGCTGGGATAACGGCATCCCCCCCCCCTGAACCGGGCGCGGCGCAAACCGGCGGCTCCGCGCCCGGTTTTTATTTGACAGCGGCGGCGAGGCGAATTATACTGATATTGACCCATTATTTCCGCCGGAGGGGACGCTATGCCGCCTATCATCGAAATTACGGATTATGCCGCGCCGGAACTGGACCTGTTTGCCCGCCTTACCGAGGCGCAGCTGCGCTGCCGCCTGGAGCCGGAGAAGGGCGTGTTTATTGCCGAGAGCCCCAAGGTGATTCTGCGCGCCCTGGATGCCGGGTACGAGCCGGTCGCCTTCCTGATGGAACGGCGCAAGATCGAAGGCCCCGCCCGGGAACTGCTGGCCCGCTGCCCCGATACGCCGGTCTACACGGCGGAGCGGGAAGTGTTGGCCGGGCTGACCGGCTTCCAGCTGACCCGGGGCGTGCTGTGCGCCATGCGCCGCCCCGCCCTGCCCACCGTGGAGGCGCTCTGCGCCGATGCCCGGCGGGTGGCGGTGCTGGAGGGGATCGTTGATACTACCAACATCGGCGCGATCTTCCGCTCGGCGGCGGCGCTGGGGATGGACGCCGTGCTGCTTACCCCTACCTGCTGTGATCCGCTCTGCCGCCGGGCCGCCCGGGTCAGCATGGGAACGGTCTTTCAGGTGCCGTGGACCCGCATTGGCCAAACGCCGGGGGAGTGGCCCGAACCTGGGTTGAACCGGCTGCGGCGGTTGGGCTTCCGCACGGCGGCCCTGGCCCTCAGCGATACCTCGGTCAGCGTGGAGGACCCCCAGCTGGCCGCCGAACCGAGGCTGGCTCTGCTGCTGGGGACCGAGGGCGACGGCTTGGCCGCCCGCACCGTCGCCGCCTGCGATTACACGGTGCGCATCCCCATGTGCCGCGGCGTGGACTCCCTCAATGTGGCCGCCGCCGGCGCGGTGGCTTTCTGGCAGCTCCGCGCCCGCTGAAAAGCCGACCCCGCCCCAAAAGAGGGAACGCCGCGCCTTGGCGCCCCTTTTCGCAGGAAACAGCGCCCCGCCCGTGGAACCGACACGGGCGGGGCGTTGCGCTGTACGGAAAGGAGGTCCCGGCGGGTATCACCTCGCCCCCATTCTATCCTCTATGAAGGCGGCGGCCTCCGCCGCCCCGCCGCATCGATGGAAGTCGTCGGCGACGGCCTGTGCCTTCTCCCGGTAGACGGGGGTGTACAGAACCTTTTCCACTGCCTGCCGGATCGCGGCGGGGCGGGTGGAGCGCAGCCGCAGCCCCGCCCCCAGCGCTGCCGTGCGGTCCGCCACCGCACCCTCCTCGGCAGTCAGGGGATACAGCACCATGGGGGTGCCGCACCACAGGCTCTCGCTCACACTGTTCATCCCGCAGTGGGTCAAAAAGACCGCCGCCTCCGCCAACACGGCGATCTGATCCACATACGGTTCCACCGCTACATTGGAGGGCAGCGCGCCCAGCGCCGCCCTGTCGGTGCTTTGCCCGGCGGAGATCAGCACGTCATAGCCCCGGCCGCCCAAGGCTTCCAGGCACCGGCGGTAAAAGGCCGGCCTGTCATTCAGAACGGTTCCCAGAGCAATATAGACAAGAGGCCGCGCCCGCGGGGAGCGGGGCGGCGGCGTGCGGCGCAGCAGCGGCCCCACAAAGCGGGTCTGCGGGCCAAAGGTTTCCGCCATGGGCTGGAACATCCGGGAGGTATACACGATGGTGTCGGTGTCGTTATCGTTCTGCAGCATCTCCCAAAAGTGCCGCACCGGGTAGCCGTGCGCCCGCAGCAGGGCCAGCTTGGCGTTGATGCGGGGCAGGCCCAGCAGCATGGCTGCCATCCCCGCCGGGCTTTGTTTCATCAGGCGGGCTGTGTGCTGATTAAAGGCGAAGGTGGTTGTGGAGCAGACGTATGGCACGCCGTACTTTTTGGCGAAAAGTTTGCCCCAAAAGCAGACCGAGTCTGCCGCCACGCAGGCGGGCCGCAGGGCGGTGAATTCGGCCTTCATCGCGGGGTCCATGGCCACGGCGGTATCCGCCACCATCTCGATCAGGGCAGCCAAATCTTTGCCCACCTTGCGTTCCAGGCGGGGCGGCGGGGGCGGTAAGAAGCGGGCGCAGTCATAAAACTCCGCCCCGGCGGCGGTGATGGCCTCCTTGAATTCAGGAAAAGAATAGTAGCGCACCCGATGCCCTCGCCTCACCAGCTCCGCTGCCACCGGCAGGGTGGGGTTGGTGTGACCATGGGCGGGGATGCTGAAAAAGAAGATCACTGCCATGCCGTATCCCTCCCCACCCGCCGCCTATTCGCCAAAGATCTGGCGGCGCAGTTCGTCCATGCTGCTCTGGGGCGGGATGGCGATCCCCTTCTTCTCATCGCCCAGCAAAAGCAGCGTATCGCCGGGATGTATGCCGAACACATCCCGCGCCTGCTTGGGAATAACGATCTGCCCTTTTTCGCCCACCGTTGCGGTCCAGGCGTACAACCCCTTGGGAATTTGCTTCATGCGGAACCCTCCTTTGCGTAAAACAATCGGGTATCAGAACAGCCAATACACAGGCTCTTCCACCAAGGTCAGGCCCAGCTTCCTCTGCAGGCGCAGGGAATTTTCGTTGCAGGTCTCCACCTGGCAGTAGGGAATCGCCCCTTCGCGCAGACATAAGCCGATGATCCAGCTTTCCAACTCGACGGCATAGCCCTGCCGCCGGTAGGGAGGAAAGATTTCCAGCAGGCCCATGCTCCCCTCCAGATGCAGCCCGGCAAAGCCCGCCGGAACCCCCTCCCGGAACGCCAGGTAAAGGCTGCTGTTGCGGATCACATGCAGGATATCCTGCTCCCGCAGCAGCTTGTAGTGGGCGGTAATCAGGGGAAGGTCCGCCTCCTGTGCCGGACGGATCTGCAGGCGGGGGTTCACCGCCGGGGGTTCCGGTTGGGTGTAGACGGCCTGCAGGCAGTCCATCCGGTGGGTGAAGCCGTAGCGCGCCTCCGCAAAGGCCCGGAGTTCCGGTAGGAAGAGCATCAACAGGGGGTAGCCCTGCGCCTCGTGCCGCCGCAGCCACTGTGCGCCCAGCTCCGGCGTGGCCGCTGCCAGCATGTAGACACCGCTGGATCGGTCCTGCAAAAAGACGCCCTGGCCGCTTTGCTCCAAAACCTCGGCGGTGCCGCGGCGGAGGACCTGGCGCAGCCCCGCATACAAAAGTGGATTGGTCTGAAGGAATTCCATCGCCCGGAACCTCCCAAAAATGTAAGATAAGTATGATTTGTATAACTTATTATACCGATCTCCGGCAAATCTGTCAAGAATCAGGGGGCGCTGCGCAGAAAAACTAAGTAATTCCAAAAATTTAATTAAAATTATTGAATTATCTCGGATCCATGGTACAATATAGGCATATCAAAAGAAGTGAGGGTTGCTTATGATCCACATCATCACTGATTCCGGCGCCGACCTGGAGCCGCAGGAGTATGGCCGTACCGGCGTGAGCGTCGTGCCGATGAACGTCAGCTTTGAGGACGGCACCGGCATTGCCGACGACGGCACCATGACCAAGGACGAATTTTTTGCCCGCCTGGCCGGCGAGACCAGACTGCCCCGCACCAGCCAGCCCAGCCCCGAGGCTTTTATGAAGGTGCTGGCCCAGGTGCGTGAACGGGGCGACGAGGCGGTGGTTATCACCATCAGCCAAAAGCTTTCCGGCACCTGGCAGTGCGCCTGCCTGGCGGCTGAGGAGGTCGGCGGCACGGTGTATGTGGTGGATTCCGCCTCCGCCACCCGGGGGCAGGCCATCCTGGTGCGGGAGGCGCTGCGCCTGCGGGATGAAGGCGTATCCGCCGCCGGGATCGCCTCGGCGCTGGAGTCACTCAAGCACCGTGTCCGCATCGTTGCGGTGGTGGATAGCCTCAAGCACCTGCACAAGGGGGGCCGCCTGCCCGCCGCCGTAGCGCTGGTGGGCGGGGCCTTGGGCCTCAAGCCGGTGCTGGCCCTGAAGGATGACGGCGTGATTCGCCTGGCGGATAAGGCCCGCGGCCGCCCCGGCTCCCTCGTGGCAATGTACAAGCAGCTGGATAAACTGGGCGGCATTGATCCGGCCTACGGCTGCACCGTGCTGTACAGCGACGACCGGCTGCTGGCCGCCCCGGTGCGCCATTACCTGCAGGATAACCTGCGCCTGCCAGTGCTGGGGGTTGCCCAGATCGGCCCCACCATCGGCACCCACATCGGCCCGCGGGCGGTGGGGGTGGCCTTTGTGGCAAAGGAGTAAGGGGCCTGGGGCGAATGGTATAAATGTTACGAATGTTACAAAGTAAGGTGCGGCTGCGCCGATTTTTCGGTTTGCGCCCGAAGGGCGCGCCCCATATTTTATAACATTCCTATCTTTTATAACATTTATAACATTCCAATTTGCGCCCTCCCTGCGGCCAGCAGACAAAAAGTCCCCTGATCCCGCCGCGAACGGTTCCTTCGCGGCGGGGTCAGGGGGCTTTGGTTTCGGTGCAGAAGGGGAGGGCGGCTTACCCGGCCTGCTTCAACTCGGCTGCCGGGGTCTCGGCTCCCTGCCACGGGCCGGTGCGGTAGAAGAGCATTGATAAACCGGTGCCGATGGTCCAGCCGATGGGCCAAGCGCACCAGATGCCGGTGGCCCCCAGCGCTGTGCGGGAGAGCAGCGCCGCCAGCACCACGCGGAGGATCAGGTCGGTGAAGGTGGCGGCCATAAACCGCTTCATCAGGCCCGCGCCGCGCAGGATGCCGTCCGCCACCAGCTTGGCGGAGACCACAAAGTAGAAGGGGGACAAGACGCGCAGGAAGGTGATGCCGGTATGCAGGGCCACCTCGCTGGGCTGCTCCATAAAGAGATAGAGCAGCGTTTTCCCCGCGAAGAAGTAGAGCAGCACCAGCGGCAGGCTGAGCATCCACACCAGCTTGAGCCCCGCGCCGAAGCCCTGGCACACCCGGGCCAGCTTGCCCGCGCCGATGTTCTGCGCCGTGTAGTTGGAGATGCCGTTGCCCAGCGTGGTGAAGGAGGTGATCACCAGATTGTTCAGCTTGACAGAGGCCGAGTACCCGGCGACCACGCTGGCGCCAAAGCTGTTGATGACGCTCTGGATCATGATGTTGCCCACCGAGATAAAGCTCTGCTGCAAAATGCTGGGAACTGCAATGACGACGATCTTTCCCAGCGCCTGCCAAGAGAAGATCGGCGCGCGCTCCGCCGTCTTGATGCCGGCCAGCCGCTTGAAGACGACGGCGACTGCTAGCACGCAGCTGACGCCCTGGCAGAGAAAGGTGGCCCATGCCACGCCGGCCACCCCCATCCGGAAGGCGGTCACGAACCAGATATCCACCGCGATGTTGGCCGTGGAGGAGACCGCCAGGAAGAGAAAGGGCGTCTTGGAATCCCCCAAAGCCGAAAAGATGCCGGTGGCGATGTTGTAGAAGAAAAGGAAGGGCAGGCCCCAAATGTAGATGTCAAGATACAGCCGGGAGTCCGCCAGAATTTCGGCCGGGGTGTTGATCAGCGCCAGCAGAGCGCCGCAGCCCAGCAGGCCGCCCAGCATCAGCAGGGCGCAAAGCACCGCCGAAGCGATCAGCGTGGTGGTGACGGCGGTCTTCATCCGGCCAAACTCCTTGGCCCCGAACAGCTGCGATACAATGACCGAGCAGCCGATGTTGCAGCCGAAGGCAAAGGCGATGAAGATCAGCGTGATCTCGTAGCTGTTGCCTACGGCGGCCAGGGCGTTTTCGCCCACAAATTTGCCGGCCACCAGGCTGTCTGCAATGTTGTATAGCTGCTGGAAGATAATGCTGCCGAAGAGCGGCAGGCAGAACTTCCACAGCACGGTGGAAGGATTGCCGACGGTCAAATCCTTGTTCATGGGATGATGCCTCCTCTATGGTCTGTGCGGGGCCGGGCGGTTCCCGCCGCCCGCAGCCGGGGGCGGCGGACTTTCGCCCCCGCTCCTTGCTTTTTTTGCCCTACCGTAGTATACTCGGTTTAACTTCATGTGTAAAAAGTATATTTTACATAAATATTATGTCACTGTGACATTAAAGGGGGAGGCGCCATGGCCGTCACCTACGATTACTACCGCATCTTCTACTATGTGGCAAAATACCAGAGCTTTACCCGGGCGGCGGCGGTGCTGCTGAGCAACCAGCCCAACGTTACCCGGGCAATGAACAACCTTGAGCAGGAATTGGGCTGCCGGCTTTTCCTGCGCTCCCACCGGGGGGTGACGCTGACGCCCGAGGGCGAGCGGCTGTTCGCCCATGTGCGCATCGCCCAGGAGCAGCTGCAAACCGCCGAAAACGAACTTGCCAGCGGCAAAAGCCTGCAAAGCGGCAGCGTCTCGGTGGGCGGCAACGAGACCGCGCTGCACGGCCTGCTCCTGCCGGTGCTGCGGCGGTTCCGCCACGCTTACCCCGGCATCCACATCCGCATCACCAACCACGCCACCGCCCAGGCCGTGGCGGCGCTGCGGGGCGGCCTGGTGGAACTGGCCGTCGTCACCACCCCCACCGGCGTATCCGGCTCCCTGCGGGAGATCCCGCTGAAAGCTTTCCAGGAGGTGCTGGTGGCCGGGCCGGATTTTGCGGCGCTGGCGGGGCGGCGGCTGCATCTGGGGGAACTGGTCAACTACCCGCTGATTTGCCTGGGGCGGGAGAGCAAGACCTACGAGCATTACAACCACCTTTTCGCCCAGCATGGGCTGGTGCTGCAGCCGGACATCGAGGCCGCCACCATGGACCAGATCCTGCCGATGGTGCAGAATGATCTTGGCCTGGGCTTCCTGCCCCGGGAGATGGCCCAGGAGGCTCTGCAAAAAGGGGAGATTGTGCAGGTGGACCTGGCCGAGAGTATCCCTGCGCGGCAGATCTGCCTGGTCAAGGACCGCAGCCGCCCCCAAAGCATTGCCGCCCGGGAACTGGAGCAGATGCTGCGCCAAGCCGCCGCCCAGCCGTAACGCCGCGCAAAAAAACCGCCCGCTTCTATTAGAAAAGCGGGCGGCAGGATATCAGGCTGCCTTATTCGGCGTCATGGTCATG
>CAZIVF010000040.1:0-17612 GCA_964542725.1 uncultured Subdoligranulum sp. | reverse complement strand
AGCAGCAGGACTGGCTCTTCCTCTTCAAGAACGAGACCCACAACCACCCCACCGAAATCGAGCCCTTCGGCGGCGCGGCCACCTGCATCGGCGGCGCTATCCGTGACCCGCTGTCCGGCCGGTCCTACGTCTACCAGGCCATGCGGGTGACAGGCGCGGGCGACCCGCTGCAGCCGGTGGCCGAGACGATGCCCGGCAAGCTGCCCCAGCGCAAGCTGGTGACGACTGCCGCCGCCGGCTATTCCAGCTACGGCAACCAGATCGGCCTTGCTACCGGCCAGGTGCAGGAACTGTACCACCCCGGCTATGTGGCCAAGCGGATGGAGATCGGCGCGGTGGTGGGCGCCACCCCCGCCAGCCATGTGCGCCGGGAGGAGCCGCTTCCCGGCGACGTGGTGATCCTGCTGGGAGGCCGCACCGGGCGCGACGGCATTGGCGGTGCCACCGGTTCCAGCAAGGCGCACAAGTTCTCCAGCCTGGAAACCTGCGGGGCTGAGGTGCAGAAGGGCAACGCCCCCATCGAGCGCAAGTTGCAGCGCCTCTTCCGCCGGGAGGATGCCTGCCGGATGATCAAGCGTTGCAACGATTTCGGCGCGGGCGGCGTTTCTGTCGCCATCGGCGAGCTGGCGGACGGCCTGCGCATCGACCTGAACAAGGTCACGAAAAAGTACGATGGCCTGGACGGCACCGAGCTGGCCATCAGCGAGAGCCAGGAGCGCATGGCGGTGGCCGTGGCCGCCGGGGACGCCGACGCCTTCATCGCCCTGGCGAACGAGGAAAACCTGGAGGCCACCGTGGTCGCCACCGTCACCGAGGAAAAACGGATGCGGGAGATCTGGAACGGCGAGGCCATCGTCGACCTTTCCCGCGCGTTCCTCAACTCCAACGGCGCGGAGCGCCATGCCAGCGTCCACATTTTGCCGGGCCATGTCTGGCAGCCCCAGTGGGCGGGCGAGACCTTCGGCGACAAGCTGGAGAGCCTGGTCTGTGACCTGAATGTGTGCAGCCAGAAGGGCCTGGGCGAACGGTTTGACTCCACCATCGGCGCGGCCACCGTGCTGATGCCCTACGGCGGCAAGTACCAGCTGACCCCCGCCATGGCGATGGCCGCCAAGCTGCCGGTGGACGGCGAGACCACCACCTGCTCCGGCATGGCCTGGGGCTTCAACCCCTATCTGAGCGAGGCAGACCCCTACCGCGGGGCCTACCTGGCCGTGGTGGAGAGCGTAACCAAGCTGGTCTGCGCCGGGTTCCTCCACGAGGACGCCTACCTGACCTTCCAGGAGTACTTCCCCCACATGAATGACGACCCGGCGCGCTGGGGCCAGCCTATGGCCGCCCTACTGGGCGCGCTGGATGCGCAGATGGGCCTGGGGATCGCCTCCATCGGCGGCAAGGACAGTATGTCCGGCAGCTTTGAGGGGCTGGATGTCCCCCCCACGCTGGTCAGCTTTGCCACCGCCATCGGCAACACCCGCAAGGTCATCAGTCCCGAGTTCAAGAAGGCCAACAGCGCCGTTGTCATCCTCAAGCCGCAGTACAAAAACGGCCTGCCGGAGTTCGGCAGCCTGCTGGCGATCTACAGGGCCGTGGAGCAGATGATCGACGAGGGCAAGGTGCTGGCTGCCGCCACTCCCGGCTACGGCGGCGTGGCCGAAGCCCTCTTTAAGATGTGCCTAGGCAATCATGTAGGCCTGCAGCTGAAGGGCGGCCTCAAAACGGAGGACCTCTTTGCACCCTGCTACGGCGCGGTCATTCTCGAATTGCTGGATCCTGCCGCCGGGCAGTTCCTGGGCTTCACCATCGTGGACTACACCATCGAAAAGGACCGCCAGCGCGTCGATTTGGCTCCCCTGCAGGAAAAATGGGAGAGCAAGCTGGAGCCGGTGTTCCCCTACCGAAAAGCCGGCAAGGAGGTCCCGGCGCTGGAGCATAAGGTCACTGCTTTCCAGCGGGTGGCGCCCGCCGTGCGGCTGGCTGTTCCCCGTGTGGTGATCCCCGTCTTCCCCGGCACCAACTGTGAGTTTGATACCGCCCGCGCCTTCCGCCGCGCCGGGGCCGATCCCCATGTGCTGGTGCTGAAAAACCTCACCGCCGCCGATGTGGCCGAAAGCTGCGAGGCGCTGGTGCGGGAGCTGGACGCGGCGCAGATCTTGATGCTGCCGGGCGGATTCTCCGGCGGCGACGAGCCGGACGGCTCCGCCAAGTTTATCACGGCGTTCTTCCGCGCGCCCGCTGTGGCCGACGCGGTCAACCGCCTGCTGAACCAACGGGACGGCCTGGCGCTGGGTATCTGCAACGGTTTCCAGGCTCTCATCAAGCTGGGGTTGGTGCCTTACGGCGAGATCCGCCCCATCACTGCCGATGACCCGACGCTGACCTTCAACACGGTGCATCGCCACCAGAGCATGCTGGTGCGCACCCGCATTGCCTCCAATAAGAGTCCCTGGCTGAGCCGCTGCGACGTCAACGACGAGCACCTCATCGCCATCAGCCACGGCGAGGGCCGGTTTGTCTGCAACGATGTGTTGCTGCAGCAGCTGATCGACAACGGCCAGATCGCCACCCAGTATGTGGATCTGAACTGTGTGCCGACGATGGACCAGCGGTATAACCCCAACGGCTCTGTGCTGGCCATCGAGGGGATCACCAGCCCGGATGGCCGTGTGCTGGGCAAGATGGGCCACACCGAGCGCAGCGGCGACCAGCTGTACAAAAACGTCACTGGCGACAAGTACCAGCCTTTGTTCGAGGGCGGCGTGAACTACTTCAAGCTGTAACAGGAGGGAAAAATTTATGGCACACGACCGTTATATTTCACCGTTTTCCACCCGCTACGCATCGGACGAGATGCAGTATATCTTCTCGGACGACAACAAGTTCCGCACCTGGCGGCGGCTGTGGATTGCGCTGGCCAAGGCCGAGCAGCGGCAGGGGCTTGCCATCACCGACGAACAGATCGCCGAGCTGGAAGCCCACAAGGACGATATCAACTACGAGGAAGCCGCCGCGCGGGAGAAGCTGGTGCGCCACGACGTAATGAGCCACGTCTACGCCTACGGCCTGCAGTGTCCCAACGCCAAGGGCATCATCCACCTGGGGGCCACCAGCTGCTATGTGGGCGATAATACCGACGTCATCCTCATGCGGCAGGGCCTGGAACTGGTGCGCAGAAAGCTCATCGGCGTGCTGGCGAACCTGGCGGACTTTGCCGAAGCGTACAAGGCCATGCCCTGCCTGGCCTACACCCACTGCCAGCCCGCCCAACTGACCACGGTGGGCAAGCGCGCCACCCTGTGGATGAACGAACTGTACATGGACGTGCAGGAGATCGACCATCAGCTGGCCCAGCTGGCGCTGCGCGGCGTAAAGGGCACCACCGGCACCCAGGCCAGCTTTATGGAGCTCTTCGGCGGGGATTCCGCAAAGGTGCGCGCCGTGGAGGCCGACGTCTGCGCCCAGATGGGCTTTGACAAGGTGGTGCCGGTCTGCGGCCAGACCTACAGCCGCAAGGTGGACTACAATGTGCTCTCGGCCCTGGCGGGCCTGGCGCAGAGCGCCATGAAGATGGCCACCGACATCCGCCTGCTGGCCAACTTCAAGGAGATGGAGGAACCCTTTGAGAAGAACCAGATCGGTTCCTCCGCCATGCCCTACAAGCGCAACCCCATGCGGTGCGAGCGCATCTGCGCGCTGGCCCGCTACCTGATGGTGGACGTGCTCAACCCCGCCGTGACCGCCGGCACCCAGTGGTTTGAGCGCACGCTGGACGATTCCGCCAACAAGCGCATCGCCATGGCCGAGGGCTTTTTGTGCGCCGACGCGATTTTGAACATCCTGCTGAACGTTTCCGACGGGCTGGTGGTCTACCCCAAGGTGATCCGCAGCCGCGTGATGGCCGAGCTGCCCTTTATGGCCAGCGAGAACATCATGATGAAGGCCGTCAAGAAGGGCGGAGACCGGCAGGAACTGCACGAGCGGCTGCGCACCCACGCGGTGGCCGCCGCCGCCGTGGTGAAGCAGGAGGGCCTGCCCAACGATATGATCGCCCGCGTGGAGAACGACCCCGCCTTTGGCCTGAGCCGCGAGGAGATCGAGGCGGAACTGAGCCCCGATGCCTTTACCGGCCGCGCGCCGGAGCAGGTGGAGGAGTATCTGGCCGAGGTGATCCGCCCGCTGCTGGCCGCCAACGCCGACGCCGTGGGGCAGAAGGCGGAGCTGAGCGTGTGATCTAAGGCAATACCGCAGATTCAAAGCGCTGATGCGGTGAGCGAGAGATCAGCAGCTAAAAGAAAAACGCAGCTGATACCGTTATGGTTCAACGAGCATTTTCTCAACGCTGACGGTGTCTCGCAGCCGCCGGAGCGGCGCTTTAGGCATCGCCGTGAATTGTGCGGGATTGCCCTAACGAATCTCTGAACCAAAATATCCCGGAGGGCTGCGGCCTTCCGGGATATTTTATTATGAGATAGCGGAGGCGGGGATGTTTTCCAGCCAGGCGTTGCGGGCGATGGCAAACAGCCAGGTCTTGACGCTGCACTTCCCCTGAAAGCGCGGCAGACTCTTGAGCACCCGCAGAAAGGTCTCGCTCAGGAGATCCTCCGCCTCGGTGGGGTCGTGAGTCAGCGAGCAGAGGTGGCGGTAGACGTCCGTCTTGTAGCGCGCGTACAGTTCCTCCAATTCGGGGATCATCGCCGGCCTCCTTTCCTGACTGCGTTCACTCTATTGGTGACGCCGGGTGTGGAAATATTACAGGTTTTGGCAAAAACATTGGCGCAGGCAGCGAAAACGCCCGCCACAAGGGCGGGCGGGATGAAAGCAGGGCATAACTGAGGGGGATGCTCGTCGCAAGCCGGAAGTGGCAGATAAGGCAGGGTCGCGGCGGGACGGGGCGTCCCGCCCTACAGTGCGGGGGGAATATCGTTACAGGCTGGGCAGAGTTACCGCTACTCTGCCGGAGCGGCCCCGGCGGGGTCGTTCTCAGGGTCATTCTCGGGGTCGCCGCCTTCTCCTGCCTGGCTTGCCTCGGGTTCCCCGGCGGCGATGGGGTCGGCGGCCTGGAAGTAGGCCCAGATCTCACCGTCGGAGCGCTGGTAGCTCACATCAAGGGTTCCACGGTCGGTGGCGGTCAGCCCCTTGCCCTCGGTATCCAAAATGGTGGCTCCGGCCAGGCGCAGCTTGTAGGCCAGGTTGTTGGCCGTACCCAGCTTGACGGAAATGCGCCCCTCATACAGAAAGTTCAGTTCGCTCATATCCAGCAGGGAAACCATCGTCACCCCGTCCAGCAGACCCTCGCTACGCAGAGCATCCAGCAGTTCGGCCAGCGTAGCCTCAACGTCGGAGACCGCCGTCTCCCCGGTGGCCTCCGCCAGGCCGCTCTGGCTGAGCATCCGGAGGAACTGGCCGGGCGTGGTGTCCATCCCCACCGGCAGATTGACCTCCAGCCAAATCAGGCCGTCGGGGCGCTCGGCGCAGGTGCGCAGGATCTTACCGCTCTCGCTGGCTACCAGCCAGGTGTTGCCGTACTCCAGCGTAAAACGCTCGACGGCGGGGCGCACCTTGACCACAACGGTACCCGGCATGCTGATTTCCACCGTCACCTCATCCAGATAGGGCAGCGCGGAGGCCAGCGCCTTCTCCTTGGCGGCGGTGGAGAAACCGAACAGGTTGTCCCCCTCCTCCACAGCCAAGATATCCAGCAGCTGTTCCTCGGTATAGGGGCCAGTGTCGGCGGGGACGGTGCCATCCAGATTCTCAATGCGGAAGCCGGTGACTTTGAACAGCAGATTGACCGACAGGATCACCCCCAACGCAAGCACGGCAAACACCGCCAGTATCCCCAGGAACCGGCGGCGTCTGCGGCGGCGCAGCATCTCGGCCTGGGTCACACGGCGTTTTGGGCGCTGCGGCCCCGGCCGGTAGCCGGGCTTTTGTGGGTTGTTCTGCACCGGCCTCTGCCGGGCGCCCGGCGGAGTGCGCCGCGTGCTGCCCGCCTGGGGCGGCTGCGGCGGGGTCCGGCGGGCAGGCGCCGGGCTGCCCGCGTGGGGAACACCGGCGGGGGCGCGGGCCGGGCGCGGCTGGCTCTTGCCGGTGGGCTGGCCCTTTTTTTGCAGGCCCAGGCGGCTTCCTAAACTGCGGCGGGGGGGCGTCCGGGCTGTTTTTTGGCTGCGGCTGCGCTGGTCGCGGTCCATCCAGACGCCTCCTTTCGTTAGGGTGGTGCTGCCGCTGGGGCAGCCTCAGCGGCCCAGCAGCGCCAGCAGCTTTTGGGTGATGAGTTCCAGGCTGTGGGGGTTGCCCACCGTTCTGGCATTTTGGCCCATCTCGGCCAGCTTGCCGGGCTGGGCCAGCAGCTGCTGCACAGTCTGGATCAGCACGCTGCCGGTGAGGTCCTTCTCCTCAATGACGACGGCAGCCCCGGCGTTCTGCAGTTCCATGGCGTTGTAATACTGGTGATTTTCGGCCACGTTGGGGCTGGGGATCAGAATGGCGGCCCGCCCCACCGCCTCCAGTTCGGCCAGGGTCAGCGCGCCGGAGCGGGAGATGACCAGATCGGCGGCAGCCAGCAGTTCGGGCATATTATCGATGTATTCCCGCACCTGCAGGGTCTCGCCTGGGGCAAAGCCCTCCTGCTTGCCAAGTTCCCGGAAGAGTTCCACGCCCCGGCTGCCGGTGGCGTGAAGATGCAGAATGTGCTGGCCGGTCTTTTGTTCCCAGCCGCAGAGTGCGGCGACAACCTCATTGATGCGCTGGGCGCCCAGGCTGCCGCCAAAGCTGAGGATAACCACCCTGTCGCCCGCGTTCAGCTTGGCGCGGGCGGCGGCCCGGCTGGCGGTCAGGATCTCAGGCCGGACGGGGTTGCCCACCACGGTGGTCTTATCGGGCGCGCCCAACTTTTCAACTGCGGCGGCGCTGGCAGCAAACACCAGGTCGACATCCTTTGCCAGCAGCTTGTTGGTTACGCCGGGGAAGGCATTCTGCTCATGGATGGCGGTGGGGATGCCCTGCTTGGCAGCGGCGCGCACCACCGGGCCGCTGACGTATCCGCCGCAGCCAATGACCAGATCGGGCTGTACCTCCCGGAGGATAGCCCGGGTGCGAGGGCCGGAGAGCGCCAGATGCCAGGCGGCCATCAGGTTGCGGCCTATATTTTCCAGGTTCAGCCGGCGCTGGAAGCCGTTGATCTCAATGTGATGGAAGGGATACCCGGCCTTGCCGACCAGGCCGAACTCCATCCCCTCTCTGCGCCCGGCAAAGTGGATCTCGGCGGAGGGATCGGCCTTTTTCAGCGCGCCGGCGATCGCCAGCGCCGGGTTGATGTGGCCGGCGGTGCCGCCGGCAGCAATGAGTACACGCATGTGGACCCCCCTTTCGTTTTGATACCGCTCACCGCTGTGTCTCGCGGCGGTAGGTGCGGCGCTCCCCCAACCGCCGGGCAAACTCGGCCTGGCGGCGCTGTTCTATAGCGTCGACCCGGGCGTTGCCCGCGCGGGAGATACTCATCAGGACCCCCATCTCCAGCAGCAGCAACAGCAAACTGGAGCCGCCCGAGGAGAAGAAGGGCAAGCTGATGCCGGTGTTCGGCAGCAGCGCCGTGACAACGCCGATATGGCAGAACACCTGCCAGGCTACCTGGGCCACGATGCCGATGGCCAGCATAGCGCCGTAATAGTCCGGCGCGCGCAGCGCAATGGAGATGCCCTGCCCGATGAGCGCCGCAAAAAGAACGATGAGGAGGATCGCCCCCACAAAGCCCAGTTCCTCACAGACGATGGAGAAGATAAAGTCATTCTCGGCATAGGGCAGCCAAAGCTGTTTTTGGCGGCTGTTTCCGATTCCCAGGCCGAACAGCCCGCCGGAGGAGATGGAGTACAGGCTTTGCTTGGTCTGCCAGTCCATGTTGGCGGTATCGCTGGGGGTCAGGCCCCAAACGCCGCCCACGCGGGTTGCCACGGTACCCTGGGCGTTGGTCATATAGTAGAACACGGCCGCCACGCCGCAGGCCGCAGCCAGCGGCATCCACCGCAGGCCGCAGCCGCCGCTGACCAGCATGGTGCCGAAGATCAGCACGATCAGCACCATGGCGGAGTTGTGCGGCTCCAGATACAACAGCACCAGGACCGGCAGAACCGGCAGAACCGGCATCACAATGCCGTGCTTCAGGGTTTTGCGCTGCTCATAGTGGCGGTCCGTGTAATCGGCGGTCCAAAGGATGATGGAAAACTTCGCCAGTTCGGACGGCTGAAAGGAGGGGCCGCTGGTCCAGAAGATCAGCAGCCAGCGCTGGCAGCCGGTCTCCTGGTTGGCGGCCGCCGGACTGAAGAGCACCAGCAGAAGCAAAAGCAGGGTCAAAATGTACAGCGACTCGTTCATCAGCCGCAGGGCGCGGTAGTTGATGTTGGAGACAACCAGCAGCGCTAGCGCGAAGCCGATAACGGCGTAGATGGTCTGCGGGCGGATAAAGTGGTACAGGTCTCCGCTGTAGCGGCTGTAGCCGCTGGGGTAGCTGGCAGAGAACAGCATGACCAGGCCGTAGATCATAACGACAGCTAGGGTTCCCACAAAACTCCAGGAAAGGCGGCCGCGCTCCGCCTTTGGCAGGCGGATCACCTTGAACATACGGATCAGATTGCCAACGGAATGGTCGAGGATCAGCCCCAACAGGCTGTTTGCTTCCATGCGGTGCCTCCTTTGCGGGGTAACAGGATCAAGCCAGGTAGATGTACACTACGCCCATTGCCACGCCCATCAGGGCGACGAGGCAGAAAAAGGCGTCGATTTTGACCTCCCGCCAGCCGCGCATCTCAAACGCATGGTGGATGGGGGTCATGCGGAAGATCCGCTTGCCGTGGGTGGCTTTGAAGTAAACGCGCTGGATCACCACGGTCATGGCGTCCCAGATATAGACGATGCCGAAGAAAAGCACCAATTCAGGCCGGGCCATAACGAAGGCCAGCGCTGTGACGACGCCGCCCAGGAACATGCTGCCGGTATCGCCCATAAAAACCTTGGCGGGGTAAAAGTTCCACACCAAAAAGCCCGCACAGGCCCCCGCCGTGGCGGTGGCAAAGACCGACACATGGAAAAATCCCAGCAGGCTGGCCCCCAGCATATACCCCAGCATCGAGACAAAGGTGACGCTGGAGCAGAGTCCGTCCAGGCCGTCGGTCAGGTTGACGGCGTTGACCAGGAAGATGATGCCGAAAAAGGCGATGGGATAGTACGCCCACCCAAGGTCCAGGGTAGCGCCGCCCGGCAGCGAGAGCAGGGTGGTGAGCAGCCCCAGCGAGTGCAGGCCATAGAGGAAGCCGAAGGTGAGGGCAAACTGCAGCACCAGCTTTTGCCACTCCGTCAGGCCCAGGTTGCGGTGGTTGACCACCTTGATAAAATCGTCCAGAAAGCCGATCAGGCCGGAGCCGAAGGCCAGCAGCAGCACCAGCAGGGCGGCCTGCACCTCATGCATACCCAGCAGGTCCGGCGCGTAGCGGCGGAAGCTAAGATACACCAGCCCCAGCGTGGCCAGGATGCCGAAGATGAAGCAGAGGCCGCCCATGGTGGGTGTTCCCTGCTTTTTGTTATGCCAGGTGGGGCCTTCCTCCCGGATCGTCTGACCAAAGTGCAGGCGGCGCAGTGCCGGAATCAAAAAGCAGCCGGAAACGGCTGTGATGGCAAACCCCGCCACCGCAGCCACGATCAACATCCAGGAGACGATCATCCCCATGCAGTCATTCCCCCATATCAGACGGGCGACCGCAGGGCGGCGCGCCGGTCAAAGATTCTCGTAAAATTGCCGCAGAACGCTCTTCAGGTCCATGGCATGGCTGGCTTTGGCCAGCAGCACATCGCCGGGGCGAACGTTTTGCCGTAAACATTGTACTACTTCTTGGGCGGTTTGGCAATGGATGGTTGGCACTTCTTTGGCCGAAGCGGCTTCCGCCATGGCTTTGCTGCGGGCGCCGTAGGCGATCAGCAGACTGACGCCCGCCTCGGCGGCCCATTCGCCGGTACGTCGGTGACCGCTCTCGCTGGCGGCGCCCAGTTCCAGCATATCCCCCAGCAGGGCGATCTTGCGGGCGCCAGGATAATCCCGCAGTACCGAGAGCGCGGCCCGCATACTGTCGGGGCTGGCATTGTAGCAGTCCTCGATGACAGTGATGCCGCCGTGGTTGGCGATATGCTGCCGCATACCGGTGGTTTGGTACTTTGCCAGCGCGGCGGCGGCGCGGGCAGGGTCCAGCCCCAGCCGGGTTGCGGCGGCGTAGGCCGCCAGGGCGTCATAGACGGTGTGGCGGCCCGCCGTGGGGATGGTGACAGCGAAACTGCCGTACTCTTTATCCACCAGCGTGAAGGATGTTCCCCCCTCCCCCCAGGGGGCGATGCCGACGGCACGCACATCGGCGTCAGGGGCATCGATGCCGAACCAGACGGGGCGCAGTCGGCTGGGAAGCTGGGCGGTGGGGAGCAGATCGTCGTCCGCGTTGAGGACCAGCGGCCCGTTGTCCGGCAAGCCCGCACAGATCTCCAGCTTTGCTTTCAATATATTCTCCCGGCTGCCGAGATTTTCCAGATGGGAGACGCCGATCATCGTAATGATCCCCGCCGAGGGACGGGCGCACCGGGCCAGGCGCTCAATCTCCCCCGCATGGTCCATCCCCATCTCGACAACGGCGTACTCGGTGCTGTTGTCCAGCCGGAAGAGGGTGTTGGGGACGCCGATCTCGTTGTTTTGATTTCCCTCGGTCTTGAGTGTGTTGCCAAAAGCGGAGAGGACGGCATAACAGAATTCTTTGGTGGTGGTCTTTCCCACGCTGCCGGTCACGCCGATCATCAGCGGGCTGAACAGCATACGGTAGTTGGAGGCCATGCGCACCATCGCCATATGGCTGGAAGGCGCCAGAACGGTGCGATCCGCCGGCACCCCCTCCACCGGATGGTTGGCAACGATATAGGACGCCCCCGCGCGGCAGGCAGCGGCGGCGTAGTCATGGCCGTCCACCCGCTCACCGGGGAAGCAGACAAAAACGCAGCCGGGGGTAGCCAGACGGCTGTCTGTTACGACGGCGGTGATGGGAAGCGGCTCGGCCAGAGTCAGGCCGGCCAGCAGCTGATTGGCGGGAATGGGTTGCATAGAGATCACTCCTTTGGTGTGGGATTCTTTGCTGCTCTGTAGCGCGGGGGATGCGGCTATTCCTCGGGGTCCGCAGCGGCGGCATCCCCATCAGGATCCGCCGCCGGCGTCTGCTCCGGTTCGCTCTCCGGCGTCTGCTCGGCTTCGCTGCCGGCCTGGGTGGTCAGCGTGACGATGGTTCCCATCGGCACAGTGCTTTCCGCCTCGATCGCCTGCGCCACGACCCGGTCGGAGGCATTGCCCTCGATCCGGGCGTTCAGGCCGGCGGCCTGGAGCATCTGGCTGGCAAAGCTGCCGGTCTTGCCGGTGACGTCGGGTACGGTGGTGGTCTGATCCACCGTACTGTTGGTGTACAGGTAGACGGTGGAGCCGGCAGGCGCGTCGGTGCCGCCGTAGGGGTACTGGTAAAGGATGGTATCGGTGGGGTTGCTGGTGCCGATGATTTTATGGCCCAGCCCCTGCAGGTTGAGGGCGACCTGGGCGTCGGTCCAGGATTTCTCTACGCAGTTGGTGATCTGCACATCCCCGGAGGGGTTATAGCTGGCATCCTGTGCGATGCCCAGGTAGGGGGCGATCTCGCTGATAATGTTACCTACGATGGGAGCCACCACCTCGGAGGCGTAGTCCCGCCAATGGCGCGGGTCGTCCAGCATCACATAGACCACGATCTCGGGGTCGTCCACGGGCAGCACGGCGGCCAGGCTCATCGCCTTGCGGTAGTCCCCGTCGGTGGGACGCACGCTGCGGTCCAGTTCCTCCGAGGTGCCGGACTTGGCGCCGATGCGGTAGCCCGCCACATAGGCGTTTTTGCAGGAGTGATAGCCGCCGTCGGTGGGGTCAACGTTGTTCTCCATCATCGCCAGCAGCGTCTGGCTGACCTCCTCTGAGATAACCTGGCGGCGGATGGTGGTTTCTGTCTTCTGCACCACGTTGCCGCCGGAATCGGTGACGGTATCCACCACATAAGGGGTGACTAGATAGCCGCCGTTGGCGATAGCGGCCACGGCAGTGACCATCTGCAGGGGGGTGATGGCCAGGTTCTGGCCGAACGCCTGGGAGTAGAGGTTAGTGTTGATCTGGGCCATGGCGTCGGCATCGTGGATGATGGACCAGCGGCTCTCGCCCGGCAGGTCTATACCGGTGGCCTGGGTGAAGCCGAACGCCTGAATATAATCGTAAAAAACCGTGGGGCTCAGCACCTGGGACGCCTGGATAAAGTAGAGGTTGCAACTGTAATTCAGCGCGCCCGCCATATCCAACATTCCGTGCGCTTCGTTCAGGGCGCAGTGGTAGGTGTGCATATCCTCCTCGTTGTCCTCGTTGACGGTGAAAGCGCCGCTGCAGTAGAAGGTCTGCTCCGGCTCCATCAGACCGGAGTCCAACCCGGCGGATGCGGTGACAAGCTTGAACACCGAGCCGGGGTAGTACAGTTCGCTGATGGTCTTATTCTTCCACTGGGCTTCCCGCATCATACCCTGCACTTGGGTATATTCTTCCTCGCTGATCTGGCCGTCCGCCACAATGTCCGCGGTGGCATCCTCGCCCAGGCGCTGCTGCAGGATCTCGCTGGTGGTAGCGTCCAGCACGCCACCATCCAGGATGGAGAGAAGCGTCTCATCGTAGATTTTATAGGGATCGTTGGGGTCAAACTGCTCCACCGACGCCATGGCGTAGATTGCGCCGGTCTTGACATTCATCACAATGGCGCAGCCGCGGTTCTTGACGTTGAAATCTTGCACCGCCTTGTAAAGATATTCCTCCACAATGCCCTGCACATTCTCGTCGATGGTCAGGTTCAGGTTGTAGCCGTCGATGGCCTCATGAACCGTCGCCTCATCGGTGTTCAGCACCACGCCGTTGACATTGGTGGGGGCCACGCTGCGGCCCGGCGTACCGGCCAACAGGTCATCGTAAGATTTTTCCAGGCCGTAGAAGCCGTTCCCGTCGGCATCGCAGAACCCCAGCACCGACGAAAGGAAAGCCCCGTAGGGATAGCTGCGCACCGAGGACTGCTCCGTCCACAGAGAGAGGATGTACTTGCCCTGGCCGGCGTTGCCGTCTTCGTCCGGCAGGCGGAAGCTATCGGCAAACTCCATGATGGCGTCGGCCACCGGCTTTTCCACATTTCTGGCCAGGACCTTGTAGCGCCTGCTGCTATCCGTCAGACATTCATAGATGTCGTCGGAGGTGATATCCTCGTCGTTCAGCAGCTCCGCAATGGTATCGCTGGCCTGCCGCAGGTAGGATACATCCACGTTGGACGAGACATAGGGATCCGCGATGATGTTCCAGACCGTAGTACTTTTTGCCAGCAGCTTGCCGGTGGCGCTGTAGATGGAACCGCGGGTGGCGGGCAGGGTTACATCCTTGAGCTGCTGCTCCACCGCCTCGGTGCGATATTTCTCCACGTCCCGCAGCTGCAGAGCATACAGCTGGTAGATCAGGATGCCAAAACCGGCGATGATGAAAAACGTCACCAAAACAGCGACGCGAAGCCGCATGGCGTCGTTGGTGCGCGCCATATTGTTCCGGTTGGGTGTGCGGTCGTTTTTCATGGGGCAGGGGTCTCCTTTCGGGGGTAAATAAAGCGAAAGCGCGCGGCCGGAGCGCAGCGGCGGGGCTGCGCCAAAGGGTCGCACGCTTTGGAAGGGCGTATCGGGCAGAGCGGTGTCCGGCAGGGCGCCTTCGGATACGGCCCGGCTGCGTTACGGATCCAGCGTACCGATCAGGCTCAGCGCCGCCGTGCGCATGTTTTCCAGCAGTTTGGCGGCGCTGCTGCTCGTCTTGGCGATGATGCTCTCATCCTCCAGGCGGATGTAGGTGATCTGGCTGCTGTCCGCCTTGACCAGGCCCAGGCTGCCTTCGGCAATATCCGCCACGTTGGCGCGGCTGGTGATGCCGCTCATCGTGGTAGAAAGGTAATCGTAATCGCTTTGGGCGGCGGTCAGGTCGGCGCGGGTGGACTCGATCTCCCCGGTCAGTTCCGTGATGCGGGCCTGGCTCTGCACCACGCTGACGATCAGCCCCAGCACCAGCGCGCAGGCCAGCAGCACCAGCAGGGTGTGGGCCATCTGCTTGGCCTTTTTCAGGCCGTGGCGGCCGCCGCGCACCACCCGCACCTTGGGTGCGGGGCGGGAAAATTGTTTGGTTGTATTCAAATCATAGGCTGCCGTTGCCATGGGCGACGCCCCCTTTCTTATACTATGCAGTGCGGTGTTGCCTTAGAGTTTTTCAAGCACCCGCAGCTTGGCGGAGCGGCTGCGGCGGTTGGCTTCCAGTTCCTCTTTATCCGCCTCAATGGGCTTGCGGGTGATCAGTTTTGCCTTGGGTCTGCCGCCGCAGGTGCAGACGGGCTGCTCCGGCGGGCAGGTGCAGCTTTGCGCCCAGCGGCGGAATTTATTTTTGACGAGGCGATCCTCCAGGCTATGGAAAGTGATGACGCAGAACCGCCCGCCGGGGGCCAGGCAGCCGAAGATGGCGTCCAGCCCTTCGTTCAGGGCGTCCAGTTCAGAGTTGACCGCGATGCGCACCGCCTGGAAGGTGCGGCGGGCGGGGTTCTTATTTTTGCGGCGCTCGGCAGGCGGAACGGCGGCGGCCACCAACTCGGCCAGCTGCACCGTGGTTTGGATGGGCTGCTGTGTCCGGGCGGCCACGATTCTGCCGGCGATCTGCCAGGCGTAAGGTTCCTCGCCGTAGTCCCGCAGGATGCGGGCCAGCTCCTCCCGGCTCCAGCCGTTCACCAGGTCGGCGGCGGTGGGGCCGGACTGGCTCATCCGCATATCCAGCGGGGCGTCGGCGTGGTAGGAAAAGCCGCGGGCCGCGTCATCCAGCTGATGGCTGGAGACGCCCAGGTCCAGCAGCGCGCCGTTGACGGCGGGAATTCCCAGTTCGGCGAGCACCTCGGCCGCATCGCGGAAATTTGCCTGAACCACCTGGGCGGGCAGACCCTTAAGCCTTTCGGTGGCGGCTGCCACCGCATCCGGGTCCTGGTCCAGCGAGACCAGCCGCCCGGTGGTCAGGCGCCCCGCGATCTCACGGCTGTGGCCTGCGCCGCCGACGGTACCATCCAGGTAGATGCCGGCGGGGTCGATGGCCAGCCCGTTGAGGCAGGGCTGAAGCAGTACGGGAATGTGGGAGAATTCCATGCGCGTCCGTTCCTTCTACGTTCGGTTGACTAAGCCTTTCCGTTCGTCGTCCCCTTCGCGTCGCTTTAGAAATCCAGATCCTCCATCGCCTCGGTGAAGTCCTCGTCGGAGGTTGCCTGGCTGGCTTCCCAGGCGGCGGTGTTCCATATCTCCGCGAAGGTGCGGTTGCCGGTGATGGTCACATCATGGTCCAGGTTGGCGTACTCCCGCAGTTTGGCGGGCAGCTGGATGCGGCCCTGCTTGTCGGGCGTGACCTCCACGGCGGAGGCGTAGAGCATACGGCTGACCTTGCGGCCCTTGACCAGGCCCTTCTCCTCAATCTTTTGGGCGACCTTTTCAAATTCTTCCGCAGGGAAGGCGGCCAGGCAGTGATCCAGCCAGCGGGCCACGATGAAGGTCTCCCCCATTGCGTCGCGGAATTTGGCGGGGAAATTCAGACGCCCCTTGGCGTCGACGGCATAATCGTATTGGCCGACGAGCATCCGCTTCCCCTCCCCTCTTTTTCCGGCGGGTTTTCCCCGCCCGCTCACAGGTGATTGTTGAAAACTCTGTGGAAAGTGTGGAAAACTACCCACTTTCAACCACTTTGACCCATTTTTACCCACTTGTGTATCCTTATATTACCATCTTGCCGGGCAAAAAGCAAGCCCACGGCGAAAAAAATCCGGCGTGGGCGTCACATTTCACAGTTTTGTCATAAGGTGGGGAAAAGTGGGGCGTTTTTTCAACAAGAGTGGCGCAAAACCCGCCTTTTCCGGCAGCGTGCGGGGCGTTTCCGCCGCCTTTGTGGAAAACCTTTCCACCGGGGAGGCCGAAACGGGGGCGGTGGGCGGGAACCGGGCCGCAAAAAAATCCGAGGCGCTGCGGCGCGCCCCGGACAGTTTACTGCTTCTTTTTGCCGCGCATGCCGCGGGCGGCGGCGTTGCGCAGGTTCATGCGGGTGTTCTTGATATCGGTAATGCTGCGGGTCAGCGCTTCCTCAGAGTTTTTGAGGATGCCCTCGCAGTACAGCGTGGCGTTGCGGCTCAGTTCCTTGGCTTGGTTCTGGGCAGCGGTCAGGATCTCGACGGCGCGCTGCTGGGCGCGCTTGACGATCTCCTGTTCGCTGACCAGGGCGCGGGCGCGGTCCTCGGCCTGCTTGATGATCTGCTCGGATTCCGCGCGGGCCGTCTTGATGATCTGCTCCCGGTCGGCCACGATCTTTTTGCTCTCCCGGATCTCATCGGGCAGATTGTTGCGCACCTCGTCGATGATATCCCGCATGCGGTCCACATCCACCATGCGTTTGGCGGGGGCGAAGGGAACGGCGGTCCCCTCCTCCAGCGTTTCTTCCATTAAATCCAGCAATTCCTCTACGTTCATGCCTGTACCTCTTTCTCATAACGGCTGACTTTGATCTTGCCATAACGGTATTGCTTTTTCAGCGCCAGCGCGCCGGCGCGCTCGGGCAGCGCCGCCTCCGCCTCGCTCTCGCACAGGATCACGCCGCCCTCGGCCACGCAGTGTTCCAGCGCGGGCAGCACGGCGGGCAGCGTATCGTGATGGTAGGGCGGGTCCAAGAACACCAGGTCGAACGGCCCCCGGGCATTGGCCAGGAAGGCCAGCGCCTCCCCCAGCCGGATGCGGCTGCTGCCATCCACGCGGGCGGCCTTGCAGTTGGCGGCCACCACCCGCACCGCCTCCTCGGACTGATCCAGGAAGGTGCAGCTTTTGGCCCCGCGGGAGAGCGCCTCGATCCCCAGCTGGCCGCTGCCCGCAAACAGGTCGAGCACCTGCGCCCCCTGCACCAGGAACTGTACGCTGGAGAACATCGCTTCCTTGACCCGGTCAATGGTGGGGCGGGTGATCTCCTCCCCCGGCAGGGCCTGCAAGACCTTGCCCCGGGCCGTGCCTGCGATGACGCGCATAGCATCGCCTCCTTCACGCAATAGAGCTGCCTTTATTATGCGTTTTTTCTATGCCAATGTCAAGTAGGCAGTTGTAAACCATACGATCAGGTCAAATTGCCCGGCCTCATAGCGGGTGTTCAGCGTCCCTTGGTAGCGGGCGGCGATCTCCCGCATGGAGGGCAGGCCCAGCCCGAAAGCTGACGGCCTATCGCTTTACTCACAGTGGATTTTGGAACAAATTACTCCTTTGTGGTGCGGTACGCATCAGCTTTTATGCTCTTTTTGAGTCATAGCGTTTTCCTACTTTCTGTCATTTTCCTTCCGTTAGAGCCTGATACCGGCGCATCAGCTCGGCCACGCAGCTGCTCTCCGTGGTCTCCTTGATGGACATTCCATAGGCCTGCATGACGGCGCGGTCGTTGTTCTGGTGGGCGCGGCGCAGCTCCGGCGGCA
>CAZIVF010000039.1:3886-18130 GCA_964542725.1 uncultured Subdoligranulum sp. | reverse complement strand
TCGCCGCTGTCCATGTGGCGCCAAACATATAAACACAGGTTGCCCTGTATTTAACATATAAATGAAGAACCGTCATGAAACTTGTACTTCACAACGGTTCTTTACAAGTGCGCTGGAAGGGACTCGAACCCCCGGCCTTCTGATTCGTAGTCAGACACTCTATCCAGCTGAGCTACCAGCGCAGGTGTATTTAGAATAATACCATCGGGGAAAGGAAAAGTCAAGCATTTTGAAGAATTTTTTTCGTTTTTCGTTTTGGGGGCGGCGCAGCGGCTGTTTGAAGAAAATAGACGAAACCACCCGTTTTTGTGCAAAAAAGCATTGCGTTTTGCCGTTTTTTGCACTATACTGAACACAAGAACAGGCGCCGGCGAGGAGGTTCCCTATGTACGGACTGTGGGCTTCGTTACCGTGGGCGGCGGCGTTTTTCGCCGGTGCGTCGTGGTTCAGCTTCATGAACACGGTGGCCAGGCGGCTTCCGCAGGGCATCTCGCCCTGGCGGGGGCGCAGTCGCTGCGAGGCGTGCGGGCATACCCTGGGCGCGGCGGAATTGGCGCCTGTGTTCAGTTGGCTGTTGCTGCGGGGCCGGTGCCGCCACTGCGGAGCGCCCATCCCCCGGCGGGAATTGCTGGTGGAACTTTTGGGCGGTACGGCGGCTCTGGCCTGCCGCCGGCGCTACGGAGCGGCTTTCGCGCTGCGGGATGGCCTCTTGGGCCTGAGCTGGGCCGCCCTGGCTGCCTTGGCGGTCTGCGGCCTGCTGACGGCCATCGCGCTGATTGATGCCGGTACCATGCTGATCCCGGACTCTCTCCTTCTTGCGCTGGGAGCGGCGGCGGCGGGCAGGCTGTTTTTCGTTCCCGGCCCGTGGGCGGAGGTTCTGCCGGCACATCTGGCGGGCGCGCTCTGCGTCAGCCTCCCCATGGCGCTCCTCTGCCTGGCCGTTCCCGGCGCTTTCGGCAGCGGCGATATCTGGCTGATGGCGGCTGCCGGGCTTCTTTTGGGCTGGCGGCACACTCTGCTTGCCTTCCTGATTGCGCTGCTGGGCGGCGGTGGCTGGGGCCTTTACCTGCTGCTGCGCCGTCGGATCGGCCCGGGCGATCATTTTGCCTTTGCGCCGTTTTTGTGCGCGGGTATCGCTGCGGCGATGCTCTTCGGCGACGGGATCCTGCTGTGGTACCGGCTGGGGATCTGCGCTTCCTTCCCTTCGGCGGGCATTTAGGGCGGGTTTTCCGTCCCGCCGTTTACAACCTCACAGCAAAGGATGGCCCTATGCCGCGATACCGTTATATAGCCCATGACACAGCCGGGCAGGAGGTGCAGGGCGCTGCCCTTGCCGCCTCCCCCGAGGCGCTGCGCCGCCGGCTGGAGGCCAAGGGCTTTCTTTTGGCCTACGCCCGCCCGGCCTCCGTCCGGCTCCGCCCCTTAGCCAGTGAACCGCTGGCCCTGTTCTGCCGTTCTTTGGGGACGCTGCTTGTCACCGGCATCCCGCTGGTCGGCGCGTTGGAGCTTCTGGCCCGGGACGCTGGTGTGAGCCGCCGCCTGCGGCGGGAATGTGACGCGCTGGACGGTGAACTGCAAAAGGGCGTCCCTCTCTCGCTGGCTATGGAGGGGCGGCTTCCCGTCTTTCCCCCACTGCTCATCCGCGTGGTACGCAGCGCTGAGGGCACAGGGAACATGGGGCAAAGCCTGCTGCAGATGGCCCGCTACTATGAGCAGGCGCATCGCTTGCAGCAGGAGATCACCACCAATCTACTCTACCCCACCCTTTTGGCGCTGCTGACCGCCGGGGTGGTCTTTCTATTGATAGTGTTCATTCTGCCGATGTTCCGGCCCCTGTTGGAGCAGCTGGACAGCCTGCCCTCCGCCACCATCCTTCTGTTCGCCTGCAGCGATGCGGTGCTGCTGCACTGGCCGGTGTTTCTGTCCGCCGCGGCGACTCTTTTTCTGGCGGCGCACCTTGTGCGTGGCCTGCCCACGGTGCGGCGCGGCCTGGATCGGGCCGCGCTGTACAGGCCGCTGACCGGGCCTTACCACCGCCGCCTTTGCTCCGCGCGGTTCGCGCGGACGCTGGCGGACCTGTACGCCGCCGGGGTTCCGCTGCTGGAGGCGCTGGACGTGGGCCGGCAGACCTGTGGGAACAGCTGGCTGGCCGCCCGGCTGCGCGAATCGGTGGCGGCGGTTCGGGCAGGGCAGTCCCTCTTCCAGGCGCTTTCCCTTGTGGACGAGCTGGACCGCGCCCTGCTGGCCTCGGTGCGGGTGGGGGAGGAGACCGGCCGCCTGGCGGAACTGCTGGCCGGCAACGCCGCCGCGCTGGACGAGGACGCCCGCCAGGCGGTGCATCGGCTGGTACTGCTCATCGAGCCGCTTCTGATCCTGGCGATGGGCCTGGTGGTGGGGGCGGTGATGGCCGCCGTCCTGCTGCCGCTCTACCAATCCTACAGTGTGATCGGGCTATGACAGCAACGGCAAGGCAGCCGCCCCGCGCGGCGCAGCCGGGGCGACGTTTTGTCGGCAAGGAGGTTCCCATGATGCAGCCCTCTCTCGGCAGCCTGCTGGTGCAGGCCGGGGTACTTACGCCGGAACAGCTGGCCCAGGCGGACGATTACCGGCAGCAGCATCCCGGCTGCAGCCGGCCCCAGGCGGCCCAAGCCCTGGGGCTGGCCAGCGAACGGCAGATGCTGGAGGCCCAGGCCCGGCTGCTGGGTCTGGGCCTGGCGGACGCCGCCGACTTGGACGCGGACCGGCAGGCTGTGGCGCTGATCCCCCGCGCCCTGGCTCTTCAGCAGGAATTACTGCCCCTTCGCCTGGAGGATGGCCAGCTGCTCGTGGCGGTCCATGAGCCGCCGGGCAGCCGTGTCCTCCATCAGCTGCACCGGCTGACCGGCGAGCCGCCCCGCCTGCTTTTGTGTGAGCGGGCGCCGCTGCGCCGGGCAATCCGCCTCCACTATGCTGACGCAGGGGTGCGCCTGGCGGCCCGGGAGGCGGCTTCGCCTCAGCGGGAGGCCGCCGCCCTCGCCCCGGCGGTGGTGGAGATGACCGGCGGGGAGGAACAGCCCCCGGTCATCCGGCTGCTGGATGATCTGGTACAGCACGCCTGCGCCTGCGGCGCCTCGGATCTGCATCTGGAACCGATGGCCGGCGGCCTGGCGGTGCGGCTGCGGGTGGACGGCGCGCTGCTGGACTACCTGACCCTGGACCGCGGCCTCCACGCGCCGCTGACCGCCCGCGTCAAGATTTTGGCCGGGCTGGATATCGCGGAGCGCCGTCTGCCCCAGGACGGGCATTTCCGCGCCCGGCTGGCCGACGGGGAGGTGTGGGATCTGCGCGTCTCGGTTCTGCCCACCCTCCACGGAGAGAAAACGGTGCTGCGCTTGCTGGGCGGCGGCCTGCCGCCGGCCCGGGCGGATCAGTTTGGCATGGACGACAGCACCTACGCCCGGTTCCTGCCGCTGCTGGACCGGCCATCCGGGCTGATCTATCTGACCGGCCCCACCGGCTGCGGCAAAACCACCACGCTGTATATGGTGCTGCGCCGTCTGGCAGACCGCCCGGTGAACATTGCCACCGTGGAGGACCCAGTGGAGCGGGATCTGGAGCGGATCAATCAGACGCAGATCAATCCCGCCGCCGGGCTGACCTTTGAGGCAGGGCTGCGCGCCCTGCTGCGCCAGGACCCGGATATCCTGATGGTGGGGGAAACCCGGGACGCCGAAACTGCCGCCATGGCGGTGCGGGCGGCCATCACGGGGCATACCGTCTTTTCCACGCTGCACACCACCGACGCGCTCTCCGCCATTGTGCGCCTGCGGGAGATGGGCGTGGAGCCGTATCTGCTGGCCGGGGCGCTCAGCGCCGTGGCCGCCCAGCGCTTGGTGCGCCGGGTCTGCCCCCGCTGCGGCCGCCGCATGCCCCTGACCGAGCCGGAGCGCGCGCTGCTGGGGCCGGAGCCGCCCTTTGTGCGGCGCGGCGCCGGCTGCCCCCACTGCCGGGGTACCGGCTACGCCGGGCGGATCGCCATCCACGAGCTGGCCGTCATCGACCCGCCGCTGCGCCGTCTGATCGCCGCCGGGGCCGGGCAGGAGGAGCTGGCCGCCAGCCTCCGCCGCACCCAGGCGGCCCCCACCCTGTGGGAAAGCGGCCTGGAACTGGTGCGCGCCGGGCTGACCACCCCGGAGGAGATCGTCCGGGCGGTGTGGCCCGGCTGAACCGCAGGCCCGCCTACACCCTGCGCTACTGGGAGCGGAAGAACCTGCACATCCGCATAGAGCCGGATGGCGCCGAGATCCTGCGCCTTGGCACGGCGGACTACATCGGGTTCAGCTATTACATGTCCAACGCGGTCAAGGCGGACGCCAAGACCGACACCGACACCGGTACCGGCACCGGAAAGCGCTACTGCAAAAAGAGCTTCCACTGGTACAAAAACGTCATTGCCACCAACGGTGAGGAATTGTGATGCCATAAAGGCCAGAGAAAAGCGTTTTCCCCCGGCCATGTCCTGCGGGCATGGCCGGGGGCTTTTTGGCGCAGGGCGGCGCGGCCTATCCCTCGTATCTTCTCTCTTTTTACCAAATACACATCCCTTTTTATGCATTATTTGCACAAAATTTTGGCGAAAAGCCAAAGCAAATCCTCGCATCCTTCCCCCTTTCGCCCGGGCGGACGTTGTGCTATAATTACAAGCGCTGAAAGACCTATATCCGCATAATCTACATAGAGGGGGGGTATTTTCTATGGATATGGAACAACAATTGCTGTGTTTATCCGTCGCGCTGATCGCAGGATTGCTGATGTCGCGGGTGGTCAAGCGCATCAATCTGCCGGCAGTCACCGGCTACCTTGTCACCGGCCTGCTGCTGGGACCTTTCTGTATCGGCCTGCTGAACATACCCGGGTTCGGCTTCAGCTCCCTGGAATCGGTGGAGGGTTTTACTGTCGTTTCCCAGGTGGCGCTGGGCTTTATCGCTTTTACCATAGGCGACGAATTCCGGCTGGCCCAGCTGAAGACCATGGGCCGCAAGGCCATCACGGTCGGTATCTTGCAGGCCGTCATCACCACGCTGCTGGTGGATATCGCCCTGCTGGCGTTGCATATGGCGCGGCCTGATCTGATCTCGGTTTCCTCCGCCATCACGCTGGGCGCTATCGCCGCGGCCACCGCCCCGGCGGCCACTCTGATGGTTGTCAAGCAATACAATGCGGACGGCCCTCTGACCCGCCTGCTTCTGATGGTCGTTGCCATTGACGACGCTGTGGGCCTGGTGCTTTTCTCGGTGTCCTACGGCATCGCCAACGCGCTGGAGCAGGGCCATGTGGACATCATCAGCATCCTGGTGGAGCCCGTTGTGGAGATTGTGCTCTCGCTGCTGCTGGGCGCCGCCGCCGGCATCGCGCTGGACCGGCTGGAGCGGTATTTTCTCTCCCGCGCCAAGCGCACCTCGCTGTCGGTGGGCTTCGTGCTGCTGACGGTGGGTATCTCGATGATCGAGTTTGACGTGGGGCCTGTGCATGTGAGCTTCTCGCTGCTGCTGGTCTGCATGATGACCGGCACCCTGTTCTGCAACATCTGCGAGACCAGTGAGGAACTGATGGACCGCATCGACCGCTGGACCGCTCCGGTGAACATTCTCTTCTTCGTGCTGTCCGGCGCGGAACTGGATCTGAACATCCTGAAAAACCCGCTGGTGCTGGCTATCGGCATCGTCTACATCATTTCCCGCTCGGCGGGCAAGATCAGCGGCGCTTGGCTCAGCTGTCGGCTGACCCGGTGCAGCGCCACGATCCAGAAGCATCTCGGCATCACGCTGCTGCCTCAGGCCGGTGTGGCGCTGGGCATGGCGCTGACCGCCGCCAACCTTTCGGATGGCACGATGGTGCGCAACGTGGTGCTGTTCAGCGTGCTGGTGTATGAACTGGTCGGCCCCACGCTGACCAAGCGCAGCCTGACCAATGCCGGGGAGATCGACCCCAACTTCGAACACGACGAGCGCAGCCTGAACAAGGCTCCCGCCGCCAAAAAGGCGGGCTGACACGCCGGAAAACAACCAAGCCGCCGCTTGGCAGGGAACGACTGCCGGGCGGCGGTTTTGTTTGCAGGGATGGCGGCGGCACGGCAAATTCCCCCGCCATTTTTCTTTTCCTCTTGCGCGGGGCGGACTTTTGTGCCATAATGGGGCTATTCCATTTTATAGAGGGGGACATCGTTATGGACTTGAAGGGACGCGATTTTCTGACCCTGCTGGACTTTACCCCGGCGGAGATCACCGCCCTGCTGGACCTGGCCGCCGAATTGAAGGCCCAGAAGAAGGCGGGCGTCGCCCACGACACGCTGCGCGGCAAAAATGTGGCGCTGATTTTTGAGAAAACCTCCACCCGCACCCGCTGCGCCTTTGAGGTGGCAGCGCACGATCTGGGCATGGGTACCACCTACCTGGACCCTGCCGGCAGCCAGATCGGCAAGAAGGAATCCATTGCGGACACCGCCCAGGTGCTGGCCGGCATGTTTGACGGCATCGAGTACCGGGGCTACGGCCAGGCCATCGTGGAGGAACTGGCCCGTTATGCCGATGTGCCGGTGTGGAACGGCCTGACCAATGAGTTCCACCCCACCCAGATTCTGGCGGATTTCCTGACCATTCGGGAGCATTTTGGCCGCTTGGCGGGCGTCAAGTTCGCCTACATGGGGGATGCCCGCTACAACATGGGCAACAGCCTGATGATCGGCTGCGCCAAGATGGGGCTGGACTTTGTGGCCTGCGCGCCCAAAGCCTACTGGCCTGACGAGGCGCTGGTCGCCCGCTGCCGGGCCATCGCCGCCGGAACCGGCACGTCCATCACCCTGTCGGAGGATACCGGCGCGGTGCGGGGAGCCGACGTGGTCTACACAGACGTGTGGGTCAGCATGGGCGAGCCGGCGGAGGTTTGGGCGGAACGCATCGAAGCGCTGGCACCCTACCAGGTCAACGGCGCTCTGATGGCCAAGGCCGGGCCGGGGGCGGTGTTCATGCACTGCCTGCCCGCCTTCCACGACCACAAGACCGCCATCGGCAAGGAGATGGGCGAGCGGTTTGGCCGCGACGCCATGGAGGTCACGGACGAAGTGTTCAGCGGGCCGCAGTCCATCGTCTTCCAGGAGGCGGAAAACCGGATGCACACCATCAAGGCCGTGATGGCCGCCACGCTGGGGGCCTGAACCGACCGCCTGCCGTACGCTTGCAATTTGCGCCGCAAGGGTGTATACTACCCTTGCGGCTTTTTCGCCGTAAAATTTGCGCTGTACTCTACATAAGGGAGAGACGGCAGCAGGAGGAAATTGAATATGAAAAACACGTTTGGCAACACCCGTCGCCTGACTCAGCTTGCGCTGCTTGTAGCGCTGGTGCTGGTCATGAACTACACGCCGCTGGGCTACCTGCAGGTCGGGCCGCTCTCGATGAGTCTGCTCACCATCCCGGTGGCTATCGGCGCCATGCTGCTCGGCCCCACGGCGGGGGCAATCCTGGGGGCCGCCTTTGGCGCCACCAGTTTCCTGCAGGCGATGCAGGGTACCAGCGCCATGGGCGCGGCCCTGTTCGCCATCAGCCCGGTGTTCACCTTTGTGAACTGCTTTGTGGCCCGCCTGCTGATGGGCCTGTGCTGCGCCCTGGTTTTCCAGGCCGCGCAGAAGCTGCTGCCCGGCAAGGAGAAGCTGGCCTGCGCCATCGGCGGCTTTGCGGCCCCGTTCCTGAACACGGTGTTCTTTATGGGCTGCCTGGTGCTTTTCTTCTATAACAGCGACTATGTGCAGGCCCTGGTGGAAAGCCTGGGTGTCAGCAACCCGCTGATGTTCGTCATCGCCCTGGTGGGCGTGCAGGCCGTTGTTGAATGGGTCGGCGGCTGCATCATCTCCGCCGCCGTCACCGTGCCGCTGCGCAAATTCCTGAAAAACAACTGAACCCCGCCCTCGCAGAAAGGGAGCGTTGCAGAAAGGGTACCCGGGCTTTAGGCGCAGCCCTCATCGGGCAGCCAGCAGCGCCTTGTACACCTCGCTCTTGCTGTACGGGGTGCCGGCGGCTGCCTGGCGGGCGGCGGCGGCGGGGGGCATACCGCCCTCGATCAGCGCCGAGGCGGCGGCCACCGCTTCCGCCAGCGTGGGGGCGTCATCCGCCAGGGCGGCAGGGTCGGCCCCCGCCACCACCAGCACATATTCGCCCCGCGGCTCCGCATCCCCGTACAGCGCCATGGCCTGCGCCAGCGTCGTTTTGGTGATCTCCTCGTGCAGTTTGGTCAGTTCCCGGCAGAGCGTGATCGAGCGCTCCCCGCCCAGCACCGCTGCCAGGTCCGCCAGGGTTCCCCGCAGCTTGTGGGGCGCCTCATACAAAAGTATGGTGCGCGGCTCCCGCTGTAGCGCCTCCAGCCGGGCGCGGCGCTCCTTTTTGGGTACCGGCAGGAATCCCTCAAAGACAAAGCGGGCGGTATCCTGGCCGGAAACCGCCAGCGCCGTGACGCAGGCCGAGGCACCCGGCACCGGCACCACCCGGATTCCCCGCCGATGGGCCTGCTTGACCAGCTGTTCGCCGGGGTCGCTAATGCAGGGCATACCGGCGTCGCTGCACAGGGCGCAGTTCTCCCCCGCCTCGATGCGCTGCAGGATAGCCTCCCCCTTGAACAGCGCATGTTCATAGTAGCTGACCATCGGCTTTTTCAGCCCCAGATGGTTGAGCAGCCGCAGGGTGACGCGGGTATCCTCCGCCGCGATGAAATCCGCCGCGCCGAAGGTGGCGGCCACCCGGGGCGGCATATCGTCCAGGTTGCCGATGGGCGTTGCCACAATGTAAAGAGTTCCGGTCATGGCGTTTCTCCTCCCTACCCCCGCACGCGGAAGCTGTGCTCCCCCGGCTGCGGCGGCATATCGTAGCTCTGTATATCCTCAATCATGATCCAGCGGCTGGTGGCCGTGAGGGTGGTCACAATCTTGTCCACCGCCGCCTCGGGGCCTTGGACCTCCATTTCGACGGTGCCGTCCCAGTTGTTTTCCACCCAGCCGGTCAGGCCCAGATGCTGGGCGGTATACTGGGCGCGGTAGCGGAATCCCACCCCCTGCACCCGGCCGCTGAAGCGGTAATGGCGTCGGATCATATCGGACCTCCCTCGTCTGTCTCCGCCGCGCCCGGGCGGAGCGGGGCGGCGGGGCTATCCCCCTGCATCGCAAACGTTTCAAGCCGCAGCGCAGCGGCTTGCACAGCGGCCCCCGCCAGGCAGGCCGCCAGCGCCCCCAGCACCGGCCCGGGCGTAAAGCCCAGCGGCGCCAGCAGGCCAGCCGCCGCAAGCAGCGCCGCCGCCTGAAAGACCGCCGCCCCCAGCAGGCTGCGCCGCATCACTTCCATCACCCGCCGCGCCAGGCGCACGGCGGCGGGCAGATCGGCCAGTTCCCGGCGGAGCAGCAGCAAACCGGCGGCCTCGGGCAGATCGCCCGCACCGTCCATCGCCACACCCAGGGCGGCGGCCCGCATCGCCTCGGCGTCGGCCCGGCCATCCCCCGTCATTGCCACGCGGGCGGCGGGCTGAAGGCGGCGCACCTCGGCGGCGTTGCCGCCCGCCGGCACTTCCGCCCGAAGATGATCCTGATCCAGGCCCACCAGCCCGGCAATATGGGCGGCGTTGGCGGGGGAATCCCCGGTGAGAAGCAGGACGTCCAGCCCCAGCGCCCGCATCTGCTCCACCGCCGGTTTGCTGGTGGATTTGACTACGTCAGATACACCGATGATCCCCGCCGCATGCCCCGCCAAAGAGAACCAAAGCGGCGTGATCCCCTGCTGTTCCAGCCGGCTGGCGGCCTCCACCAGGTCGGGCGGCAGTTCCTCGCACTGGGCGGCGATAAAGTCACGGCTGCCGCCCGCCAGCACCTTGCCCGCCAGCTTGCCCCGCAGTCCCCGGCCCGGCTCCTCCTCAAAGGCGGTCAGGCGGGAGTAGGCGATCTTCTCCTCCTCGGCTTTTTTCAGGATGGCGCGGGCCAGCGGATGCCCGCTGCGCAGCTCCAGCCCGGCGGCCATCCCCAGCAGGAATTTGGCGGGCACCTTGCGGGTGCCGATGATCTCCACCACCTCGGGATCCCCGGTGGTGATGGTGCCGTCCTTGTCCAACAGCACGGTGTCCAGCGCAGCGGCGGCTTCCATGGCGGCGGCGTCCCGGAAGAGGATGCCGCTGCGCGCTCCCCGCCCGCAGCCCGCCAGCACCGCCGACGAGACCGCCAGCGCCGCCAGCCCGGGGCAGCTCACTGCCAGCACCGCCGCCGCCCGCGCCAGGGCGAAGCCCAGGCTCCGCCCCAGCAGCAGCCAAAGAAGCAGTACGGCGGCAGCCAGCAGAGCCGCCGCGGGGGCGAACCACCGTTCCAGCCGCGCAAGCCGGTTCATACGACCTGCCAGGGCGGGGCGGGTGGCGGCGGCCTGCCTCAGCAGATTCTCCGCCCGGGCAGCGGTGGTATCCGCCCCCAGGCGGGCAACGCGGCAGGTCAGCGCGCCATCCCGGTTGCGGGTGGCGGCCAGCACGGGGGAGCCGGGGAACTTGTCCACCGGTTCCCCCGCCCCCGTCAGCGCCGATTCATCCACGGCGGAGACCCCCAGGCAGACGATGCCGTCCGCCGGCACCGTCTCGCCGGGGCGCACCAGCAGCAGGTCGCCGGGGCGCACCTCCGCCAGCGGCACAATGTTCTGGGCGTCGTCCCGCAGCAGGCAAACCTCCGTGCCTGCCGCCGGGCGGGGCGGGCCGCACAGCGGGGCTTCCAGCCGCGCGCGCAGCGCGGCCTCCCGGGCGCGGTCCGCAGCCGTCAGCACCAGCACCCCCGCCGCTGCGGCGAAGGATGGCCCCTCGCCGGGCTGCGCAGCCCCCGTCTCTATGTATTCACAGGTAAGCCGAACCGTATCCGCCAGGCCGTACAGCAGCGGGAGGGCGGCGGCCAGCACGGCCAGCGCATCCCGCCCCGGGGCGCGGCCCGTCAGTTCCCGCCGCGCGCCGCAGAACAGCGCCCGCTGCCAAACGCAGACCGCCGCCGCCAGCACCAGGCTGACCCAGGCGCAGGCCAGGGCGCCGCCGTCCGCCGGGCAAAGCAGGGAAAGGCAAAGCAAAAGGGCAAACGCCGCGGCGCTCCGCCGCAGGGGCCGCTTCCGCTCCATTTCTTGGTATCGCATAGGCTCTCCTTAAACAAGCACCGGGGCGGGCCGCCTGTCGCCGGCGGCTTCCCCGCTTTCTTTCTCCCGGGAACATCCGAACCAATCGCGGCACGCATCTTGCCGGCCTCTGTGCGCCAAGCTCCGCCGGCATCGGAACGGCGCGCCCGGCAATCTGCCCGCCGGATCGATTCAGCGCTCCCCTAGTAAAACAGATTTTCCGGCAGAAGGATGTCGTTTTGCGGCACCTTCTGCCAGGAAAAGCCGTCGATCAGCTCCTCGGCCCGCCGGGGGGCCGGCGCGGCCTGCAGGCCGCAGGCATAGGCCAGCCGCCCGATGATCTCCTCCGGCGGGAAGCGCTGCCGCAGGTTTTCCAGGCTTTGGTCCCCATCCCGCTTTGAGAGGCGCCGCCCGTCGGGGGCCAGCAGCAGCGGCATGTGGGTAAAGCGGGGCGGCGTCAGCCCCAGTTCCCGGTAGAGCCACAGCTGCCGGGGGGTACTGCTCAGGAGGTCGGCCCCGCGCACCACCTCGGTCACGCCCATCAGGGCGTCGTCCACCACCACGGCCAGCTGGTAGGCAAAAACGCCGTCGGCGCGGCGCAGGTAAAAATCCCCGCAGTCCCGGGCCAGATTCTCCTCATAATAACCCATGTGGCCGTCGGTGAAGCCGATCACCTCGTCCGGGACCCGCACTCGCCAGGCGGGGGCGCGGAGGCGGCTTTTGGCCTCGATCTGCGCCGCCGTCAGCCCCCGGCAGGTACCGGCGTAGACCACCTGGCCGTCCGCCCGGTGGGGCGCACTGGCCGCGTGGAGTTGGCCGCGGCTGCAAAAACAGGGGTAGACCAGCCCTTTTTCGGCCAGGATATCATAGTATTTTTGGTAGAGGCCGCTTCGCTCGCTCTGGTAGACGGCGCGGTCCGGGCCGTCAGCCGAGAGCCCCAGCCAGGCCAGGTCCTCCGCGATCTGGTCGGCATA
This sequence comes from uncultured Subdoligranulum sp., assembly GCA_964542725.1. Classification (GTDB taxonomy): domain Bacteria; phylum Bacillota; class Clostridia; order Oscillospirales; family Ruminococcaceae; genus Gemmiger. Next base: position 6,012 of record CAZIVF010000039.1, on the reverse strand, counting down.
GGCCCGGGGGCAGCGGGCGGCGTCCAGATCCTCGATGCGCAGCAGCACCCGCCCGCCCCGGCTCTTGGCCGAAAGCCAGGCCAGCAGGCAGCAGCAGAGGTTGCCCAGATGCATCCGCCCGCTGGGGCTGGGCGCGTATCGTCCAATGGTCATACAATGCCTCCCCCGCAAAAGTATACCGGGCGCCCGCCGCGCCGCCCGCACCCGGAAGCCGCCCCCTGCGGGCAGGCCCCGGCCAGCCGGCCTTGCGGCGTCCTACAGCATTTCCAGATCGTATCTGCCATCCCCCAGGCAGCGCAGATGCACCCGGTAGAAGGCCGACGCCGCCCGCACCATCGCCCCGGCATCGGCACAGGCTGCCGTCTCCACAGCGGAATGCATCGCCAGCTGGGCCAGGCCGATATCCGCCATCGGGATGGGCAGGGTGCGGCTCTGCAGATTCCCCAGCGTGCTGCCGCCGGGCAGATCCGCCCGGTTGGCAAACGTCTGCACCGGCACCGCCGCGCGGCGGCAGATCTCGGCAAAGATGCCGCCGGTCAGGCCGGTGGTGGTGTAGCGCTGGCTGGCGTTGTATTTCAGCACCACGCCGCCGCCCAGCCGCACCGGGTTGGCAGGATCCGCCTTGGCGGCAAAGTTCGGGTGGACGGCATGGGCATTGTCGGCACTGAGCAGGAAGCTGTTGGCCAGCGCCCGCTGCTGGGCCTGGGCGCTGTGAGGCACGGCGTCCTGGATGCGGTCCAGCGTATCCCGCAAAAAGGAGCTGGCCGCCCCCTGGCGGGTGCCGCTGCCCACCTCCTCATTGTCCAAAAGCGCCCAGACGGGGGCGCAGGCGCTGTCCGCCTGCGGCGCGGCCTCCAAAAAGGCCAGCAGCGTGGCGGCGGCGCACTCCAGATCGTCGATGCGGGGGCTGAGGAAAAACTCGCCGTCCGGCCCCACGCGGGTGGGCTGCTGGCGGCACACCAGCACCAGATCGCGGTCCGCCATGTCTGCCGCGTCCACCTTCAATTCCTCCGCCAAAAGTTCGGTCAGACTCCGGCAGCCCGCCGGGCCGAAAAGAGGCTGCATATCCGCTTGGGCGTTGTACTTGTGGCCCTGGTTCAGTTCCCGGTCCATGTGGATGGCCAGCGAGGGGATGACCAGCAGATCCCGGTCCAGATACACCAGCCGGGTCTCGACGCCGTCGGGGGTGCGCAGCAGCACCCGGCCCGCCACGCTCAGCGGGCGGTCCAGCCAGCTGGCCATGTTCATGCCGCCGTAGCCCTCCACATTGAGGCGGCAGCAGCCCTCGCCCTCCACCCGGTCATTTTTGACGCGCCAGGTGGGGGAATCGGCATGGCTGGCGGTGATGCGCCAGCCGCCGATAGAATGATCCGGCACCCGCCAGGCGATCACCGCCGAATCGTTGCGGGTGAGGTAGTAGCCGCAGCCGGGCTGCAGATTCCAGTAGTCGGCCTCCTCCAGCCGGGTATAACCGGCTGCGTTGAGCCGGGCGCAGGCGGCAGCTACGGCGTGGAAGGGGCTGACGCCCGCCTGCAAAAAGGAAAATATTTCATTTAACATAGGGGTTCTCCTATCAGAACAAAATTCATCTCTATTGTACCCGAAAAGCCGCCTGCGGGCAAGACGGAATTTACAGCAAATGTCTGCCGCCGTATAAAATTGGTATAAAATTTGCCGCCTCTTGGCAAAAGGGGCAAAAACAGGTATAATAGAATTGTATATCCATTTGTGCGCTCCGCGCGGCGGAGCGGGGATACAAACCGGCAGGGCCGGGAATACTATGGTAGAAACAGAGGGCATACCGGGGAGCGGGCCGCCTTGGCGCGGCGCGGCCCGGCCTGCCGTCTCAGGAAGGGAGATCACAGTATGCGTATTTGGAAGAAGGCGGCTGCCCTGCTGGCGGCTGCGGCATTTTGCCTGGCGCTGGCGGGGTGCGACGGCGCATCCTCCTCAATAGCGAGCAGCGGCATGGCCGGCGAATCGGCCACAGGCGAGGACGCTGCCGGCAGCGATATGGCCGGCGATGGGACGAGCGGCATAGCCGGGGAGGGCGCGGGCAGCGGCAGCGAGGGCGGCATGGGCGGAACCGCCACGGCCAGCCCCGCGCCGGGCGCCATGACCGACAG
>CAZIVF010000039.1:1812-3786 GCA_964542725.1 uncultured Subdoligranulum sp. | reverse complement strand
GCGGCATGGGCGGAACCGCCACGGCCAGCCCCGCGCCGGGCGCCATGACCGACAGCGGCGACGGCGCCGCCAGCGATCCGGCGGCGGGCGGCAGCGCCGCCGTACCCCAGGAGACCGCCGTTCACACCACAAGCCTGAACGCCCTGCTGGACGAGTGCGTCAGCTACGAGGCGGACAGCGCCGGCGGCAGCCTGAAGACAGCCAAGGCCGCCGCCGGGCTGGTGGAGCTGCTCTCCACCAACGTCCCCAGCGACCTGGCAGGCGACGCCGCCCTCTGGCGGCAGGGGCTGGACGCCAACCGGGAGGCCACCCTGCAGCAGAACTGGCCGGGCATCAGCCAGCAGGCCCGGGCCATCGCCGACGACCCCGCCGCCACCGCCGACCTGCTGGCAACCGCCGGCGTGACAACCGATTTCACCGGCATGGACCTGAGCGCCATCCCCGCCTGCATGGACACCCTGGATGACGCCCTGCAGGCGCAGAAATAAGGGGGGCTAGCGCGCCCCGCACTTTCCCACCAAAGCCCGCAAAAAGCAAGGCGCTGCTACAAGATGAAAGTACAGCGGCAATCTGCACAAAAAGCGAGAGCAAAATGAAAAGCCGACCCTCCAAAGGAGCCATTTCAGCTTCCTTTGAGGGCCGCCTTTTTATGCATTATTTTTGAGAGGGCGGCTTTACAACGCGCCCTTCGGACTATCGAAAAGAGTTGAAGGATACCGCTGATATCAAAACGCACCGCTGACCGCGATGCAGCCAAGGGGGATCCGGCTTTTTCCTGTGCAGATTTATTCCGTTTTTTCCTTGTTTTCTATTCAAGCCAATGGATCACACCCGTTTTCTTGGCCAGCATTTTGCCTTGATTGGCCGGATACCCCATCGCCAAGGTTGCCCAAACGATATGCGTATCGGGTATTCCATATTCCCGCAGGAGCGTTCGGATTTCTGGTTCATCACAAATTGTCATCAGGGCGTTGATCCACACGGAGCCGACCCCCAGTGAATGGGCCGCCAGCATCATATTCTGCGCCGCGCAGGACGCATCCTGGATGCCATACGCATTGCGTCGGTCGTTGGAAATCAAAATCATTGCCTTTGGCGCGTTAAAACCATAGAAATAAACTTTCTTCTCCTTTGCCACCCGTTCTACGGTTTTCTTGAAGAATGTAATTTTCTTTGGATCCTGCGTCACGGTAAATTTCCAGGTCTGCATATTATGTCCGCTCGGGGCATAGATCCCTGTCTCCACGATCATTTTCAGAGTCGGACGGGCGATTTCCCGTTCGGTAAAATCCCGCAGGCTGCGGCGGCTGCGGATGTTCAAAATCACATCATTCATCGCCGGAGCCGCACCCTGACTTTCCCAAAGGCGGTGCAGCGCTTTTCGATCCAGCTTTTTCATCCGATTGCGCGGCAGTTCGTCGATCAAGACACAGCTTTGCGGGAGCTTGTATTTCTCCATTTTTGCCGATAGAAATTTCAGCAGCTCCTTTTCTTCAAAAGTGCCGCTCTCCGGCACAACATACAGGATCGGGACTTGTCCCAGCATTCCCTTCGGGTCCGGCACGCCGATACAGGCACATTCCCGGATCTGCTCAAATTCCTGGGCAAGGTTTTCCACCTCAATGGGGGAGACCTTCTCACCTCCCACGTTGATGATATCATCAGCCCGGCCCAGCATATAAACATAGCCGTCCGCGTCGGTATATACCATGTCGTTTGTCAGCAGCCAACCGTCCACCAGCGTTTGCGCGGTCTGTTCCGGCATGTTATAATAGCCAGCCATCTGCATTTTCCCCTGCAAGGCCATCCGTCCGGCGCTGCCGATGTCATGTGCTTTGATCTCTTTTCCTTCGGCATTGAGAACCTTCAGATGCACACCTTCCGCAGGCTTCCCCAAAGAGGTCAGTTTATCAGGATGCCGACTCACATTCAAAAAAATAGCTCCGCCGGTTTCTGTGGATCCCCAGGTGTTGT
>CAZIVF010000039.1:0-1712 GCA_964542725.1 uncultured Subdoligranulum sp. | reverse complement strand
CAACGCCATGCCATGTATTGTGGGTGCTTGCCAGCAGGCAGCCATATGTCAGCATCCCGCCCTTGGGTTTTCCCGTTGTCCCGGTGGTAAACAGAATTTCTGCCAAATCATTTTCCTGCGGCAGACTATATTCTGCCGCTATTTCCTCCATAGCCCGAAGATCGGAATAGCATTCCTTCAGACTAATTTTCCCCGGACGCTCCGAGGTTAATTTTGAATCTGTAATCAGCAGCTTCGGATGGATGAAATCGTACACATCCAAGATGTTGGCTTCCTTTGCCGATTTATCGATCGGTACGCTGACTGCCCCCAGATACTGGATTCCCAATAACAGCACCACATACTCTGGTTTAGAAACGGCCGAGAGCATCACCAAATCGCCTTTTTGAACGCCATACCGGGTATGCAGCAACGCCGCAGCCTGCTTCATTTCATGGCACGCATCGGCATAGGTCAACCTCGTCTGCTTAAAGCCGACAGCCAATTTGTCCGGAGTTTCTCTGCCATGCGAGAGGACCGCTTCCACGATGGTCTGATCCATCTTTGTCTATCCCCCATCTTCACATCAATTTCTCGACCATCTTAGCCATGCCCGCAACGGAATTAAAGTTTTCCTCAATGATCTCTTCATACGGAATGGTGATGCCAAATTCCATCGTCAGAAGAGAGATGATCCCCGTCAGGGTGAGAGAGTCCAAAAGGCCATCATCCACCAACTCGTTTGAGGCCATAAAGTCGATCTCAGGGTATTCCTCTTGTAATAAGTGCAAAATTTTTTCTTCCATTGTTTTTCTCTCCTTCTGTTGATTTTGAACCCTTGTCCTTGTTCGCTGTGCTTTAATATTGCATGTACACAAACGTGCTTGCATCATAACCGGCGCCATAGATACCGAAGATCACCACAGAAAAAAATGCGGCATAATAAATTGTCCACCGGACCGGTAGCGGCATTCGGGAAATTTTCTCCCGAATGCTTCCCTGCTGCTGACTTTTGCCTACCCATCCCAACAGTACGATGCAGAGTACCGCCAAAATGAAGTTCGGACGATCCAATCCTGCTTGGTACAAAGAGCCGTCCACCAGCGCCCACAGACCGAATCCCGTTATCATTTTTTGGAATATCTCACCGCTGACCGCCAAATTCCCGGGCAATACAATAATGCGGGTGATGACAAATAACGCGAATGTCCTCCACTGTTGGAACAGGGCATAGCCCTTGCTTTTCGTATCCAGATGCAGCAGCGCCGGCAGGCGCTTCCATTCCGGCTCCAGCGCGGTGCTTAAAATAATGATCGTTCCCCAGAAAATCCCCCATACGATATAGTTGGCGCCTGTGCCGTGCCACAACCCTGTCAGGAGCCAAACCACCGCTAAGGGGATAACCTGCGCTGTCAGCTTACCGGCACGTTTTCCAAACCGTTTGCGTATTCTGACGGACAGCCTCATCACGGGCTGTGAGATTACCAACGGCATATAGACATAATCCTTAAACCATGTGCCAAGCGTAATGTGCCAGCGCCGCCAGAATTCTGCCGCCGTCCGCGAAAAAAACGGATGATCGAAATTTTTCTCCAATTCAATCCCCAGTACCTGGGACAACCCTCCGGCGATATCCATACAGCCGGAGAAATCGCAGTAAAGCTGGAAAGCTCCAAATATTGCAGCCACCAACAAAACGGAACCCTCGTATTTCTCATAGCTGCCAAATACTT
>CAZIVF010000038.1:11819-18442 GCA_964542725.1 uncultured Subdoligranulum sp. | reverse complement strand
GCCGATATACAGAAGGTCAAATCCCAAGAAAGCGGGGTTGCGGCTGATTTGATAGATCCCGCCTGTGACAAGCTCCGTCTGATCGGTGGGGGATACGCCGGCCCGCCAGCTATCGCGCATGGTCACAACGGAAGCGATAAACACGGCGGTCCCCACGACGCTCACCGCCGCCCCTGCCGCCCGAATCGGCACAGAGCCGACGCCCGTTCCCAGAAAAATGCTGGCAACGCCCGCCGCAAAGACGAGAACGGCCGCCGCCTTCATGGTGATTTCAACCCACCGCACAAAGCCGGTTTTGCCCTTGCCTATTTGATCGGTCTGGATTCCCTTCTTTTTCTGGCAAAGCATTTTTACAAAATAACAGCCGTAAAAAGCGAGCAGAACCGCGATGGCAATGCATTGAAACGTCACTTTTATTTCCCTCCACAAATCTGAAGCCGCCTTTTGCCCCCACGGTGGCGGGGCAGCCGCCGCTTGAGGCATTGGCAGACGGTGGTCTTGCCGACGCCCATCGGGCCGCCCACCAGATACAGCCGTTTGCTCATCCCAGCGCCCGGATGGACTGCTTGATGTTGGCGTTCTTATCCTGGGCGGCGGCCAGCTTGGCGCGGGTCTCCGCCACCAGATGGGCGGGGGCCTTCTCAACAAACTTGGGGTTCTTGAGTTGGTTCTGGAACATGGCCAGTTCCTTCTCGTTTTTCGCCAGTTCCTTGTTCAGGCGAGCCAGCTCCTTCTCCTGGTCGATCAGTTCCAGCATGGGGATAAAGCCCCGGGCGGCGGGGGTCACGACCGTGACCATGCCGTCGGCGGCGGGGTCGCCTTGGTAGGCGTCGGTGAGGGTCACTTCGGTGGCGAAGGCGAAGCGGGCCAGGTAGACGCTGCCTTTTTGGAAGGCGGCGGGGTCGGCGGTCTCGATGACCATGCTGGTCTTCTTGGCCGGGTGGACGTTCATGTCGCTGCGGATGGCGCGGACGGCCTTGATGTAGTCCATCAGCTTCTCAAAGTCGGCGCACTCCTCCGGCCAGGCGGGCAGCGCCTCATTGCCGGGCCAGGTTTGCAGCATGACGGTCTCGCCGCAGCCGGGCAGCGCCTGGTACAGTTCCTCGGTGACGAAGGGCATGAAGGGATGCAGCAGCTTGAGGGCCTTGTCCAGCACATGCACCAGCACCCGGCGGGCGGTATCGGCCATAGCCCCGTCGCCGGAGTTCAGGCGGGACTTGCAGATTTCGATATACCAGTCGCAGTAGATATCCCAGATAAAACTCTCAACCTTCTCGGCGGCCAGGCCCAGTTCGTACTTGTCCAGGTTGGCGGTGGCCTCGGCGGCGACGTTCGCCAATTCCGAGAGCACCCACTTATCGCTCATGTCCAGCTTGCTCTCCTCGGGCAGGCCGGGGGTGAAATCCTCGGGCAGGTTCATCAGCACAAAGCGGGTGGCGTTCCACAGCTTGTTGGCAAAGTTGCGGCTAGCCTTGACCTTTTCGTCGCTGTAGCGCATATCGTTGCCGGCGGTGGAACCCACCACCAGCATCATGCGCAGCGCGTCGGCCCCATACTGGTCGATGATTTCCAGCGGGTCGATGCCGTTGCCCAGGGATTTTGACATCTTGCGGCCCTGGCTGTCCCGCACGATGCCGTGGATCAGCACGGTGTCGAAGGGCGCCTTGCCGGTGTAGGCCAGGCCGGAGAAGATCATGCGGGAGACCCAGAAGCCGATGATATCGTACCCCGTGACCAGCGTGCTGGTGGGGTAGAAGAAGTTCAGGTCCTCGCTGCCCTCGTCGGGCCAGCCCAGGGTGGAGAAGGGCCACAGGGCGGAACTGAACCAGGTGTCCAGCGTGTCGGGGTCCTGGGTCAGATGGGTGCAGCCGCACTTGGGGCAGGCGGCGGGGGCGTTCTTGGCCACCACCGTCTCGCCGCATTCGTCGCAGTACCAGGCGGGGATCTGGTGGCCCCACCACAGCTGGCGGCTGATGCACCAGTCCCGGGTGCCGCGCATCCAGGCCAGATAGTTCTTGGTGAAGCGTGCCGGCACATACTTGATGGCGCCGTTCTCCACCGCCTCGATGGCGGGGCCGGCCAGCGGCTCCATCCTGACAAACCACTGCTTGGAGACCATCGGCTCGATGACCGAGTGGCAGCGGTAGCAGGTTCCCACGTCGTGGGTGATGGATTCCGTCTCCTTCAGCGCGCCGCAGGCTTCCAGGTCGGCCAGGATGGCCTGGCGGGCCTCCAGGGCGGTCATGCCGGCGTACTTGCCGCAGTCCAGCACCTCCGGCTCGTCGGCGGCGGCCCGGCCGGCGGCGCGCAGCGCGTCGGCCTCGGCCTTGTCGGCCGCGCCGGTCATATGGCCGTCGTAGGTCAGCACGCGGATCATCGGCAGGTCGTGGCGCTTGCCCACCTCAAAGTCGTTGGGGTCGTGGGCGGGGGTGATCTTCACCACGCCGGTCCCCTTCTCCATATCGGCGTGTTCATCGCAGACGATGGGGATCTCGCGGCCCAGCAGCGGCAGCACCACATGGCAGCCGTGCAGGTGGGCATAGCGCGGGTCCTCGGTGTTGACGGCAACGGCGGTATCGCCCAGCATGGTCTCGGGGCGGGTGGTGGCCAGTTCCAGCATCTCGCCGGTCTCCTTGACCGGGTAGAGCAGGTGCCAGAAGGACCCCTCCTTGCTCTCGTACTCCACCTCGGCATCCGAGATGGAGGTGTTGCAGCGGGGACACCAGTTGACCATCCGGTTGCCCCGGTAGATGAGTCCCTGGCCGTACAGGCGCACAAAGACCTCCTTCACCGCGTCGGAGCAGCCCTCATCCATGGTGAAGCGCTCCCGGTCCCAGTCGCAGCTGGAACCCAGCTTTTTCAGCTGGCTGACGATACGGCTGCCGTAGGTGTTCTTCCAGGCCCAGGCGCGCTCCAAAAAGCCATCCCGGCCCAGATCCTCCTTGGTCAGCCCCTCCTTGCGTATGGCCTCCACCACCTTGGCCTCGGTGGCGATGGAGGCGTGGTCGGTGCCGGGGACCCACAGGGCAGCGTAACCCTGCATCCGCTTATAGCGGATGAGGATATCCTGCCAGGTATTGTCCATGGCGTGGCCCATGTGCAGCTGGCCGGTGACGTTGGGCGGCGGCATCACGATGGTGAAGGGCTTTTTGCTGCGGTCGATCCGGGTGTGGAAGTAGCCCTTGCCGCACCAGTTTTGGTAGATGCGGTCCTCCACGCCCTTGGGGTCGTACTGTTTGGCGAGTTCTTTCGGCATTGTGTTTCCTCCTTTGGCTTTCGGGGGGGCAGACAAAAAGGCCGCCCCACAAGAAAATTCTCATGGGACGGCCTGTAAATCTACAAGTCGCGGTACCACCCAAGTTGCCTTTTTGCAAAGGCCGCTTTACGGCAGGGCCAACACCCCGCCCGCCCTGATAACGGCGGCAAACCCGGACGCGGCTACTGCGGGGAACCCAGGATCCGCCCCGCCCTGCGGGCCCAGCGCCCGTCTTGCCGGGCAATCCTCGCATTGGGTGGGATCCGTGTTTCTCTCTGTTTCACCGCACCTGCTCGAAAGCGACAGCTTGGGGGTTCCTTTGCCGGGCTTCCACCGCCCCCGGCTCTCTGTAAAAGGGGTGCGCCCCGCGCCCTCTTTCTCACTGCATTTGTACTCTTGTATCCTACCGCTTTTTGGCGCGGTTGTCAAGGGCGGGACGGGGAAATTTTGCGGTGGGCGGGGGTCTTCTGCCACCCGTCCCGCCGGAGCCGCCGCATTTGACAGTCTGGCCCCGCCATGGTACAGTGTAAGCAGACTGCTATTTTAGGAGGGTGCCGCCATGATTCCCATGCCCGGAGCCGAAATTTCTTTCGAGGGGGCCGACAATTTCCGCGAGTTGGGGGGCTACCGCGCCGCCGACGGACGCCGTGTACGGCGGGGGCTTCTCTACCGCGGCGGCAACCTGGATAGACTGCAAAGCCCTGCCGACCGCGCCAAGCTACGTAGCCTGGGGCTGCGGGTGGTGCTGGACTTGCGCGCCGCCGGGGAGGCCGCCCGTCACCCCGACCCCGCTGTGCCGGGGGCGGAGAATATCCGCCTCTGCGGCATGTGCCATGCGGATGGCACCGAGATGGATTTTTCCCCCAGCGGCATCCGTCGGCTGGAGGAGGAGAAGGCCCGCTATGTGGCAGCCGCCGGGCGGGAGGTACATGATTTCGAGTGGTTCTCCCACCTATATGCTCAGATGCCCTTCGGCAACAGGGCCTATCACCTGCTGTTTGAGCTGCTGGAGCAGGGGCGGGTACCGCTGCTCTTCCACTGCTCCTGCGGCAAGGACCGCACCGGCATCGGCGCGATGCTGATCCTGCTGGCTCTGGGTGTGGACCGCCCCACCGTGCTGCGGGACTATATGCTGACCAACACTTACCGCCGCGCCATCCTGGAGGCGCACCTGGCCACGCTGCCTTACGAGATGCGCGCCCTGGCCATCCCCGTGGAGGGGGTCAGCTACCAGATGGCGGCGGGTACGCTGGACGCCATTGAGGCGCGCTTTGCCCGCTATGAGGACTACTTTGCGGCAGAGTTCGGCCTGAACGCCCCGCGCCTGGCGGCGCTGCGGGACAGGTATTTGGAATGACAATAATGAGGGTGGAGGTGCCCTTGCCGCCAACCAGGACAGGGGCCACGACAAGGTCGATATAATCAAGCAGTTTCTCCCGCAGAAACAACCCGTTCAGCGTGCCGCCGGTTTGTATGGTAAGCCTTTGGCATCCATAGTCCGACTTGCGTTTTGCAAGCGCATCCACCAAAGACAACTCGCTTTGATGGACGATGTGAAGATTACCCTGGCGCACTCGAAAAGCCGGATGGTCCGCGTTGGATGTGACCAGCACAAATTCTTTTGATAATGCGCAAAAATAGCGAACGCCATTCTCGGTTAAGAGATGGTTGTCGATGATCACAAAGGAAACCGGCGTCCTGCCCGGCAGTTTCTTCGTATTGACGCCCATCTTCTCCTGGACCCTACCGGAGTTGGGCGACCACAAATCGGTGGTCTGCTCTATTTCATAGTACTGGTGCAGGCCCTCCCGAACGCCCGCAATTTTGGGGGAATCCCTGTCATATCCAAATCATCCGTCGCGCCTGTGGTAATTTTCCATCAAAGGACATCAGCATAAACAGTGTTGTAACAGGTCTTTCCATTTTGTCCCTCCAAATCCTGATGGGATGCTTATGGGAAATTTCTTATTGTTGGTGAGCGGCCTGCCGGGCAGGCCGCTCTTCGGATACAAAAATGCAGCCGCCCCCAGGGGAGCGGCTGCGTGGAATAAAATCAGCCCAGGCTGATGCCCATCGAGCGGGCGACGTTGAGCATATCGCAGTCGTCTGGCACGCCGCGGGTCTTGCCGGCGATATCGGCCAGCGGGTTGGCGGTCACATGGCGGTTGACCATGGCGACGGTGACGCCGTAGTGTTCATCGGCCACCAGGCCGGCGGCGTAGGTGCCGAACTGGGTGGCCAGCACGCGGTCGTAAGCGCTGGGGCTGCCGCCGCGCTGCATATGGCCCGGCACGCAGACGCGGGTCTCGGCGCCGGTCATAGCTTCGACTTCCTTGGCAATGCGGCTGGTCGCGGTGGTGTAGCCGGCCTCGGCGCGCTTGGCGGTCCATTCCTTGCGCTTCATCTTGGCCTCCTCCACCGAATAAGCGCCTTCGGCCACCGCCAGGATGGAGAAGTTCTTGCCGGCCTTGGCGCGGCGCTCCACCGCCTGGGCCACCTTTTTGATATCATAGGGGTGCTCCGGGATCAGGATGATATCCGCGCCGCCGGCAACGCCGGAGTACAGCGTCAGCCAACCGGCCTTGTTGCCCATAATCTCGATGCACATCACACGGCTGTGGCTGCCCGCCGTGGTGTGGATGCGGTCGATCACGTCGGTGGCGATATCCACCGCAGTGTGGAAGCCGAAGGTCACGTCGGTGCCGTAAATATCGTTGTCGATGGTTTTGGGCAGGCCGATGACGTTCAGGCCTTCCTGGCTGAGAAGGTTGGCGTTCTTGTGGGTGCCGTTGCCGCCCAGGCAGAGCAGGCAGTCCAGCTTGGCCTCCTTGTAGGTCTTCTTCATCGCCTTGACCTTATCGATATTATCCTCCTCCACAATGCGCATCTTCTTGAAGGGGGTGCGCTTGGTTCCCAGGATGGTGCCGCCCACCGTCAGGATACCGGAGAACTCGCTGGGTTCCATCTCGCGGTAATTGCCGCGGATCAGGCCGTCATAGCCGTTCATAATGCCGACGATCTCCACCTTGTCCCCCATGCGCTGGTACAGCGCCTTGGCGGCTCCGCGGATGGTGGCGTTCAAGCCGGGGCAGTCGCCGCCAGCCGTCAGGATACCAACACGTTTTTTCATCTTCATTACCTCCCTGTTTTGTGGGATCTGCTTACTATTAAATGTACCCCGTCGGGGCCGCTTTGTCAATGCAAACAGGACAATTTTTATAAAAACAGGCCGGCTTCATGCGAGCGACACAAGAAAACAAAGCGTCCAAAAGAACCGTGCAACGGCGCGCACTTTTGGCTCTTTCGAGAGTTTGTTTCACGGTTTTGCCGCCCCGCAGCCCCAACGGGGGACTCGTCCCCTGTTCCC
>CAZIVF010000038.1:0-11719 GCA_964542725.1 uncultured Subdoligranulum sp. | reverse complement strand
TGTTTCACGGTTTTGCCGCCCCGCAGCCCCAACGGGGGACTCGTCCCCTGTTCCCGGAGCCCCTGCCCGTGGGACGCAAAAGATATTTTTGAAATTCCGCCGCAAAAGTTGGAAAAAAGTTGTTGACAAATGCAGGCCGACCGTATATAATGGGTAAGCGTTGAGGGCAGCCGCCCAAGACATCACTGGGGATTCGCATAATGGTAGTGCAGCGGACTCTGACTCCGCCCGTGGGAGTTCGATCCTCTCATCCCCAACCAAAGGACCGCAGCAGCAAAGCTGCTGCGGCTTTTTTATCGGGGTGTAGCGCAGTTGGTAGCGCGCTTGGTTCGGGACCAAGAGGCCGTGGGTTCGAATCCCGTCACTCCGACTTTCTAAAAATGTCGCTGGTACGTTAAGTATCGGCGGCATTTTTGTTTTGGGCAGCGTTGCTTCCCGCAAGGGTGTACACAAAAAGTATACAAATTTTGGAGGAAAAAGTCCTTTACTTTGAAGAGGGACTGCAGTTATAGGTTTGTCAAAGGGCAACACCGCATAATTCAAAGCGCCGCTCCGGCGTAGCCGCGAATTGTGCGGTGTTACCTTATATTCCCATTAGGATTTCTTTGTAAATTTTCAAGTCGTCATCTTTGAACACATTGAAGATGACCCGCTGGGGAACAGGCTGTCGGCGCAGGAACTCCGTCACCGTTCCCACCGCGATCTGTGCGGCCTCCCGCTGGGGGAAGTGAAACTCCCCGGTGGAAAGGCAGCAGAACGCCAGGCTCTGTAGCCCATAAGTCGCCGCCAATTCCAGGCAGGAGCGATAGCAGGCGGCCAGCGCTGTCCGGTCAGCCTCGGTGAGCCTGCCGTGTACGATGGGGCCGACGGTGTGCAGCACATATTTGGCAGGCAGGTTATACCCTTTCGTTATCTTGGCGGAGCCGGTGGGTTCCTCATGGCCTTGGGCGCGCATAAGGCGGCTGCACTCCTCCCGTAGCTGAATACCGGCGGCGGAGTGGATTGCATTGTCAATGCAGCGGTGGTTCGGTACAAAGCAGCCCAGCATCCCGCTGTTGGCCGCGTTGACGATGGCATCCACCGCCAAACGGGTGATATCCCCCTGCCAGAGGGATAGGCGCTCCCCCAGAGGGCAGCTGCTCCCCTGCTGGGCCAGGGTGGGGATAGCTTCCGGGGAAACGATCCCCTTCTCCGCCGCTTCCTGCCGCAGGAAAGCGTCCTGCACCGCCTGCACCTCCCCCGGCAGCGGTTTTGGCATCCGGATGTTCATCAGGCCGCGCAGCGTCAGCCTCTTTGTCCCGTAATCATCGGCTACCGCCAGATCCCGGTAGCGGCCGGAATCCTGTTTGAATGCCTCCAGAAGGTAATCCAGCCGTTCTGCCTGCCGGTCGGCCTTTGTCATGAGGGTTCCTCCTCCTTGATCGGTGAATTTGCCGCTTGCAGAACGGCCTTGGGGCCTGCCGGCGCCTCCGGCTCACCCTCTGCGCGCGCTCTTCAGGCAGCCCCGCCGCCCTACGGCACCATCCTAACGGTTATCGTTTTTTATAAAGTAGGCACATTATTGTGCTATAGTATCTGTTTGGAAACCATATTTGAAAGGGCAGGACCACCCTGCGTCGGACTGGCTCTGCCCGATCAGCCTACCCGGGCCACCGCGTTCACCAGAAGTTCCACAAACACATCAAATAGGATGGGGGAGATGGAACTGGTCTCCGGGTCGGTGGAGGCGTAGGGCAGCAGAATAGCCCGGTCCACTGCGGCGGCATTGTCGTAATGGGGGTTGGCTGTCACCAGCAGCACCTTGCCGTTGGCCTCGGTGATCTGCTGCATCAGCTGGGCCGAACCGCTCACAGAGAACAGGATCAACAGATCGTTGGGAGCCATGTAGGCGGCGATATCCGCCAGGGCGTCCCGGCTGACCGCCTGCACAGAGCGCCGGTTCTTGCGCATCAGCTGCTCCAACAGCTGGGCCGGCTGGGCGCTCTTGCGGATGCCGGAGGCGTAGATCTTATCAAAACCGCACACATAGTCCGCCAGTTCCTGCATGAAATCGGCGGTGAACAGCTTCTCGGCCTCGGCCAGGGTTTGATAGAGAACGGAAAAATAGCTGAGTTGATGGGCGTTCTCACTCTCCGCCCGAGACTGCATGGCCAGGTGGGCGATCAGGTCGGTGCGGAAGTCCTGGTAACGGGCATAGCCCAACCCTTTGACAAAGCGGCTGATGGCCGGCTGGGAGACACCGCAGTCCTCCGCCAAGCGGCTGATGGTCTTGTAAGTGACCTGGTCAGGGTTCCCCACAACTGCCTGATAGATGATCAGATCATTTTGGGTGAAATCCTGCTTATGCAGTTCCATAAGCTGAAACGGGTTCATTCACCGATCCTCCTCTGTTTGGTTTGATTCCATTGTAAATCAAAATCTCAAAAAACTCAAGGATCTTTTGAATAGAATATACAATTCAAAGAGAATCCGTTCCCGCCTGATTTCCGGTGGTTTTGCGCATATTGACGAAAACGCCCGGGAAAGTTTGTATAAATCGCATATTTACTTTTTCTCGAAAGTATTGTATAAAATATTCTGACGTTTCGGCGGTGTTCTTACGCCGCTGATCACGCTGATCGTCGGCGCGGTGCTGGACCTGCTGCAGACCAAGATGTACATGTACGTCGGCAGCGCGCTGTTCTCCTTCCCGAACTTCGTTAGCGCCACCAGCGGCACCGGCGACCTGATCAAGTACTGCATCGGCGTGCTTGTGGGCGGCATCTTCACCTTTGTTGTGCAGCTGATTATGTACAAGGATGAGGACGCCAAGACACTGGAAAAGCAGTAATCCGGCAATCCCTGCCGGAACAGCTGATAAAAACACAACCATAAAACTGGGGCGGGCGCGGCGTCAAAGAGCCGTACCTGTCCTGCCTTTTTCACGGAGGAGACTGCTATGTCGTTTTTCACATCGGAACAAGTATCTGACCATCTCACCCGCATCATTACGCCCTGCGGCGTCTGTATGTATCTGGTGCAGGGCAGCGAACGCGCCGCCCTGCTGGATACCGGCTTCGGTTTTTGCGATCTGAAGCGTTTTGTGGACGGCCTGGTGGGGGGCAAGCCCTATGTGGTGCTGCTCTCCCACGGGCATCTGGATCATGCGGGCGGCTCGGTTCAATTTGAGAACGTTTACCTGAACCGGCGCGATTGGGCGCTGGAGCAATGGCACAACACCCGGGAGCGCCGCCTGTGGGACTTACACAACGGCCCGGGCGGCATGCCCGCCGGCCTGGCCGACGCGGACTGCCTGCCCCAGCGCACCGCGCCCTACCGGGACATCGACGAGGGGGATCTTTTTGATCTGGGCGGCGTGACCGTCCGGCCCATCGCTGTCCCCGGCCACACCCAGGGGTCGCTGGTATTTTTGATCCCGGAGGACCGGACCGCCATTTTTGGCGACGCCTGCGGCGAGCATACCCTGTTGCATTCTAAGGAGAGCGCTCCCATCGCCCGCTACCGGCAGGCCCTGCTCCATCTGCAGGAGTTTGGCGGCCTGTTCGACACCGTGCTGCGCAACCACGGCAGCTACGTCTCCGCCCGGCAGATCCTGGAGGACAGCATCGAGATGTGCGGCGAGGTGCTAGCCCGCACCGACGCGGGCATCCCCGTCACCATGATGGGCCTGCCCGGCTGCCTGGCCCGACCGGAGCAGCACCCCGGCAAGGAGGGCAACATGATCTACGATCCCGGCAATCTGGCTGAGGGCTGAGCTTTCCGCTTACTTTTCCCCCTTCTTCCAAACATAGGGCCTCCCCCTATGCGGCAGCGCCTGCACGGGGGAGGTTCCCGCAGTTTTCCTCTTGCATTTTGCCCCAGCATCTGCCAAATAGTACCGTACAGAGGCGCGGCGATCCCCCGCCGCCCCCCATTCAGAAAGAAGGTTTTGCCATGGATCATCGCACTGAAATCTTAGACCTGCGCACCGCCCTTGCAGTACTGCGCGAAACGCCCGGCCAACTGGTGGAAACCAACGTGGAGGTGAACCCGGCGGCGGAACTCTCCGGCGTGTACCGCCATGTGGGCGCCGGCGGCACCGTTATGCGGCCCACCCAGGTGGACGGGCCGGCCATGATTTTTCACAATGTGAAGGGCCACCCGGACGCCAGCGTCGCCATCGGCGTGCTGGCAAGCCGCGCCCGCGTCGCCAACCTGTTCGGCTGCCAAAAAGAGGAACTGGGCCACCTGGTACAGCAGTGCGCCGCCAACCCCATTCAGCCGGTCGTGACCGATGATCCCGCCCCCGTGCAGGAGGTTGTCCACCGAGCGGGCGATCCCGACTTTGACCTGTTCAAGCTGATCCCCGCCCCCACCAACACCCCGGTGGACGCCGGCCCCTACATCACGCTGGGCATGTGCTACGCCACCCACCCGGACACTGGCCTTTCCGATGTGACCATCCACCGGATGTGCATCCAGTCCAAGGATGAGTTGTCCATCTTTTTGCAGCCCGGCAGCCGCCACATCGGCGCCATGGCCGAGCGCGCCACCGAATTGAACCGGCCGCTGCCCATCTCCGTTTCCATCGGCGTGGACCCGGCCATCGAGGTGCTCTCCTGCTTTGAGCCGCCCACGACCCCGCTGGGCTTCAACGAGCTTTCCATCGCCGGGGCGCTGCGGCAGCGCCCGGTGGAACTGGTGAAGTGCCTGACGGTTGCGGAGAACGCCATCGCCAACGCCGAGTATGTGATCGAGGGCGAGATTCTGCCCGGCAGCAACCATGTGATCGAGGACCAGAACACCCACACCGGCTTCGCCATGCCGGAGTTCCCCGGCTACAACGGCCACGCCAGCCATGAGTGCTGGCTTCTCAAGGTCAAGGCAGTCACCCACCGCAAGCACCCCATCATGCAGACCTGCATCGGCCCCAGCGAGGAGCATGTGAACATGGCTGGCATCCCCACCGAGGCGAGCATCCTTGGCATGATCGGCAAAGCCCTGCCCGGCAAGGTGCTGAACTGCTACGCCCACCGCGCCGGCGGCGGCAAATATATGGCGGTGCTGCAGTGCAGAAAGACTGTCCACACCGACGAGGGCAAGCAGCGGCAGGCCGCTTTGCTGGCGTTTTCCGCTTTCCCGGAATTGAAGCACGTCATCCTGGTGGATGAGGACGTGGATATCTTTGACACCAACGACGTGCTGTGGGCGATGAACACCCGGTTCCAGGGCGACGCCGACATCATCACCATTCCCGGCGTGCGGTGCCACCCGCTGGATCCCAGTTCCAACCCGGCCTACACCGGCTCCATCCGGGATGTGGGGTGTAGCACCAAAACCATCTTTGACTGCACCGTCCCCTTTGCCCTGAAAGAAAATTTCCACCGCGCCCCCTTTATGGAGGTCGACCCGGAGAAGTGGCTCCATGGATAAGAGACAACGTTTGATCGTGGGTGTGAGCGGAGCCTCCGGCGCGCCGCTGGCGGTGGCGCTACTGCGCCGCCTGCAGGCCCGCCCCGATGTGGAGACCCATCTGGTGCTGACCCGCGGCGCGGAACTGACGCTGGAACAGGAATGCGGCCTGACGCCTCCGGACCTTCGGGCTTTGGCCGATGTGAGCCATGACAACGGTAGCATCGGCGCGGCCATTGCCAGCGGCAGCTGTAAAACGATGGGCATGGCGGTGGTCCCCTGCAGCATGAAAACGGTGGCGGGCATTGTGACGGGCTACTCCGACAATCTGCTGCTGCGCGCCGCCGACGTCTGCCTGAAAGAGCGCCGCAAGCTGGTTCTGGTGGCGCGGGAGAGTCCCCTTTCCACTCTCCATCTGCGCAACTTATACGAGGCCAGCCGGTTGGGGGCGGTAATCCTGCCGCCTATGCCTGCCTACTACCGCCATCCCCAAACGATGGAGGACTGCACCCGGTATACGGTGGAACGCATTCTGGCTCAGTTTGACCTGAATGAGGACGGCTACCAGTGGGAGGGCCTGCCATGACCGCCTTTACTTTACGGAAAGAACTGCTGGGCCGCCCCATTGAAATGCGGCTCACCCCGCTGGACCGCGGGGTCCACATCCTGCTCACCGGCGGCCAGAGCAGCCATGTGGGGGCGGTGGCGCTGGCGGAGGGCGGCCGGGCCGTGGCCGCCGCCAGCTACCCCGGCCACAGGGAGCGGGAGGTGGCGGAGCATTGGGCCGCCGTTCTCTCCGCCGCTTGGCAGACCCCCGTCACGGTGGCCTGCGGCATCCACTACGACAACGCGACCCGCCCCCAAATCGATGCGGTGCTGGCCGTTTGCGACGGCCTTTTGGCCGAGACCCTGCAAATCACAGAGAAATCAGGTGAGGACAATGAAGTTTGACCCCCAAGAGTACACCGTTGAAACCGCCTCCCTAGCCGGGCAGGAGATCCGTTTCCGCGCTTTCCGCCGCATCCTGTATGTGGACAAGCCGGTGAACCCGGAGTTCCAGCAGCTGAACCTTTTTGTGCCGGAATGTTACTACGAGGGTGTTGCCCTGAACGGCTACACCCTGCACACCGCCCCGGTGTTTATGCCCAACAGTGTGGGCGGCTATATGCCCGGCCCGCTGGCCGACCCCGGCGAGGATCGCCACGGCGAGCCGGGCCAACCCAACAGCATTTTCCGGGCGCTGCAGCACGGCTATGTGGTGGCTGCCCCCGCGCTGCGCGGCCGCACCCAGGCGGGCGGCCACGCCCCCGCCTGCATTGTGGACTACAAGGCCGCCGTACGCTGGCTGCGCCGCTTTGCCGGCGAACTGCCCGGCGACATGGATAAGATCATCACCAACGGCACCAGCGCCGGCGGCGCGCTTTCCGCCCTGATGGGAGCCACCGGCAACCACCCCGACTATGAGCCGGAACTGGCGGCCATCGGCGCGGCGGAAGGCAGCGACCATGTGTTTGCGGCCTCCTGCTACTGCCCCATCACCAACCTGGACCATGCCGATATGGCCTACGAGTGGGAATTCCTAGGCGTCAACGACTACCACCGCAAACATATGCGCCGCGACGAGGGGGGCCGCCCCTCCTTCACCGCCGTGGATGGCGAGATGAGCGAGCTGCAGATTAAGACCTCCCAGGAACTGGCGGCCCAGTTCCCCGCCTACCTGAACAGCCTGCATCTGCGGGATGAGCAGGGCCGCGCGCTGCGCCTGGATGGCAACGGAGGCGGTACCTTCCAACAATATATTGAGCAGGTAGTGCTGGCCTCCGCCCAGCGGGCCATAGACCGCGGCGCGGACGTGAGCGGCAAGACCTGGCTGACGGTGGAAAACGGCAGAGCCGTGAGGATGGACTTTGCCGCCTATGTGCGGGAGATTACCCGCATGAAGACCGCCCCCGCCTTTGACGACCTGACCATGAAAAGCCCTGAGAACAATCTGTTCGGCACCGACGCCGCGCCCTATCTCCACTTTACCCCCTACAGCCGCAGCAACAGTTTGGAGCAGGGCGGAATGGCCGATGCCTACCGCATCCGTATGATGAACCCCATGGACTATCTGGCGGACGTGGAAGCCTGCAAAGCGCCCCATTGGCGCATCCGCCACGGGGAATGTGACCGGGATACCTCGCTGGCGGTCTCGGCCATTCTGGCCCTCAAGCTGCGGGAACTGGGCTGCGCGGTGGACTACCACTCCCCCTGGAACATCCCCCACGCCGGCGATTACGACCTGGACGAACTGTTCGCCTGGATCGACGGCATCTGCCGGGATTGATCCGCCCGGCCGCCGTAAACTTGCAATTGCGGCGGAAATGTGCTATAGTAAAGAAGACGTGTGACGCAGGCTGCGTGTAAATCCAGTTTGCGTCACACGTCCTTTTTATGCGGAGGAGGATCCTTATGAACCAAAACAAGATGGCTGTTATGCCGATGCGGCAGCTGGTCTTTACCATGTCGCTGCCCCTGATGATCTCGCTGCTGGTGCAGTCGCTCTACAACATTGTGGACGGCATCTTTGTCGCCCGCATCAGTGAGGATGCCCTCACCGCCACCTCGCTGGCCTACCCCATGCAGATCCTGATGGTGGCGGTATCGGTGGGTACCGGGGTGGGTGTCAACGCCCTGCTTGCCCGCCTGGTGGGGGCCAAGCAGTATGAGCAGGCCAACCAAATTGCCACCACCGGCCTGCTTCTCTCCTTCGCCTGCACGGCAGTGTTCATGCTGCTGGGGCTGTTCTGCACCCCCTTCTTTGTGGCGCTCTTCACCAGCGATCCGGTGACCGGACCCCTGTGCGAGAGTTATCTGCGCATCTGCATGGTTTTCTGCCTCGGAATCTTTGTGGAGACGCTGGCCCAACGGCTTCTGCAGGCCACCGGCAACACCTTTTTAAGCATGATCTCTCTGGTGGTGGGGGCCGGCACCAACATTGTGCTGGATCCCATCCTGATCTTTGGCCTTTTGGGCTTCCCCGCCCTGGGGATCGAGGGGGCCGCCATCGCCACCGTCATCGGCCAATGGCTGGGCGCGGCGGTGGCGCTGGTGCTGCACCAGTGCAAAAATCCCGAGATCCGGTTCCAGGGCAAGGGCTACCGGCTGACCGCCGCCTCGGTAGCTGCCATCTACAAGGTGGGCGCTCCCACCATTCTGACCCAGGCGATGGGCTGCCTGATGATCTCTTCGGTGAACGCCATTCTGATGCCCCTTTCCTCCACGGCGGTGGCCTTCTTCGGCGTATATTACAAGCTGCAGAATTTCCTGATGATGCCCATCAACGGGCTGGGCCAGGCCGCCATCCCCATTGTAGGCTTCAACTACGGCGCCAAAAACAGCCGCCGTATTCGGGAGGCGCTGCGCACCATCCTGCCGGCGGCGGTGGTTCTGGCCCTGGCCGGAACCCTGATTTTTGAATTGTTCCCCGGCTGGCTGCTGGGCTTGTTCGCCGCCGGCGATGCCATGCTGGCCATCGGTGTGCCGGCGCTGCGCATCATTGCGCTGACCTTCGTCTGCGCCGCCGTCACCACCGTGCTGGGATACGCGGCCTCCGGGCTGGGCAACGGCGTCATCAACATGCTGGGGACGGCGCTGCGGCAGTTTATCCTGCTGGTGCCGTTGGTCTGGCTGCTCGCCCGCGGCGGGCAGATCGGCGCCGTCTGGTATGCCGTCTGGGTGGCTGAACTGGCTGCGGTGGCCTACGCCATCCTCAGCACACAGCGGGAACTGCGCCGCAAGGTAGCGTCGCTGGACGCTGTCGCCCGGTAGGGCGCTCCGCCGGGGGCAGAGCGGACGGCGGCTTGGGTCCCCGTTTTTATGCCGACCGTCCGCCGCCTTGGGCCTGCGCCGCCCGCAGGGGGCGTCTATTGTTTTGCCTTTATGGATTTGCGCCCGCAGAGGCGCGCCGCTCCTGCTCCTCCGCCGGTTTTGCGCACCGATCCGCCCGCTGCCCGGCGCGGGGCAGGCGCAGTTCCGGCATCAGTTCCTCACTGATGATGGTGAGCATCTCTTCCAGCTTGCGCACATCCCCGGCGGGGAAACGGTCCTGCACCCGCTCGACGACGGTGTGCAGGTAGGCGTAGCTTATGTTGTAATAGTCAATATATTTTTGGGTAGGACGCAGATGGTACTCCCGGCGGTCGGTGGTGGACTGCACCTTCTCCACATAGCCTTTCTGCATCAGGCTGTTGATCTTGTAAGCCGCGTTGGGGGTGGATATCTGCATCATGCGGGCGAATTCGGCCACAGTCGGCTCCCCCAGCGCCATGATTCCCTCCATACAGAAGGATTCCACCGTGGTGAGGGAAGCTTCCCTGCTCTCAAACCGCTGGAACACCTTTTGGTAAAAGTGCAGCTTGAATTTGGTATAGACATTGTTGAACGCCTGCTCCAGCATGATGATCGCCTCCGCCGTAAAATTTTCCCCTGCCGGGCTGCCTGCCGCCCCGCTGTTGGGGTATCCTATAAGCATTATAGCACCTTTTGCGCCCGGTGCAAAGGACGTTTCTTGCCCTGCCATCGCACGGAAGGCGACGCCGCCCGCCCGCATAGATTTGTTACAAATAACCCATTGACAAAGCGGGGTTTTGTGCCTATAATATCAGGTATAACCAACCAACCTACCAGGATAAAGGAGATATGTTATGTTTATTTATGCCGACAACGCGGCGACCACCAAGCCCAGCCGCGCGGCGTTGGATACGATGTTGCCTCTGCTGGAGGAAGGCTATGGCAACCCTTCCAGCCTGCACAGCGTAGGCCAACGCGCTAAAGAGATCTTGGAGGACGCCCGTGATCAGGTGGCCCGGGTGCTGAACGCCGCCCCCAACGAAATTTTCTTCACCTCCGGCGGTTCCGAGGCGGACACCCAGGCACTTTACACGGCGGCGGCCCTGGGGGAGCGCAAGGGCAAACGCCACATCATTTCCACCAAGTTTGAGCACCACGCCATCCTCCACGCGCTGGAGGCGCTGGAACGCCGCGGCTTTGAAGTCACCCTGCTGGATGTTCACCAGAACGGCCTGGTCACAGCCGAACAGGTGGCCGAAGCGATCCGACCCGACACCTGCCTGGTCACGATCATGGCCGCCAACAATGAGATCGGCACCCTGCAGCCCATCGGTGAGATCGGCGCCGTCTGCAAGGGGAAGGGCGTTCTCTTCCACACCGACGCGGTGCAGGCGGTGGGGCATATTCCCATCGATGTGAAGGCGCAGCAGATCGACCTCCTGTCGCTGTCGGGCCATAAGTTCCACGGCCCCAAGGGGGTGGGCGTTCTTTACGCCCGGCGCGGCCTACCGGTTCAGAACGTCTTCTACGGAGGCGCGCAGGAGCGCGGCAAGCGCCCCGGCACCGAGAATCTGCCCGCCATCGCCGGCATGGCCGCCGCCCTGACTGAGGCTGCCGCCCATCTGGAGGAGGATGCCGCCAAAGTCACCGCCCTGCGGGACCGGCTGATCGACGGGCTGAACAAAATCCCCCACGGGGAGCTGAACGGCGACGCCACCCGGCGTCTGCCCGGCAATGTCAACTTCTGCTTTGAGGGCATCGAGGGCGAGAGCCTGCTGCTTCTGCTGGATGCCCGGGGCATCTGCGCCTCCTCCGGTTCGGCCTGCACGTCCGGCTCGCTGGACCCCAGCCATGTGCTGCTGGCCATCGGCCGCCCCCACGATGTGGCCCACGGTTCGCTGCGCCTGACGCTGGATGCCGGCATGACCGAGGAGGAGATCGACTATATTATCAAACACGTCACCGAGGTGGTCGCCTATCTGCGCGGCATGAGCCCGGTCTGGCGCGATTTACAGGAGGGAAAACGCAGCTATGTTATACAGTGAAAAGGTAATGGATCATTTCACCCACCCCCGCAACGTGGGCGTCATTGAGGATGCGGACGGCGTCGGCGAGGTCGGCAACGTCAAGTGCGGCGATATCATGAAGATGTACCTGAAGATCAACGACGGCATCATCGACGACGTCAAGTTCGAGACCTTCGGCTGCGGCAGCGCCATCGCTTCCAGCAGCATGGCCACCGAACTGATCAAGGGCAAACCGGTTTCCCAGGCGCTGCAGCTTACCAACAAGGCGGTGGCGGAAGCGCTGGACGGCTTGCCCGCCTACAAGATGCACTGCTCGGTCTTGGCGGAGGAAGCCATCAAGGCCGCCGTGCAGGACTACTACAAGAAGAAGGGCATCGAGTACGACCCGGCTCTCTTCGCCAAGCTGGAATGTGCGCATGACCATGACGCCGAATAAGGCAGCCTGATATCCTGCCGCCCGCTTTTCTAAT
>CAZIVF010000037.1:13071-18519 GCA_964542725.1 uncultured Subdoligranulum sp. | reverse complement strand
CCGAGGGATAGAAGGTCAGGATGATGGCCACTGTCATGGCGGCGGTCAGCCCCAGGCGCCACCAGTTGCCCCTGCGCACCCGGTCATACTGCCGCGCGCCGAAGTTCTGCCCCGCAAAGGTCGTCACCAAGGTACCCATGGCGAACAGCGTCATCCAGAAAAGGAAATCGATCTTGCCGTAGACGCGCCACGCCGCCACCACGGCGGTGCCGAACCAGATCGGCAGAAAGAAGAGCAGCAGCTGCCGGGGGATGCTGCCCGTCAGGATCCTATTTTGTTTGGTTTCCATTTTTCTTTTCCTTTTCCTCTTACACTTTCCTGTTTCTCGCCGGACCATTCTATGATATAATAGGAAAGAGTCTTGTAAAGGGGGCCGAGAGATGACCTTTGTGTGGGAAAGCTGCCCGGGCGGTGCGCGGCTGCTGCGGCTGCTGGGCGATACCCCCTGCCCCGCCATTCCCGATACCATAGCGGGGCTGCCCCTGGTCGAGATCGGCCCCTACTGCTTTGCGGACCGGCCCGCCGCCGGCGGGCAGCGCTGGGGCGGGGCGGACGAGCATCCCATCACCGGCGCCTTTTTGGAGGAGGTCTCCCTGCCCGACAGTGTACGCACCCTGCACAGCGCGGCCTTCTACAATTGCCGCCGCCTGCGCCGCCTGATCTTTGGGCCGGCGCTGGGCGCCCTGGGAAGCGACCTGTTTACCAACTGCCGGGCACTGGCCGTGCTGGCGGTGCGGGCCGCTCCCGGCGAGGCCACCGGGCTGAAAAAATTGCTGGGCGCCGTCAGCGCCGACATCGGGGCGGAGTTCCTGGGCGGCGCGGGGGCGCGGCTGTTTTACCCGGAATATTTTGAGTTTTTGGACGAGAACACTCCCGCCCACATCTTCAACCACAGCATTGAGGGCGAGGGCTACAGGCTGCGCCAGTGCTTTGCGGGCGGCGCGGTAGACTATACTGCCTACGACGGGGCTTTTGCCCAGGCGTGTGTGGGCGAGCCGCCCGCCAAGCTGTGCCGCCTGGCGCTGGGGCGGCTGGAAAAGCCCTACGCCCTGGAGCCGGCGGCCAGATCCGGCTATGAGGCGTATCTGCGCGGCCAAGCCGGGGCGGCTTTCGCCCTAGCGCTGGGGGAGCGGGACGCCGCCGCCCTTCGGCTACTGGTGGAACTGGGGCTTCCCACCGCCGACGCCGCCGCCCGCTGCGCCCGCCTGGGCTGGAGCGAGGGGGCGGCCATCCTGTTGGGCGGCGCACACCGCGCCGCCCAAAAACGGTATGATTTTGATTTTTGAGGGGCCGCGCCTGCCGCCCCCCGAGAAAGGAGGGCCGGACGGTGCCTAAACACATCCAGACACAGGAGGAATGGGAACTGGCGATGGCCCGCCGGGCGCTGGAACTGACCCGCAGCGAACTGTACCTGGAACTGCGCTACATGCGGGCGGCGCTGGGGGCTCTGGTTCCCACCCCCGCCGGGCGGCGGCTGGGCTTTGCCGCCGACGGGGGGCGGCTCTGCTTTGGGCCGGGCTGGGTTCTGACGATCTACCGGAACAACCGCCGGTATCTGCCCCGCGCCTACCTGCACAGCGTTCTCCACTGCGTATTCCGCCATCTCTGGCTGCGGGGCGCTCGGGATGAGGCGGTGTGGAACCTGGCCTGCGATATCGCGGTAGAGCAGGTTATCGACCGCCTGGGCGTACCCGCCCTGACCCGCCCGGTGGGCTGGCTGCGCCAACAGACCTACAGGGAACTGGCACAGCAGTGCAAAATTTTAGCTGCCGGACCGATCTACCGTGCCCTGTGCCGCCGCACCCCGGAGCAGCTGGAGGCCCTGCAGCGGGAATTCTATTGCGACAGCCATGAGCTTTGGCCCCGCAACCCCAACACGCCGGAAAGCCAGATGCTGGGCCGCCAGTGGGAACAGCTGGGCCGCCAAACCCAGATGGAACTGCAGCAGGCGGGCCGCCAAGTGGGCGAGAACGCCGGGGCCGAGGCTTTGCAGGCCCAGGTGCAGGCGGGGCGCAGCCGCCGTACCTACCGGGATTTTCTGCGCCGCTTTGCCGTCTGGCGGGAGGAGGCGCGCCTGGACCCTGACGAGTTCGACCTGGGCTACTACGCCTACGGCCTGCGCCACTACGGCAACATGCCGCTGATCGAACCGCTGGAAACCCGGGAAAGCAAAAAGATCCGGGATTTCGTCATCGTGCTGGACACCAGCGAGTCCACCTCCGGCGAACTGGTCAGGAACTTCCTCAAGGAGACCTTCGGCCTGCTGCAATCCGGCGGCAGCTTTTTCCGCCAATGCCGCATCCTGGTGATGCAGTGCGACGACGCGGTGCGCAGCGAAGACTGGCTGCATGATCTGGACGAGTTGGAGCGCTACGCCGCCCGACTGACGCTGACGGGCGGCGGTGGCACCGATTTCCGCCCCGCTTTCACCCGCATCGCCCAGCTGCAGAGCGAGGGGAAGCTGGCCAGCCTGCAGGGGGTGCTCTATTTCACCGACGGCAAGGGAATCTACCCTGCCCGGCGGCCCGGCTTCGATACCGCCTTCCTCTTTCTGGACGACGGCGCGCCCCCGCCGGACGTACCGCCCTGGGCGATGCGTCTGGTGCTGGAGCCGGAGGAGTTTTTGCCCCCCAAGGCCCCCGAGGTCAACTGGATGGAGCATAACCCGGACGAGCTGCCCGAACTGTAAAAGGAGAGTTGTATGGATATCAAGCGAGCCAAAGAGGAGATACAAAACACCGTGCGGGCCTACCTGGCGGTGGACGAGGCGGGTCTGCCCCGCATCCCCGCCATCCGCCAGCGCCCCATCCTGCTGATGGGGCCGCCGGGCGTGGGCAAGACCCAGATCATGGAGCAGATCGCCCAAGAGTGCGGCATCGCGCTGGTGGCCTATACCATCACCCACCACACCCGGCAGAGCGCCGTGGGCTTGCCCTTTATCCGCCAGCGGGTCTTTGACGGGCAGCAGCGCAGTGTGACCGAGTACACCATGAGCGAGATCATTGCCAGCATCTACGATAAGATGGAGAAGACCGGGCTGAAAAACGGCATCCTCTTCATCGATGAGATCAACTGCGTCAGCGAGACACTGGCCCCCACCATGCTGCAGTTCCTGCAGTGCAAGACCTTCGGCAACCAGGCGGTGCCGGCGGGTTGGGTCATTGTGGCGGCGGGTAATCCGCCGGAGTACAACAAAAGCGTGCGGGAGTTTGACCTGGTCACGCTGGACCGGGTGCGGCGCATCGATGTGGAGCCGAAGCTTTCGGTCTGGCAGGAGTACGCCCGCGCTCACCGGCTGCACCCGGCGGTGACTGCCTACCTGGAACTGCGGCCCCAGCACTTTTATAAGATCGAGAACGATGTGGATGGCCTGCAATTTGTCACCGCCCGCGGGTGGGAGGACCTCTCGGCCCTGCTGCAGACCTGCGATGCGCTGGGGCTGCCGGTGGACGAGGGGGTCATCGGGCAGTATCTGCGCCACCCGGAGGCAGCGCGGGACTTTGCCGCCTACTGGGCGCTCTACAAAAAATACCACGAGGATTACGGCGTGGAGGATATTTTGCAGGGCCGTCCCTTTGAGGCGGTTCTGGAGCGGGCGCTGCGCGCCGCCTTTGACGAGCGCATCAGCCTAGTGAGCCTGTTGCTGGCGGGGCTGAACACCCGCTTTGCCGCCGCCCGCACCGCCGACGCGGTGACGGATGCCTGCTACGAGCAGCTGCGGGGGTACAAGCGGGCGCTGGCCGCCCTGGAGGCGGGCGGCGACCCCGCCGCGCTCTTTGAGGCCCAATGCGCCGGTTATGAGAAACGCCTGGCCGACGGCAGAGCCAACGGGACGCTGCCCCCGGCGGAGCAGGCCGCCCGCAGCCGGGCCGCCGCCTTGCTGCGGGGCTGGGCGGGCGGCCTGGCCCCGGATATGGATGGCGGCAGCGCCTTTGAGGCGGTACGCACCGGCTTCAACGCCCAGGTTCTGCTGCGGGAGGAAGCGGCGGCCACCGCCTCCCAGGCGCTGGAATACGCCTTCGACTTTATGGAGCGGGCTTTCCCCGACGGGCAGGAGATGGTGGTCTTTGTGAACGAACTGGCCCTCGGCCCTGACTCCGCCCCCTTCCTGGCAGACAACGGCTGCGAGCGCTTCACAGCTTACAGTCGACGGCTCCTGCTACAGCAGGGCAGGGATGAACTGCTGGCCGAACTGGAGCGGGACGATATCCGCGCCGGGGAGCATAGCGCTACATTCTAACCGCCGCCGGAGCGCCGCCATAGTCCGCCCCATCAGACGGGCGGGCAGGGGCGGGCTCCCTGCCCTTCGGCGGCATCCAAAAACAAGGCCCCCGGCGGCGGTTCCGTTCACTGCTGCCGGGGGCCAGTCTGTTTACTCTTGGGGGACGTCGCCTGCTTCGCCGCCTTCTTCGGGGGCGGGGTCTCCCTCGGTGTTTTCTTCCGGGGCGGGGTCGCCCTCGGCGCTTTCCTCGGGGAGGTTCTCGCTCCCCCAGTCGCCCTCTGCGGCGGCGCTGCCGACCACGTCTGTCATGGTGGAATCCAGGTTGTTCTCCACCATCGTCTGGGTGTCCAGCGCGCCGGCATTGTCGGTGGGGGCGGGGGTTGCCGTGGCGGCCGGTTTCATCTCGCTCTCCTGCAAGGCGAACAGGTACCACTGGCGGTTGCTGCCCCGAGTGAACACATAGTCCATATACTTGGTGGGTTCGGTGGGGGCGGTGAGCGAAAGCTCGCCGTTGGTGTTGTTCATGGTGGGGATGTAGCCCACCGTCACATAGGTCTTGCCGCCCTGGGTGGAGATCTTCTCCACCTGGGGGGTGTACAGCGCCACCGAACCGGTGACAGGCACCAGATAGCACTGCTTTTCGGCATCATACATATAGTTGAATTCGCTGGTGGAGAAAGCGCCCTCCGGGATCTCATAGTCCGGCCCCAGCAGATTGGAGATGTAGGTATCCACCTCCAGTTTGGGAAGCAGGATGGAGCCGGTCTCGGCATCGCGGTCATACTCGTCCAGGCTGCCGCCGTTCTTCTGGGTCAGGTAGACGGCCCCCCAGATGGCGGCCTGCTTAAAGAGAGCGGGATCCACCGTCGCGGCATCCTCAAAGGCCAGGGCGTCAAAGATGACCAGGCCGTAGAGGCGGTCAGCGTAGTTCTCTTTCCGGTCAGAGTCGTCCAGGGCGGTGCGCAGCGCGCTGACGCACCAGCCGATGACGGTAAACAGGCCGATCAGGGCCAATATCAGCGAGATCGCGCCCAAAACCTGGCGGGCCAGGCGGCGGTTGCTGCGCAGTTGTTCTTCTCGTAAACTTGCCATGGTGTCTCCTTGTTACGCGGGGGATGGGATCGTCTCTCCTGTATCATACCACAAACGCCGCCGCTTTGCAAAGTGCCGCAGAGCCAGGAAACTTCTGGTTCCGCTGCAAAGCGGCGCCCCCTCAGCGAGCCGCC
>CAZIVF010000037.1:0-12971 GCA_964542725.1 uncultured Subdoligranulum sp. | reverse complement strand
GCCGCCGGGCCGGCGCGGGCATAAGGAACGCAGAGTTCCTGCCGGGGCAGCGCGGCGGGCAGCTTTTTTGCCTGCTTGCGGTTGTCACTTGTTTTTGTACATCTGCTCGTAATACTTTTGGTAGTCGCCGCTGGTGACATGGGCCATCCAGTCGGGATGGGCAAGGTACCAGTCAATGGTCAGCACGATGCCCTTCTCAAAGGGGGTCTCGGGGTACCAGCCCAGATCGTTCTTGATCTTGGTGGGGTCGATGCCGTAGCGCCGGTCATGGCCCAGCCGGTCCGCCACATGGGTGATGAGTTCCTCGCTGATGCCCTCGTCCTGCAGGCGGTCATGCAGCTGAGCGATGACCGTCTTGACAATGAAGATGTTGGGGCGCTCATTGTGGCCGCCCACGTTGTACACCTCGCCCACCTTGCCGTCCCGGGCTACCATGTCGATGGCTTTGCAGTGATCCATGACGTAGAGCCAATCCCGCACCTGCATACCGTCGCCGTAGACCGGCAGCGACTTGTGCTGTTTGGCGTTGTTGATGAGCAGAGGGATCAGCTTTTCGGGGAACTGGTAGGGGCCGTAGTTGTTGGAGCAGCGGGTGATGTTCACCGGCATGCCGTAGGTGTCGTGGAAGGCCATCACGAACATATCGGCGCTGGCCTTGGAGCTGGAGTAGGGGCTGTGGGGGCAGAGCGGCGTGGTCTCCATGAAGTAGCCGTCGGGGCCGAGGGCGCCGTACACCTCGTCGGTGGAGACCTGCAGGTACTTTTTGCCCTCCTTCCACGCCTTGGTGCCGGCATCGTACCAGGCGTCCTTGCAGCACTGCAGCAAATTCACGGTACCCAGCACGTTGCTCTCAACGAATATTTCGGGGTTCTTGATGCTGCGGTCCACATGGCTTTCCGCCGCAAAGTTGACGACGAAGTCGGGATCATAGTCCGCGATGAGTTTGCTCACCAGCGCTTTGTCACAGATATCCCCCTGCACAAAGATATGGCGGGGATCGTTTTCCATGTCGGCCAGATTTTCCAGATTGCCCGCGTAGGTCAGCTTATCCAGGTTGATCAGGCGGATCTGGGCGTATTTTTCCAGCATATAGTGGACAAAGTTGGAGCCGATAAAACCGGCGCATCCGGTCACAAGCCAGGTTTTCATATTAGTTACCATCCCATTTTTCAAAGAATTTTTGCAGCGCTTCCTTCCAGTCGCGCATCTCGTCGCCCACGGTGCAGCGCAGCATCCGGTTGTCCAGCGCGCTCCAGGCGGGGCGGTTGGCGCTCTCGGGGTGCTGGGCGGCGTAGGCTTCGCTGGAGATCGGCTCGACGGCGCAGGCTTCGCCCGACAGGCGGATGATCTCCGCGGCAAAATCATACCAGCTGCAAACGCCGTTGCCGGTGCAGTGGTAGACGCCGTAATCGTGGCTCACGGCCAGCTTGAGGATGTGGTAGGCCAGGTCCTCCGCGTTGGTGGGGTTGCCGAGCTGGTCGTTGACCACCGTGACGCGGTCATGGGTTTTGGCCAGGTTCACCATCGTCTTGAGGAAGTTGTTGCCGTAGAAGCTGTACAGCCAGGCGGTGCGCACAATGAAGTGGCGGCGGCAGAAGGTCTGCACATACTGCTCCCCCAGCAGCTTGGTGGCGCCGTAGGCGGACACCGGCGCGGGCAGCGCGCACTCATCCAGCGGCACGCCGCCGTTGGGCGTGCCGGGGAAAACATAGTCGGTGGAAATATGGATCAGCCGCGCGTTAATCTTATCGCAGGCCAGGGCGAGGTTGCGGGGGCCGATGGCGTTGACCTTGTACGCGGCGTCGCGGGCGGTCTCACAGCCGTTGACGTTGGTGAAGGCGGCGCAGTTGATGACCGTATCCGGCTGGTGGCGGCGGACATAGGCGATGGTAGCCTCCCGGTCGGTGATATCCAGTTCCTCCACATCCACCGGCAGAACGGTGGCCCGCTGCAGGCGGACCGGCAGGGGGCCGAGGTCGCAGCCCTCAGCCGCCAGCTGCTTCTGCAGTTCAGTACCCAGCTGACCGCGGCAGCCGGTAATCAGTATCTTCATACAAACCCTCGCTTCAATATTTCAGTTTATCGTCCGCCACGTTGCGCAGATGCGCGCCGTAGGGGGATTTGCCGTAGCGCTCGGCGCTCTCCAGCAGTTTCTCCTTGGTGATCCAGCCGTACTTATAGGCGATCTCCTCGGGGGCGGAGATCTTGACGCCCTGGCGCTGCTCGATCATCCGCACAAAGTCGGCGGCCTCCACCAGGCTGTCCATCGTGCCGGTATCCAGCCAGGCATAGCCCCGGCCCAGCAACTGCACATCCAGCTTATCCTGCTTCAGATACATCTCGTTCAAGGTCGTGATCTCCAACTCGCCCCGGGCGCTGGGTTTGACCTGCTTGGCCATCCGCACCACGTCGCCGTTATAGAAATACAGGCCAGTCACCGCATAATTGCTCTTGGGGCGGGCAGGCTTCTCCTCAATAGAGGTGGCGTGGCCCGCCTCGTCAAAGGCGACGACGCCGAACCGCTCCGGATCGTTGACATAGTAGCCGAAGACGGTACACCGCCCCGCCGCCGCGTTGGCCGCCGCCGCCTTGAGCCGCTTGGAGATGCCCGCGCCGTAGAAGATATTGTCCCCCAGGATCATGGCGCAGCAGTCGCCGTCAATGAACTCCTCCCCCAGGATGAAGGCTTGGGCCAGGCCGTCGGGGCTGGGCTGCACCTTGTACTGCAGGTGTACGCCGTACTGGGAGCCATCGCCCAGCAGCGCCTCAAAGCGTGGGGTATCGGTGGGAGTGGAGATGATGAGGATGTCCTGTATGCCCGCCAGCATCAGGGTGGAAAGGGGGTAGTAGATCATGGGTTTGTCGTACACCGGCAGCAGCTGCTTGGATGTGACCATGGTCAGCGGGTACAGCCGGGTGCCGGCGCCGCCGGCCAGGATGATACCTTTCATAGTTACAACTCCTTGTCTTGGCCCGGCGGAGGAACCGGCGGCAAACCGGCTCCCTTTGCCAGGCTGTGTTGCTTGCTGCGCGCACACCCAGCCTTCCGGGGGCATAAACCCGCACCATAAGGAAACTCTGAATCGATCCCGCCCTGGGAATCTGCGCGTCGGCTCCCTTCAAAGTTTCCATAGCGATGGTGATATTATACCGCGTTTTGCCCTTTCGCACAAGCCCCGGGCTGTGGCTTTTTCTTTGAAGCCTGCTGGATTTTGCTGCCAATCCTTGACGTGCCCTTCCCCGCATGCTATAATGTGTAAAATTACGCTTTGGATTTACTCTTTTTGCGGGGCTGTGCGCCCGCTTTTGACAGGACCAGGGCCTATTCCCGGGGGCATACGGCGGGCAGTTCCCGCCTGCCGCCGTTTTGCACCGGCCCGCAACGCTACGGATAATGTAAGGAGGCGATTTTATTTGAAACGCTTTGTTTTTGCGGTCTTTTTCGCCGCGTTGCTGTTCCTGATGGCCGCCTGCAGCAAGGGCGGCGCAGGCGGTGAGCCGCAGCCCACCTCCGCGCCCACCTCCTCCACCTCCCGCAATGCGCAGACGCAGAGCACCGTGAAGGTGAGCGAGACGGTGGCCAACGCCGAGACGGTGGACGGTTCGTCCCCCAGCCAAACCGCAGAGCCCGCTTCCACCGCCGCACCGGTGGACACCCCTGCCACGGGGGATTTCCCTGTGGTCTACCTGGCCGGTGTGCTGGGGCTGATTCTGCTGTGCTCCGCCGGGCTTTTGATGCTGCGCAGAATTTAGGGCGCTTCCGAACGAATCTTGCCCTGCGGATCCGGCACGCTGCGCGCCGGATCTATGCGAAGGTTTTGCCGCCACACAGCCGCCTGCGCAGGCCCGGCGGTGAATTGTAAGGTTTTTTGACAATGGGCAGCCCCTGGTCAGGGGCTTTTTCTTTTATCCGCCGTCAGGCAACGGAAAGGAGGCAGCCGTATGGGCCGGCGAACCCGTCGTTTTTGGCATTTGCGGGGCGATACCGCCTACTACCCCTACGCGGCGCGCACCCAGCTGCGGGCGCGTCGCCGCCGGCAGGCCAGGGTGCTGCGCCTTTTGGGTGTGCTGGCCCTCGCCCTAGCCATGCTGCTGGCGGTACGGCAGACGGCGCTGCGAGGCGGCCAGCCGGAAGCCCCCGCACCTGTTGCCGTCGCGCCGACGGCCACGGCCGCCACGGCGGAGACTGCCCGCGTGACGGTGCGCCCCGCCACCGTGGACGCGCTGGCCGCCACCGGGCAGGCCGATGCCGAGGCGCATGAGCCGGCGGCCCCCCAGCCCACCGCCGCGCCCGAGGAGACTGCCGAGGTCCTGCCCCGCTACCGGGCGCTTTATGAACAGAACCCCGATCTGGTGGGCTGGCTCACCATCGAGGGGGCGGGCATCGACCTGCCGGTGGTGCAGACCCCCGGCGACAATGAGTACTACCTGCGCCGGGGCTTTGACC
Source organism: uncultured Subdoligranulum sp. (assembly GCA_964542725.1). Classification (GTDB taxonomy): domain Bacteria; phylum Bacillota; class Clostridia; order Oscillospirales; family Ruminococcaceae; genus Gemmiger. Next base: position 8,524 of record CAZIVF010000037.1, on the reverse strand, counting down.
GGCTGTATGCCACCTCCGGCACGCTGTTTGCCGACGAGCGGTGCGACCTGAGCCTTTCCCCCACCGCCAACTGGCTGATCTACGGTCACAATATGGCGGATGGCAGCATGTTCGGCCGGCTGGGCCTCTACGCCGACGAGGCGTTTTACCAGGAGAATCCCACCTTCACCTTCGATACGCTGTACGAGGAGGGGACCTGGCAGGTGGCGGCGGTTCTTCGCACCACGCTGGGGGCCGATGCGCTCCCCTACTACGCCTTCTTCGACGCGGCAGGCCGGGCCGATTGGCAGGAACAGGTGGATGCCCTGCTGGGTCAGGCCCTCTACGATACCGGCGTGGTACCCCAATACGGCGACCAACTGCTGACCCTCTCCACCTGCGGCAGCCACAATATCCGCACCAGTGAACGCCTAGCCGTGCTGGCCGTGCGGATAGAGGGGTAGCCGCCCTTTCCCGGCCCCTGCCCGGCGGAGCGGGCGGCGGGATTTCCTCTGCGGCGCACCCCTGCCGCTCTTGCATTTTGCCGTCAAATCCGCTATGATGGACAGGAACACTTTTACAGCAAAGGAGCCGGACAATTATGGCAGAATTTACCTATGAGATCACCGAACGCATCGCCGTTCTTTCCACCAACGCCCGCGGCTGGGAGCGCCAGCTGAACCTGATCAGCTGGAACGGCAACCCGCCCAAATACGATATCCGCGATTGGTCCCCCGACGGCAGCCGGATGGCCAAGGGCATCAGCCTGACCCAGGAGGAACTGCTGGCCCTGAAGGATATCCTCAACGAGCTGGAGTTGTGATATGGCCGACACTCTGAGCTACCACGACCAATTTGTGCAGATCTATACCCAGAACATCACCCGCCCCGGCGCGGACCGGCTGCTGAACTGGATGGAGACGACGGATTTCTTCACCGCTCCGGCTTCCACCCGCTTTCACGGCGCTTGCGCCCAGGGGTTGGTGATGCACAGCCTCAACGTCTACCACGCGATGATGCAGCACTTTTTCACCGAGGGGGAAAACGCGGAGAGCTACGCTATCTGCGGCCTGCTTCATGATCTGTGCAAGGCGAATTTTTACAAGGTCGGCACCCGCAATGTCAAGAACGACGCCACCGGCCAGTGGGAGAAAGTTCCCTTCTACCAGGTGGCCGACCAACTGCCCTACGGCCACGGGGAGAAGAGCGTCTACCTGATCGAGCACTTTATGCGCCTCAAAACCGCCGAGGCCATTGCGATCCGCTGGCACATGGGCGGCTTTGACGACGCGGTGCGGGGCGGCAGTTTTGCCGCCAGCGACGCATACAACAGCTATCCCCTGGCCGTCAAACTGCACATTGCCGACCTGGCCGCCACCTACCTGATGGAGCAGGGTACCAGCAGTGTGGAAAACGGCCATCCCCACACCAACAAATAAACCGGCACGGGAGACAAACAGCCCGGCGTTCGTCTGATGACGGGCGCCGGGCTGCTGTATATCGCGGGGGTAAGGTAAAGGCGGGTTTATTTCGGTTCCAGGCCGAAGTATTCGCAGATCGCTTTGTAGTAGATGCCCGCCGCCATCTGGCAACCCTCGTCGCCGCCGAAGCGGGCCACATCGCTGCTGCTGGTCAGGAAAAACTCTTCCACCAACACCGCCGGGCATTCGGCGTACTGTATCACGCCGTAGGTGGGGTCGCTATGTACCGAGGTATCGCTGGATTCAAAGATTTGCCTCTCGTCATTGTCGCCATGGAAATAGAGGTAGCGCACGCCGTCCTCGCCCCGCAAGGTAGCGCCGTTTTCGGCAAAGCCGGCGGCGATCAGCCGGGCAAAGCGGAGGGCGTCGGCGTTGTAAGGCTGGGCCGGGGTGCTGGGGAAACACTCAAACCCGCTGGAATCATAGTAGGGATCAGAGTTGATATGGATCGCCAGCAGCAGCTCGGCCCCCGCTTCGTTGGCCACGGCGGCCCGCTCACTGCCCTTCATGTAGGTGCTGCCGTCAGTGGTCAGCACCGGGGTAAAACGGCCGTCGGCAGTGAGGCGGGCGGCCAGGGCATCGGCAGTGGGGTAGGTCAGATCCGGCTCGGTGTAGCCGTTTCCGCTGCAGCCCAGGTCGATGGTGCCGATGTTGGCGTTGTACCCACCGTGGCCCGGGTCGATGGCCACCACGATGCCCCCCTCCGACCGGGTAAGGGCGGAGGGCAGCGCTTCCCCGCCTGCATCCGCTCCCTGCGGCGTATTCTCCGTCGGCAGGGCGCCGCCCAGGCCGGCATCCTCGGCGCCGGAAAGGATCGGAAGCACCAGCAGCGCCACCGCCAAGGCCATCAGTATACCGGCGATACAGAGCACCAGGCGCTTGACCAGCCGCTGCCGACGGCGGCGTTTGCGCAGTTGACGGCGGTGTTCCTCCTGCTGTGCCCGGTAAGCCGGGGCGATCTCCTCGTAATACACCACATTACGGTTCGTCATGCTGCACCTGCCTTTTCAACTTCCTTGTATGACTGTATTGTAATGCCCGATTGTAACAGAGTTGTTTCGAGCGTGTAACAAGCCTTCATCTAAACAGACGTTTCCTCCAGACAAAATGTTACAAAGTTCAAGGATTTTCTTCAGTATAGCATCCGATCCTGAAAAAAGTCTTAAAAAAGCCGGCCTTTTTATGGCAAAAATGGAAATTCCTTTGCCGCCTTAAAAGGGCAAAAGCTGGGCGATGCCGTCTATTTTCGACGCATCTTCGTTTTTACAGTCGACCCATGTCGAAAAGTTTCCATTTCCATTTATTGACAATTTTGGCAGTTCCTCGTATAATATCTACAAGAAGTTGAGCTTCTCGCTAAAGTAAAACACTACATTTGGGACTTTGTGAGAAATTTTGTTAAAAGACTGGAGAATCGACATGATTTCGACTGGTATCATTCGTAGCATCGACACTCTGGGGCGCATCGTTCTGCCCAAGGAACTTCGCCGCGCCTATGGCATCACGCCGGACACCCCCCTGGAGATTTTGACCGACGGCGACACCATCCTTCTGCGCAAATACAAGGCCGCCGACGCCTGCTCCTTCTGCGGCGAGGTCAGCGCCGAGACCGTGCTGTTCCGGGGGAAGGCCGTCTGCCCTGCCTGCCTGCAGGCGCTGCGTCAGCTGTGACGCGGCCCGCCGAAGGCCCTTCCGCCGCCGTTCCGGCGGCGATGCGTCCCCTTCCCCAGGCATCGCGGCAAAGCGAACCCGGGGCGGCGCCTAACGGCGCTGCCCCGGCCTTTCTCTTGTATCGTGTGATCTGCAGGCCGATTTGCTCAGCCGCCCTGCAGCTTGCGCATGGCCTCCTCACTGTTGCGGATCAGGTTGAGCAGGCTGGTGGCGTGGCGGGGGTAATCCCGGGCCAGGCTCTCGGTGCTCATCCCCAAAGTGGCGGGGTCCAGGGCGTCCTTGTTGCCGTCCTCCCCAGTGAGGGCCGCCGCCAACTCGGCGTTTTGCAGCTGCATCAGGGCATCGACGCTGGCCGGCCAGCGAGCGTTCCCCACCCGGAACATGCTGGACACATTCTTGGGCGAAGCCTCAAACAGCTGGCGGAACATGCGGTACACCGCCGCCATCAGGTAGACGCTGACCGCCGTGACCACCGTTTTATCGTGGCAGGCTTCCAGCTTATCATACAGGATATCCAACGAGTTTTCGATCAGCTTTTTGTACATGGTTGCCAGCACGCTGCCACGGTAGACGCTGCCGCTGGTGGAGGAGCCGGTATCGGGCAGATCTGCAACCTGGATGGTCTGGCCGTTTCTGTCAGCGCTGCGGCCCAAAAGATAATCGCAGGAGACGCCGTAATAATCCGCGACCTGCACCACAAAGGCAAGGCCGCACTCCCGTATGCCTTTCTCGTAATGGGAGAGCTGCGCCTGGCTGATGCCAAGCTCCTGCGCCGCCTGTTTTTGGGTGATGCCCCGCTCCTTCCGCAGCAGCGTGATAATGCGATTGAACTCGATGGCCATCTTCTTCGTTCCTTACTGACTCGGTCTTTTCTACATGTTGTAAATTATAGCTTGAAAGAAACACTTTGTAAAGACAAAATCCGCCAAGTTTTTTGCCCCGAATTTAGGCGAAATCCCCATTGTTTTTTTCTTGACCAAGATGTGGGTGGTTCGGCAAAAGACCAGTCGCAAATATTGTGTCCAAAAGTTCCCAGTTTGAGGCGGTGGGCGCATTTTGTAACCATATTGTAATCTTTTTTCGTTGCCAAACCGGCGGCTATGGGGTATGCTGGATAAGATCCCCGCCGCCGTGCGGGGCCTGACCGATCCTGCAGGGAGGAATACTTTCTTGAAATATTACAAATTGCATTTGATCCGCCACGGCCTGACCCAGGGCAATCTGGAAGGGCGCTACATTGGCAGCGGCAGCGATCTGCCGCTGTGCGCGGAGGGCCGCGCCCAGCTGGAGGAACTGAAAGTTCGTTTTCCCTACCCCGAGGTGCCGCTGGTGTTCACCAGCCCTTTGCTGCGCGCCCGGCAGAGCGCCGAGCTGCTCTTTCCCAACGCCAGGCTGCTGGCGTTGGAGGATCTGCGGGAGATGGCGTTCGGCAGGTTTGAGGGCCGCCGGGTGGAGGAATTGGTGAAAGACCCGGATTTTGCCGCCTGGATGGATCCAAAGCGCCAGGCCGTACCGGCGGGCGCCGAGGGGCAGGCCGCCTTCTACGCCCGCACCGGCGCGATGCTGATGAAGCTGTTTGAGTACATGCTGCGCACCCACACCGAGGAGGCTGCCTGCGTGACTCACGGCGGCGTCATTATGAGTATGCTGGCGCAGCACGCCCTGCCTCAGCGCCGCCCCGAGGATTGGATGACCGATCCCGGCGCCGGGTACAGCGTGCGTCTGGATGCCGAGATGTGGATGCGGGACCGCTTGGCCGAAGCCTACGACGTGGTGCCGGAAGGGTACCTGGACGAAGCGGAGGGATGAATCCGTGTTCCGGCTCTCCCGGTGGGGCGGCAGTACCCCCCTGCCGCCAGCTTGCGGGCGGGCAGCGCCCCAGGTTTCAGCGGGATTCAGCGCGCAGAGGCCGCGCCCTTCAGCCGGGTAAGGCTGAAGGGCGCGGCCTCCGTTCTTTTTATTCTGCCGGTTCCGCGGCCGGTTCCGTCGTCTCGCCGCCGTCGGAAGTCTCCTCGCCGGCATCCTCCCCTTCGCCGGATCCGTCCCCCTCGGCGTTGCCCTGCGATTCCTCCTGCGAGGAATTGGCGGCGTCGATGATGGCTTGGCGCTCATCAATCTTGGCCTGCAGCTGATCCACAATGGCCTGGGCCTCGGTCAGGGCCGCCTCCGCCGCCGCGTCATCCTCTGTATCGGCGGTTTCCAGCGCCGCTTCCATGGCGGCCTGAGCTTCCTGCAGGTCGATCTGGGAGGTCTCCAGCTGGGCGCGCAGCGTATCCAGTTCGGCTTGGGCCGTCATCACGGCCAGATAGGTTTGGTATTCCGCCTCGGCGGAGGCAGCCACATCGTCGGGGACGCCGCTGTCCAGCAGGGCGGGCTTTTCCGGCAGGATCTGCTCGCTGCCGTCGGCGGCGGTGAGGCGCACCGACTGGCCGTAATAGCCGCCCCAAAGGGCAATGTAACTCCTGCCCGGGTTGACGGTCAGCGGCGCGCCGTCGGTGTCGGTCAAGGCCAGCGGCGCGGTGGCATCCCCTTTGCTCCATCGGATGGCCTGCCAAGCGCCGTCGGTCAGATAGAGGCCGTCGCCGCCGCTCATATCATACTGGCGGGTGTAGCCGTCGTCTTTAATGCCGCTGGATGCGTAGAGCACCACCACGTTTTGGAAGGAAACGCCGGAGCCGGTGTCCCCGTCAAGGATCTCCCCGCCGTCTACATCCAGCAGGCGGTACGTCCCCTGCCCGGCATCGTAAGAAAGGCGGACCGTATCGCTGGAGGAGAAGGTCAGCGTCAGCTCCGTGCCGTTGCGGGCCTCCTCGGCCACCGTCGGGCGCTCCCCAAAGCGGAAGAGCGGTGTGTTGCTGCCAGTGAGGGAGGTTCCGTAGGTTTCCAGCCCCGCGCGGATCAGATCGGCGGTGGTGTACCAGCAGTTTTCCTCCCGGTAGCCGCTCTGCTGGCGCTCCTCGTCGAAGGCGAAGGCCGCCTTGCCGATGTGCAGTCCATCCAGATCCTGGTAGGTCAGTGCATTGAGCAGGTTGGAGGCGTAGACGTTCTTGCCGATGTGGACCGGCACCGCGTTGAGGGGCAGCGCGATCTGCAGCATCAGATCACGGCCGCTGCCCACCGGCCCAATCTTGGCGGCACCCTCCGGGTCGGAAAAGAGCGCCATCATGCCGGCGGTGTAGCCCTCGGTCACGCCCTGCACCAGCACATCGGCGCGGGAAATGCCCCACAGGGGGGCCGTTCCCTCCCCGGTGCGCAGGGTGACGGCAACGGGACGCTTTTCGGCATAATTCCCCGTCACGCCGGTCAGCGGGTTGGCGATGGGCTGTGGCGTGGGGCTGGGCGTGGGGGTGGGCGACGCAGTGGGGGTGGGCGTGGGGTCGCCCGGGCTGCCGGGCAGCTGCTCAGTGCAGGCGGTCAGTGTGAACAGCAGAGCGACCGCTACGGCAGCGGCTTGCAGATATTTCATAGACAAGGGACCTCTCTTGACGGGCCCGGCCTCAAAAACAAACGCCGGGAAGTGCTTTTTCTGAAGGCGGCGCCTTATGATACCAATCACAAAGCGGGCCCGCCACAATGTGCGGGCCCTATGGAGCATAGCGGGGAAGGCGTTCCGGCGCAGGCAGGGTGCCGGCTTTTCAGCGGCGGCCCGGCGGTCAGCCCTCCTGGGCGCTGGCGACAAAGCTTTCGGCAAAATTCACATCGGTGACGGCCAGGTAGCTCTTGCCGATGTTGACCTCCAGCGAGGTATCGCTGCACTGGCCATCCTCGGTCAGGTAGTACAGGCGCAACGCCTCCATGGGGGTACCCTTCTGCCAGTAGATCTTCTCGCACTTACCGCCGTAGCAGTAGTAGCCGATGCCGCCCCAGGAGTAGTCGACACACTGCAGATCCTTCTCCTGGTAGGCGGGGTAGGCCTCGATCTGGGTGTAGAGCACGATGACGTTGGGGAAGGTCAGCGTCTCGCCGTTGGCCTCATCCACCGTGTCGCGCCAGGAGCCGTCGGTGGAGTAATACTGCTGCATCCGGTAGCTGTTGGAGCTGGCATCGTAGAAGAAGCGGGTCTTGTAGGTCTGGCTGTGGGTGATCTCCACATAATTGCCGTCTGTGACCAGCGGGCCGTACTTATCGGAATAGCCGCTGTCCGGGCTGTTGGCCAGATCGCGGACGGGATTCTCCTGCCGGTAATCCACAAAGTTGAAGAAGGTGGAGTTGTATGTGCGGGACATATCCACGCCGGTATCAGCAATATAGGCGGCGATCATCTCGCTGTTGGAGTACAGCGTGTGCTCATAGGCCAAGCCGTTGGCGGGGGTAAGGCCCTGCCAGTTGGCGCGGGCTTCATCGCGGTAGCCGTACTTGGCGCTGCCGACGACATTGTGGTTCAGGTCGCCGTAATCATAGTCCTTGGCGTACTGCTCCATCACGACGGACTGCCCCTCATGGACATACAGGGCCTGCCAGGGCAGGATCAGCTGGAAGAACTGGTCGCGGCCGGAGCGGACAGGGCCGATCTCCCCGATTTTATTGTAATCCACATACAAAGGCATGAAGCGGGTGATGCCGCCCTCGACCTTGATCTCCACCAGCATGTCCGCCTGGGAGAGTCCGCGCTGCGGGCGGGCCTGCACGATGTTGTTGACCATCACAGCGGTGATGCGCTGGCCCTCGGGGTAGTCGTCCCCCTTCGGTTCGCCGGTGAGGACGTTGGCCTCGTAAGGGGCCTGGGTCTCGGCGGCTTCCTCAGCGGGGGCCGGGGTCTCCGTCACCACTTCGGGCGGGGTGTAGGTGGTGCCGGCGCTGCTCGCGGACTTACCGCAGGCGGCCAGACTTACGCAGAGCGCTGCGGCGGTCAGCGCGCACAGGAATTTATGCTTCATCTTCGCATCCTCATTTCCTTCAAGAATTCTGCCCGCAGGGCAGCCCTGCGGGGTGGGGCATCTTCATTGTACCCGTTTTTCGCAATTTTGTAAAGGCAATGCGCGAGATTTTACATCGTTTTCCGTTTTGTCATTTTTCGGCGGCGACGGCCAGACATTCATAGGGGCGCAGCGGCCCTTCGGCGGGGGGATAGTTGCCCAGCAGGCGCCGGCCCGCCGGGCGGCGCACCGCCACGGGATGGGCGGTCAGGTTGCACAGGATGGTCACTTCACTGCGGCTGTCAAAGCGGCGGTAGGCCAGCAGATCGGCGTTTTCCCGGTGGAGGAACTCGATTTGCCCCTCAGCGATCACCGGCATCGCCTTACGGCAGGCGATCAGCGCTTTGTAAAACGCCCGGATCGAGCCGTCGTCGCCCTGCTGCGCCGCCGCGTTGATGCGGCGGTAGTTGCCCGGCGGAGTCAGCCAGGGTTTACCGGCGGTAAAGCCGGCGTTGGGTCCGGCGCTCCACTGCATGG
>CAZIVF010000036.1:15827-18592 GCA_964542725.1 uncultured Subdoligranulum sp. | reverse complement strand
CCAGCGCCTCGGCGGCCATATAGGTGTGGGCGATGCCGGTGGGGCAGGCCGTGACGGCCAGCAGCTTGTAGGTGGTGCGGAGCGGCAGCGGATGCCGCGCATCGCTGCGGGCCTGGTCCGCGCTCTCCTGCGCGGCCACCACATCCAAAAAAGCCTGCGGCGTGGGGGCGGCCAGCAGTTTCTCGCCAAATCCCGGCTCCATCAGAAGCATCGCCAGGCGGGAGAGCATCTGCACATGGGCGTTATCGGCCCCTTCCGGCGCGGCAATAAGGAACAACAGCCGCACCGCGCCCCCCTGGCCGGCGGGAATCCCCTCCGCCAGCGTCAGCGCCGCCACCCCCACCGAGCGCACGGCGGCGCTCTTGGCGTGGGGGATGGAGATGCCGCCGCCCACGTCGGTGGAGCCCTCCGCCTCCCGCGCCAGCACATCCCGCTCAAAAGCGGCGGTATCGCTCAGGTTCCCGGCATGGGCCATCAGGCCGACCAACACATGGATGGCAGCCTCTTTTCCCTGTAATGCAAGCCCCAGGGCAATGCTTTCTGGTCGCAGAAGTTCGGTGACGCGCATAGCAATCCTTTATTAAATAGCAGCCGGAAGCTCCGCCGGGCCGCAGCCGCAGGGAGCTTCCGCTCTGCTCTTGCTTGTCAAACGGCGGCCCCGCCTTGCGCGGAGCCGCCGTTAAAGATGTACTCGCTTAGTTCAGGATGGTCAGCTCGGTCTCGGGATCGAACAGATGGATCTTGTTGGTATCCAGGGCGATAGTGATCTTATCGCCGCGGCGGGCCTTGGAGGTGGGGGACACGCGAGCCATCAGGTTCTGGCCCTTGTAGGTCAGGTACAGGTAGATCTCAGCGCCCATCAGCTCGGAGACTTCCACCTCGGTGTCCAGACGGGCATCGGGGTGCTTCGCCATGAACTCCGGCTCGTCGTCGATGTCCTCGGGACGGATGCCGACCTTGAGGGTCTTGCCGACGTAGGCTTCCAGCTTGCCGTCCGCAGTCTTGGCGGCGGGCAGAGGGATGACGCTGCCGGCCAGGTCAACAGCATAGCCGCTACCGTTCTTGATCAGGGTGCCGTCCATGAAGTTCATCTGGGGGCTGCCGATGAAGCCGGCGACGAAGACGTTGCAGGGGTAGTCGTACAGGTTCTGCGGGGTGTCGACCTGCTGGATAACGCCGTCCTTCATAACGACAATGCGGTCGCCCATGGTCATGGCCTCGGTCTGGTCATGGGTAACGTAGATGAAGGTGGTGGCCAGCTTCTTGTGCAGCTTGATGATCTCGGTGCGCATGCTGGTACGGAGCTTGGCGTCCAGGTTGGACAGAGGCTCGTCGAGCAGGAAGACCGCCGGGTTACGGACCATGGCGCGGCCCAGGGCAACACGCTGGCGCTGACCACCGGACAGAGCCTTCGGCTTACGATCAAGCAGGTGCTCGATCTCCAGGATCTTAGCGGCCTCGCGGACGCGCTTGTCGATCTCTTCCTTGGGCATCTTGCGCAGCTCAAGGCCGAACGCCATGTTCTTGTAGACGGTCATGTGGGGATACAGAGCGTAGTTCTGGAACACCATCGCGATGTCGCGGTCTTTCGGGGGAACGTCGTTGATCAGGCGATCGCCGATGTACATTTCGCCCTTGGAGATCTCCTCCAGGCCGGCGACCATGCGCAGGGTGGTGGACTTGCCGCAGCCGGAAGGACCGACGAAGACGACGAATTCCTTATCCTCGATCTCCAGGTTGAAGTCGCTGACGGCGGTGACGTTGCCGGGGTAAATCTTGTAGATATGACGGCAGCTGATACTTGCCATGGTGAAACCCTCCCAATTGTAATTTATTGATGCGCCGTTTGGGCGTATCTTGTTGACAAAACTATAATATCAGGTTATGATAGAAAAAGAAATAGCATTTTATTGATATGCGGAGGCAGAAATTGATATTTTTTTGTAACCAGTACGCCGCCATGGCAGAAACCGCCGAGCTGCAGGGCGGCGAGCCGCTCCTTCTGGAGGGGCCGGGGCTTTGGGTGGGGGTGCTTTCCAGCGGGACCTGTCTGCTGGGGGAACAGCCAGGCCGCAGCGGGGATATCCTGCTGGGGGCCTCCCCCCTGGTGCTGATCCCCCAGCCCAGCTGCCACCTCCTGGCGGCGCGGCTCACCGGCCTGTGCGCCGCCGATCTGCTGCGGGTGCTCGGCCCCGCCCACTTTGCCGGCGGCTCGGCCTGCCCCGGCGCGGCCGACCTGCTGGCACTGCTCTGCGGCGGCGACGGCGATCCCCGCCTGCCCTACGCCCTGCTGTGCGCGCTGGCCCACGCGGACGAGGCGGTACACCAGCCGCCGCCGCTGGTGGCGGCGGCGCTGGCGGCGATCCGGGACAACTATATGGAACTGTACGGCGTGGAGGAGCTGAGCGAGCAGCTGGGCGTGAGCAAAAGCCATCTGGTGCGGGTGTTCAGCGCCGAACTGGGGATATCCCCCGGCAAATACCTGACCCACACCCGCATTGAGGCCGCCAAGCGGCTGCTGCTGGAGAGGGAGTACACGCTGGAGACCATCGCCGGGCTGTGCGGTTTTTCCGGCGCGAACTACCTTTGCCGGGTGTTCAAGCGGGAGACCGGCCTGACCCCCGCCGCCTGGCGCGCCGCCGCCGCACCCATGACCCCCGTGCCGGACCGGGTCGCCCGGGAGGACGAAAAGGTCTATCTGTAGAACGCCCCGGCGGGCGCTTTCCCGCCGGAGCGCAGCGCGGCAGGGGGCTTGTGACCGGTCC
>CAZIVF010000036.1:0-15727 GCA_964542725.1 uncultured Subdoligranulum sp. | reverse complement strand
CCCCGGCCTTTTGTCACCGCTCCTTGCGCTCCAGCAGGACGGAGATCACGGCGGAGAGAAGCCCGCCGGCGATGAAAACCACCCAGTTGATGTGCCAGGCATCCCCCAGGAATCCCCACAGCAGGAAGACCATCACCACCAGCAGCCACAGCACCGCCATGGCGCGGCCCATCAGCCCTTCCCGCCGGGCGTAGTCCGCATCGTCCCGCAGACGGCGCTGCTCATCCGGGTTGGTGTATTTGCCATGCTGCAGGCCGCCCCACACCAGGATCACCGCCGCCACCGTCACCAGCAGCATAAACAGCGCCCCCGTCAGCGGTTCGCCCCGCTCCCTGCGCAGCAGCGCCAGGTTGGCGGCAAAGGCGGTATTGTTCATAGCGGTCTCCTGATGTTCATTCATATGGTATTGCCCCTTTCTTTGGCTGAGGAAGCGCTGAATCAGGCGGTGTGCCAAGCCCGCAGGGCGGGATTTGTTCAGAGGTTCCTCAAAGTTACGCCCCCAGTGTACCGGGAGCAGGGTGTCAACACCACCAATTCGATGTTGCGTTTGGGGAAAAAGCTGCAAATTTCAGATTGCGGGTGCAAAAAAAAGCGGCGCCGAAGCGCCGCAGAGAGGCAAAATCAGACCGACTTGTAGCCGTCAGGGTTATGGCTCTGCCAGTTCCAGCTGTCGCGGCACATCTCCTCGATGCCGTACTCAGCCACCCAGCCCAGCTCATTCTTGGCCTTGGCGGGGTCGCACCAGCACTCGGCAATATCGCCGGGGCGGCGGGGATCGATGACGTAGGGCAGTTCCTGGCCGCAGGCTTTGCTGAACGCCTTGATGACGTCCAGCACGCTGTAGCCGTGACCGGTACCCAGGTTGCAGATGAAAAGGCCGGGCTTCTGATCCAGCTTCTTGATGGCAGCCACATGGCCGCGGGCCAGGTCGACAACGTGGATGTAATCCCGCACGCCGGTGCCGTCGGGGGTGGGATAATCGTCACCGAAGACATGGACCTTTTCCAGCTTGCCGACGGCCACCTTGGCGATGTAAGGCACCAGGTTGTTGGGGATGCCGTTGGGATCCTCCCCGATCAGGCCGGAGGGATGGGCGCCGATGGGGTTGAAGTAGCGCAGCAGGGCGACATTCAGTTCAGGGTCGGCGGTGCAGCAGTCGGTGAGGATGCGCTCGGTGAAGGCCTTGGTGGTGCCGTAGGGGTTGGTGGTGCCGCCCACGGGGAAATCCTCCCGGATCGGCACGCTGGCGGGGTCGCCGTAGACGGTAGCAGAGGAGGAGAAGATGAAGTTATGGCAGCCGTGGCGGCGCATAACATCCAGGATGTTCAGCGTGCAGCCCAGGTTGTTGGAGTAATACTCGATGGGCTTGGAGACGCTCTCGCCCACAGCCTTGTAGGCGGCGAACTGGATCACGCAGTCGATATCCGGGTTGGCGGCAAAGATCGCCTCGACGGCATCCTTGTCGGTCATATCAGCCTCGACAAAGCGGAAGTCCTTGCCGGAGATCTGGCGCACGCGGGCCAGCGCCTCGGGGCAAGAGTTGTAGTAGTTGTCGGCCACAACAATGTCGTACCCGGCGGCCAGGAGTTCCACGCAAGTGTGGCTGCCGATATAGCCGGCGCCACCGCTCACCAGAATTGCCATAACACATTTCTCCTTTTCATGCTATTTTGTTGCACGGGATCTTTTGCAAAATCCCGTGTCTGCAACAGCATAATATCACTTTTCGCCTTTATCTGGAATGGATGTTTCCGTAGCGTCTTTGTGTTTTTGTTGCCGCCTCACCTGGCGGCGGGCGGGCAGGCCCTGCTGGCGGCGCCGGTACTCGCTGGGGGCGGCGCCGTAGGCTTCCTTGAACCGCTGGCTGAAATACGCGCCGGAGCAGTAGCCCAGCTGGCGGGCCGTCTCGCCGGGGGTGGCGCCGCGGCCCAGCAGCTGGGCCGCGTAGGCCAGGCGCATCTCAGAAAACACCTCCATCGGCCCCTTGCGGGTGCGGGCGCGGAAAGCCTGCTGCAGCTGCTGGCGGGAGCAGCTGCAGGCGGCGCATACCTCGTCCAGCCGCACCTCCCGGGTGAGGTTCTGGCTGAAATAGGCCCGCGCACCGGTGACAAGAGCCTGGTGGCGGCGCTCCCGCAGGACGCGGGCGCTGGGTTTGCGGGCGCGCCCGATGCGGCGGCCCAGCAGCAGCAGCGCGTGCTCCAGGTAGAGGGTCAGCTGCTGCACCGCGCCGAAAGCCAGGTCCTCCCGCAGGGTGGGCAGTTCGCCGTGCTCCTCCGGCGGCTGAAAAACCTGGTCGACGGTCTCATACAAAAGGTCAAGGACCACCTGCTCGGGCGGTTCGGCGTGGAACACCCGCTCCCGGAAGGCGTCCATCGCCGCGCTGGTGCAGAGGAACTCAATGCGCAGAACCTCAGGCGGGATTTCCCCCGCCACCCGCATGGCGTAGGTTTCCTCGGGCTGGTGGAACAGGATCCCGCCCTGCCGCAGCAGGACGCGGCGCTCATCGCACCGTTCCTCCACCGCGCCGCCGCGCACATAGACCAACTGCCATGCCTCGCACTGGCAGTCCGGCAGGAATTCCTCGGTGCGCCATTCGCTGGCCGCGGCGGCCAGCATCGCCTCCACCCGCAGCGGGTAGGCATCATTGGGGTTCATAGGCAGCTCCTTTGGGTTGCCGGAAGGCAGGTATCTTCGGCCTCTATACCGCGATGCCGCCGGCGCCTGCCAGGGTGGCCGACGCCGCCGACGGTCCGTCGGCAAAGGCGCCGGGGGGCAGCTCCGTCACCTCGGGGAACCGTTCTATCCCCTCAAAGGTATCGCAGAGACCGAGGCGGTAGGCGGTCAGCGGGCAGAGGATCTTGCCGATCCGGTCATAGTCGATGCCGCCGTCGTCATTGTAGGTATACTGCATGATGGCGTCGGGCCACTGCGCATAAACATACTCCACCAGTTCATCGCTCACATAGTAATCCGCCGAATCCTCATACAGGTCCGGCGCGCCGTACAGATGCAGGATCTCGTGGGCGTAGACCGCCGGGGATTCCGGCGTTCCCTCGTCGGAATAGGCGTCATAGCGGTACAGCATGCAGTATTCGTGGTAATACCAGCTGCCATCCTCCATGTAATGGGGCAGCGTGTAGGATACGCCGGGCGCGGGCAGGAAGAAGAGGAAGCCCACCCGGTCCGTGCCGTAGGCTTGGCGGAGATCGTCGGTATCCAGCGCGTCGCACAGTTCGTCCAGTTCCAGGTGGAACTCCTCGCCCTCATCGTCGCCGTTGAAAATGTGCTCCACCGTCTGCCGCACCGAAAGCGCCCCGCCGCCGTCGTCATAGTACAGGGTGAGCTCCGTTCCATAGGCGGCCATCTGCTCCTGCAGCCACTCGGCGGCCACCGCCAGATGGGCGCGGGTCTCGGCCATGCCCTTCTCGTCCCAGGTGCGGCCCCCGGCCTCGTCCAGGTAGACGCTGACCAGGATGGTCGGCTCGGACGGCAGGCCCACGCTGCCGTACAGCAGGGCTTCCTCGTCGGGGATGGCCGCCGGCTCATCGGGCAGCCAGAAGCCGCCCTCCCCGCCCCCATCGCCGCCAGGCTGCGGGGTGGGGGTGGGCGCATTGTCCAGATGGGGGATGGACGCCTCGGCAGGCAGACGGGCGGCGCGGACAGCGCAGCCGGTCAGCAGGCAGCAGGCCAGCGCCAGCGCGGCGGCCCGCCTCACAGGATCAGCTCCGGCTTACCGTCGCGGGCGGTCAGGGCGACGGTGTGTTCGCCGCCGCCCAGGCGGCCTTCCACCAGCGCCTCGGCCACCGGATCCTCCACCGCCTTGCGGATGGTGCGACGCAGTTCCCGCGCGCCGAATTGGGTCTTGCTCTCGGCCACAATGGCCGCCAGCGCCTCCGGCGTGTAGGTCAGGGTGATGCCGCGGGCCTCCATGCCGGGCTTGTATTCGTCCAGCATCAGGGCGGCGATGCGCTCCAGATCGGTCTCATCCAGGGGGCGGAAGGTGATGACCTCGTCCACACGGCCCAGAAACTCAGGCCGCAGGAACTCCCGCAGCGCCTTGAGGCTCTTCTCTCCGCTGGCCTGCTCGGCGCTCTTGCCAAAGCCGGTCACGCCGGCGGAATCGGTGGAACCGGCGTTGGAGGTCATGCAGATGACGGTGTTGGAGAAGTCCACCGTGCGGCCCTGGGCGTCGTTGATCTTGCCCTCGTCAAGAATTTGCAGCAAGATGTTCATCACGTCGGGGTGCGCCTTCTCGATCTCGTCAAAGAGCACCACGCTGTAGGGGTGGCGGCGGATCTTCTCGGTCAGCTGGCCCGCCTCGTCGTAGCCCACATAGCCCGGCGGCGAGCCGATCAGGCGGGAGACGGCGTACTTCTCCATATATTCGCTCATATCGATGGAGATCAGCGGGTCGACGGTATCGAACAGCTGGTTGGCCAGCTGCTTGACCAGCTCGGTCTTGCCCACGCCGGTGGGGCCGACGAAGATGAAGCTGGCCGGGCGGTGTCGGCCCGACAGATCGGCCCGCGCCCGCTTGACGGCCTGAGCCACGCTGCGCACGGCCTCGTCCTGGCCG
Organism: uncultured Subdoligranulum sp.; assembly: GCA_964542725.1. GTDB lineage: Bacteria > Bacillota > Clostridia > Oscillospirales > Ruminococcaceae > Gemmiger. The sequence continues at coordinate 11,151 of CAZIVF010000036.1, read as the reverse complement.
ATGATGTGGGCCTTGAGGGCATCCTCCAGCCCCAGCAGGCGGCCGTACTCGCTCTCCTTAATCTTGACGGCGGGGATGCCGGTCCACAGTTCCACCACCTGGGCCACGTCGTCCATCGTCACCTGGATATCCGCCACGCGCAGTTCCAGGGCGGGCAGCTTCTCCCTCTTTTGGGCCAGCTCGGTCTTGACCTTGGCCAGCGCCTCGTAGTCGATGGCGGTGTCGCCGCTCTCCTCCTCGGGGTTTTCCAGGGCCTGCTCCTGGGCTTCCAGGTCGGCGATCTGCTTTTGCAGCGTGAAGAACTCGGTGATCTCCGGGTGGCGAAGGTTGCAGCAGGCGCAGGACTCGTCCAGCAGGTCGATGGCCTTATCCGGCAGGAACCGGTCGGTGATATACCGCTCCGATAGATTCACCACCATGGCGACGACGGCGTCCGGCACGCGGACGCAGTGGTGTTTCTCGTAATAGACGCGGACGCCCTTGATGACCTCAATGGTATCGCTGAGGGAGGGTTCCTCCACCTTGACGGGCTGGAAGCGGCGTTCCAGGGCGGAATCCTTCTCGATATATTTGCGGTACTCGGTGAAGGTGGTGGCGCCGATGACCTGCACCTGCCCGCGGGAGAGGGCGGGCTTCATGATGTTGGCGGCGTTCATCGCGCCGTCCGAATCGCCGGCGCCCACGATGGAGTGGATCTCGTCGATAAAGAGGATCACATTGCCGGCGGCCTTCACCTCGCCGATCAGGCCCTTGACCCGCTGCTCAAACTGGCCGCGGAACTGGGTGCCGGCGATGAGGGCGGTCATATCCAGCAGACAGATCTCCTTATCCTGCAGGCGGGCCGGCACCTTGCCCTCGGCAATGCGCTGGGCGATGCCCTCCGCGATGGCGGTCTTGCCCACGCCGGCCTCGCCGATCAGGCAGGGGTTGTTCTTCTGGCGGCGGCAGAGAATCTGGATGGTGCGGTAGATCTCACGGTCGCGGCCGATGATGCGGTCCAACTTGCCATCCTTGGCCTTCTGGGTCAGGTTCTCGCAGTAGGTGTCCAGGAATTTGCGGCGGGGCTTTTTGCCGTTCTTCTCCTTCTCCTGCTTTTTCTCCTCGATGCGGGCGCCGAAGCCGAAGGGGAAAGTGGGGCTGCCGCCGGGGGTAAAATCCTCCTGCTCGGCGGGCGGGTCCTCCCCCTCGGCCAATTCGTCGGATTGGGCAGCCTCCTGCAGGAAGCTGCTCATCCGTTCCTCCATACTCACCAGATCCTGGTCAGACATGCCGAACTTGCGCATCAGATCGTCCACCGGCTTGATGTGCATTTCCTTGGCGCAGGTCAGGCAGTAGCCCTCCTGGATGGGTTTTCCGTTGTCAATGCGCTGGACGAAGACGACCGCCATGCGCTTTTTGCAGCGGACACAAAGCATAACATTCACCTCTCTATAAAAAGCGGCGCACCGCAGGCGGCCCGCGGCGGGGGAAGTCCGGCTTCCCCGCCAAAGGCCGCCCGACAGGACATGGCTGCCTAATATCTATCGCTATTATCCGCCTTCCGTGCAGGATTTGCAAGAAAAGCAGAGAATTGTTTATAGATTGTTTATTTTTTCGATTTCCCGCAGTTCGCCGGGTCTTTTAATAGTATGTCAAAAACGGGTTAAAATGTGCCAGGAAGTTGTAGGCAAAGCTCTGGGTCAGTGCGCCCCGCCCCAAAAAGGCCCACTGCCCCTGGGAGAGGGTGGTCCCCACCCACAGCACCAGGCTGAGCAGCCAGCAGTCCAGCGCGCCGATGACCAGGCCCATCACCAGGCCAAGGGCCTTGTTCAGCCCGCCCACCAGCGGCACATGATTGACCCCCTGCAGCAGCTTGCCCACCAGATGGAACACCAGCCGGATGACCAGCCAAACCGCTATGAAGAGAACCGCCTGGATCAACGGCAGCAGCAGCGGCTGGAGCATCGCCACCACCTGGGCGGGCAGAGTCTCTGCGGTTTGGCCCAGTAGGCCGCCCATCTGCAGGCGCAGGGTGGCGGGCAGGAAGGTCAGCCCTTCGACGGCGACGGTCAGATCGCCGCCCGCCTCCTCCAGCGCCACTTCCACCTGGCGGGCGATGGCGCTGCCAAGCGCCTCCTGGTAAAACCAGGCCCCCGCCTGCTGGGCAATGTACATCGCGCCGAAAAGGCCGAACACCGCCCCCACCAGACCGGACAACCTGGCCAGAAACCCCTTTTTGCACCCGGCGAGGGCGTTGAACACCAGAATGGCAAGAAAGATCAGATCGTACACAACACCGTAAGAAAATTGCATGGGACGTTCACCTCATGGGGTCCTTCAGGGTTCCTCCAGGACCTCCGCGTTTGTACTGGTAAACACCAGGGTTTTGTCGGCCGCCAGCACCGCCAGGGGGCTGGTATCGAACAGCTTTTCCCACTTCTGCACGCCGTCAAAGCCGTAAAACTGCACCCGGTCCGCGCCCAGCAGGTAGACCCCCGTCTCGGCGGCGGTGATGCCGGTGGCCTGCCCGGCGGGGATCTCCGCCAGGGGAACCAGCGATTCGCTCAGCGTGACCAGCGTGTTGCCGCCCCGCACGTTCACCAGCAGGGCGGTCTGCTGTCCGCCCACCGAGACGCTCTGCAGCGTGCCGCCGCCGATATCATAGCGGGCGGTTTCGGTCATCGAGGCGGCGTCCAGGATTGCGATGTAATTGTCGAAAACAGCCAGCAGCCGGCTGGAGGACAGCCATTGCAGCCGCAGCAGCATACTGCCGGTGGTGGCGGTGTAGACGGTATCGCTCCCCTCCCCGTTCAGATCCATCAGGCAGACGGCGGCGGAAAGCTGGCCGTTCCGGGCCGCCAGCGTCCCCACCGCAAAGCGGCGGTTATCCGGCGCGAAGCGCACCGCGATGGGGGTTCCTTCGGTCTGAGTCATCTGCCAGGTCAGCAGTTCACGGAAAGCCGGATCGTAGACAGTCAGTTCGGCGGCGTAGCGGCTGGACTCTGTGACGACGGCCAGGGTGCCGTTGTTGGACATGGCGCACAGCAGGATCGACTCCTCAAAGGCGGATGTGTAGAGGGTGCGGGTGCGGCTTTCCACCCGCAGTTCGTTCCCAGCGCGGTTGTAGACCACAAAGCGGGTGTTGCCCACCGCCAGGGTGGGGCGGGCATAGCCGGGCTGGATGGACCGCACCTTGTTGCCGTAGGCGGAGTAGACGACCACATCCTCGGCGTCCATCTCCACAAAGCCGCCGGCCAGCGCCTCGATCTGCAGGGGGGTGTTGATGCCGGTGTTCACCGGCCAGCCGCCGCCCGAGCGATCCAGATAGAGCGTGACCGAGTCCGCCACATCGCCCAGCAACGCGATGGAGGTGGAGAGCGCCCCGGTGAGCCAGGCCACCACCGCTGCGGCGATGACCACGGCGGCCCCCAGCAGGGCGCGCCGCCGCCGCTGGCGGCGGCGGATCAGCGGGCTGATAGATTTGAGGTTGGAGGCGGAGGCAGGCGGCGCCGCCGCGGGGTGCCGCCGGACCTTTTGGGGCATCTGCAAACCGATGTTGCCGGTGGTGCCGGGTACGCTGCCCGGCATGGTCCCCTGTTCCCGGGCCAGCATCCGCTGGCGGCGCTGACGGCGTTCCCGTTCGCTTTCACTGCGGGCCATGGCGTACACCACCTTTCGTTGAAGTTAGGAGTTGGGGGCGCACCCGGAGGGCGCACATTTTGAGTGTTATGAATGTTATGAAAGATAGAAATGTTATAAATTGTGGGTGCGCCCTCCGGGCGCAAATTTCAAAAGCGGCGAAGCCGCACCTTAATTGATAACATTCGTACTATTTATAACATTGATACCACCGATACCCTTCATACCGTTTCCATTTTGCCCGGGGCGCGGAGCGTCAGAGGCTTGCGTACTGCACTTCCTCCAAAAAAAGTCCCTTGGCGGGCAGGGTCGGCCCGGCAAGGCGGCGGTCCCGGCTTTGCAGGATGGCATCGACATCCTCGGGGGCCAGCTTCCCCAGCCCCGCCTGGACCAGCGTCCCCGCCAGTATGCGCACCATATTGTATAGGTATCCGTCGGCGGTGACGGTGATGATGATCCGCTCCCCCCACCGCTCCACCGTGCAGGCGGTGACAGTGCGCACCGTATCGCCATGGGCCGCCGCGCCGGAGCCGGAGGCGCAGAGCGCCAAAAAATCATGCCGCCCCACAAACCGCCGGGCCGCCGCCTGCATGGCGGTCACGTCCAGCGGCGCGGCGATCCGGTGGCAGAAATCCGCCGTAAAGGGATCGTCGATATGGGCGTTGTGCAGATAATACCGGTAGGTCTTGGCGTGGGCGGCGTAGCGGGCGTGGAAGTCCTCGGCCACCGGCTGGGCCTCCAGCACCCGGATATCCGCCGGGAGGTGGGCGTTCAGCGCCAGCGGCAGCCGCGCCAGGGGGATGCTCCCATCATAGCGGAAATTGAGCGCGAAACGCCGCGCATGGACGCCCGCGTCGGTGCGGGAGCAACCCTTTACCTCGGGCCGGCAGCCCAGCGCCGCCTCCATGGCGTCCTGCAGGGTCTGGCAGACCGTCGGCGCATTGGGCTGCACCTGGAAACCCGCGTAATTCGTGCCTTTGTAGGCAAGCCAAAGCAATACATTCATAAGTTAAGGGTGAGAAGTTGTGGGTGCGCCCACTGGGCGCACGTTTCAAAGGCGGCGACGCCGCACCTTAATTGGTAACATTCGTAACATTGATAACATTTATAACGTTCGTATCATTCTCTCACAGCCCCGGCACGATCCAGCGGGTGGCGACGATCACCGCCAGCAGCAGCGCAAAGATCGCCGCGCAGCGGGCGTCCTCGGCGGTAAATTTCAGCACCTTCAGCCGGGTGCGGCCCTCGCCGCCGTGGTAGCAGCGGCACTCCATTGCCATCGCCAGTTCATCGGCGCGGCGGAAGGCCGAGATAAACAGCGGGATCAGGATGGGTACCAGCGCCTTGATGCGTTCCACAAACTTGCCGCTGTCCAGCATGGCGCCGCGGGCTTTCTGGGCGTTCATGATCTTCTCGGTCTCATCGATGAGGGTGGGGATAAACCGCAGCGCAATGGTCATCATCATCGCCAATTCATGCACCGGGAAGTGCAACTTCGCCAGCGGGCGGAGCAGATTCTCGATGGCGTCGGTGAGGACGATGGGGCTGGTGGTGTAGGTCAGCAGACTGGTTCCGGCGATGAGAGCGACAACGCGCACCGCCAGCAGAATGGCGTAGCGCACCCCCTCGGCATAGACGGTCAGGAAAGCCAGCCGGAAGAGCGGCTCCCCCGCCCCCTTCATGAAGAAGAGATTGAGCACCGCCGTGAAGAGGATGATGGGAACGATGGGCTTGAGGCTTTTGAGGATCATCTTGAAGGGGATCCTGGCCACCGCGTAGAGAAAGGTCAGCAGCGCCAGAGAGAGGGCGATCCCCAGCGGGTTGGATGCGACGAACAGCGCCACAATATAGGCGATGGTCCCCACCAGTTTGAGGCGGGGGTCGCAGCGGTGCAGCACCGAATTGCCGGGGTAGTGCTGGCCGATGGTGATATCCCGCAGCATTTACACCGCCCCCTTTCCCTGCTTGGCCGCCAGGGCCTTGCGGATGGTCTTGACCGCATAGGGCATGGTGTAGACGTCGGTGGGGATATCCAGCCCCATCTCCCGCAGTTTGAGGAAGATCTGCGTGACCTGCGGCACCGAGAGCCCCAGTTCCAGCAGTTCCGGCGCGCGGGCAAAGACCTTCTCGACGGTATCGTACATGGCGATCTTCGCCTTGTCCATCACCAGCACACGATTGGCGTACCGGGCGATATCCTCCATAGAGTGGCTGACCAGCACCACCGTGATGCCGGTTTTCTGATGGTAGTCCTGGATCTGGCCCAGGATGGTATCCCGCCCTTCGGGGTCCAGCCCGGCGGCAGGTTCGTCCAGCACCAGCACGCGGGGGTGCATCGCCATCACGCCGGCGATGGCCACCCGGCGCTTCTGCCCGCCGGACAGTTCAAAGGGGCTTTTTCCCAGCAGCTCGTCGGAGAGGCCCACGAAGGACGCCGCCTCCTTGACGCGGACGGCGATCTCGGCGTCGCTCAAGCCCATGTTTTTGGGGCCGTAGCCGATATCCTTGGCGCAGGTCTCCTCAAACAGCTGGTATTCGGGGTACTGCATCACCAGGCCGACCAGGAAGCGGAAGTCCCGCAGGTTTTCCCCCTTGGCCCACATATCCCGGCCATCCACATAGATCTTGCCCGCAGTGGGTTTGTTCAGGCCGTTAAAATGGCTGATAAGGGTGGATTTTCCGCTGCCGGTGGAACCCATCACGCCCACAAAGTCCCCCTCCTCGATGGAGAAGGAGACATCGTCCAGCGCGGCGGTGGCGTCCGGCATACCGGGGTTGTACACATAACGCAGATGTTCCACTTTGATGATTTCTGACACGGTTTTTTCCTTTCTGTCCGGATACAGCCCCCTGCGGGGTGCCGTTCCGGCACGGTAGAAGCGGTAAAAAGTTGGGAGGCGGGCGCGGGCGACGCTGCGAACGGCGCCCGGAAGGCGGAGCCGGCCGCCGGGGAGCGGCTATCTCAATAGTTGGTACAGCGCTTCGGCGCAGGCGTCGGGGGTGATGACGTTGGCGGGCATCGGGATGCCGGCCTTGACCAGTTCATCCCGCAGTTCGGCGGCCTGAGGAACATCCAGATGGTAGCTGTGCAGCCGCCCGGTCTGGCTGAACACCTGCTCCGGCGTTCCCTCCATGACGATGCGGCCCCGGCTCATCACCAGCACCCGGTCGGCCTGGGCGGCCTCCTCCATATAGTGGGTGATCGCCACGATGGAGATGCCCGCCGCCCGCAGTTCCCGGATGGTCTGCATCACGGCGGCGCGGCCCCGGGGGTCCAGCATGGCGGTGGCCTCGTCCAGCACAAGGCAGTCCGGCCTCATGGCGATGACCCCCGCGATGGCCACCCGCTGCTTCTGGCCGCCGGACAGTTTGTGGGGTGCGCTCTTCCGCTTTTCCCAAATGCCGGCCAGCCGCATGGCGTCATCGATGCGGCTGCGGATTTCTCCAGTGGGCACGCCGAGGTTTTCCAGCGCGAAGGCCACGTCCTCCTCCACAATGGTGGCGACGATCTGGTTGTCGGGGTTTTGGAAGACCATCCCCACCTTCTGGCGCACATCGTAGAGATGCTCCTCGCTGCGGGTGTCCATATCCTCCACCAGGACGGTGCCGGCCTCGGGCAGCAGAATAGCGTTGAAGTGCTTGGCCAGGGTGGATTTGCCGCAGCCGTTGGCGCCCAGCACCGCGACGAACTCACCCCGGCGCACCTCCATGCTTACCCCGTCCAACGCGTATTTGGGCTGCTCCGGGTCATAGCGGAATTTTACGTTTTGTACGCGAATCATAGGTTTTTCCATTTTGTACTACCTCGTTCCGGCTTTCTGCGGGGCGGTCTTCGCCCCGGCCGCCGTCAGTTTTCCCAGAGGGCGGTGGCGCCGCAGGGGACCACGCCGCCGGTGGCAGAGACCGGCAGGCCGATCTCATCGCACCAGGTAGCGCCGCCCACGGCGGGGCGGAGGGTGGTCTTGAGAATGTATTCCATCACCGCCGGGCTTAGGCCCTCGGTGTAGGAGTTGACAACAAAAAACAGCGGCGTATCGCCGAGGACCTGGGCCGCCAGGGTGATCAGGTCGTAGACGTTATCCTCCAGCTTCCAGATCTCGCCGCCGGGGCCGCGCCCGTAGCTGGGCGGGTCCATGATCACGGCGTCGTACCGGCTGCCCCGGCGGATCTCCCGCTGGACGAATTTGGCGCAGTCGTCCACGATCCAGCGGCAGGGGCGGTCCGCCAGGCCGCTGGCGGCGGCGTTCTCCCGCGCCCAGGCCACCATGCCCTTGCTGGCATCCACATGGGTGACGGCGGCGCCCGCTGCCAGGCAGGCCAGCGTGGCCCCGCCGGTATAACCGAAGAGATTCAGCACCCGGATTGGACGGCCCGCGCCGCCGATTTTTTGCCGGTACCAGGCCCAGTTCACCGCCTGCTCGGGGAAGACGCCGGTGTGCTTGAAGCCGGTGGGGCTGACGATGAGGGTCAGCTCTTGCCAGCGAATCTTCCAGCGGGGAGGCAGCGGCCTGTGAGTCTGCCACTGGCCGCCGCCCTTGACGGAGCGGTGGTAGGTGGCGTCGGCCCGCGCCCACAGCGGGCTGGCCTGCCCGTTCTTCCAGATGACCTGGGGGTCGGGGCGGATCAGCAGGGTCTTGCCCCAGCGCTCCAGCCGGTTATGGTTGGTCGCGTCGATCAATTCATAGTCTTGCCAGGTGTCGGCTGGACGCATAGCGGGATGTTCCTTTCCTTCTTTGCCGGGGGCAAATCGTTTTTTGGCGGGACGGGGCTTGGTTCGGAGCTTCCCTCAGTACATCCGCTGCTGGCCGTCGTCCTCGTCGTCGGCAAAGCGGCGAGGCACCGCCATATGCAGATGCTCGTAGGCCAGCCGGGTGACGCAGCGGCCCCGGGGGGTGCGGGTCAAAAAGCCCAGCTGCATCAGGTAGGGCTCGCAGACGTCCTCCAGGGTGACGCTCTCCTCCCCCAGCACGGCGGCCAACGTGTCCAGCCCCACCGGGCCGCCGCCGTACAGTTCAATGACGGCACGCAGCAGGCTGCGGTCCAGTTCGTCCAGGCCCAGCTCGTCAATGTCCATCTGGCGGCGGGCGGCCACGGCGGTCCCGGCGTCGATGGTGCCGTCCCCCTGGACGGTGGCGAAATCCCGCACCCGCTTGAGCAGCCGGTTGGCGATGCGGGGGGTCCCCCGGGCGCACTTGGCCAGTTCCAGCGCGCCGCCCCGGGTGGTGGGGATGCCCAGGATGCCCGCGCTGCGGGTGATGATGCTGGCCAGTTCGTCGGGGCTGTAGGGTTCCAGCTTGAGCAGGATGCCGAAACGGTCCCGCAGCGGGCCGGTAAGCTGCCCCGCGCGGGTGGTGGCCCCCACCAGGGTGAACCGGGGCAGGTTGATGCGGATGCTCTGGGCCGAAGGGCCTTTGCCGATCATAATATCCAGCGCGTAATCCTCCAGCGCCGGGTAGAGTACCTCCTCCACCTGGCGGGAGAGGCGGTGTATCTCGTCAATAAAGAGGATGTCCCCCTCCTGCAGGTTGGTCAGCAGGGCGGCCAGATCGCCGGGCTTCTCGATGGCGGGGCCGGAGGTGATGCGGATCTGCACCCCCATCTCCTGCGCCACAATGCCCGCCAGGGTGGTCTTGCCCAGGCCGGGCGGGCCGTACAGCAGAATATGATCCATCGGTTCCCCCCGCTGCTGGGCGGCGCGCAGATAGATGCGCAGATTGTTTTTTGCTTTATCCTGCCCCACATAGTCGTCCAGCGTCTTGGGGCGCAGGCTGATCTCCTCGGTGTCGGCGGGGGTCATGTCAGGGCTGACCAGCCGCGACGGGTCCACCGTATATTCCTGATTCAAGTCGTTGCCCTCCCAGCGTTACGGTAGTGTAAAATGGTAAAAGGTCGGCGCGCAGATTCATACCCGTGCCAGGCTGCGCAGCGCCACCTTGATGATATCCTGCACCGGCAGCGTCTCGTCCACGCGGGCCACGGCGGCCGCCGCGTCGGAGGGGCTGTAGCCCAGGCTGACCAGCGCCGCCACCGCCTGGGCGGGGGCGCTGGCGGGGGCAGGCGCCCCCGCGCCGCTGCTGAAGCCGATCCCGGCGGCCAGCCCCTTGCCGACCTTGTCCTTCAGTTCCAGGGCGATCCGCTGGGCCAGCTTCGGCCCCACGCCGCTGGCCTTGGTGAACGCCTTGTGATCCCCCGAGGAGGCCGCCAAGGCGATTTTTTCCGGCGTCATGACCGAGAGGATAGCCAGCCCCGCCTTGGGGCCGACCCCGCTGACGGCGGTGAGCATCTTAAAGCAATCCCGCTGTTCCTCGGTGGCAAAACCGTAGAGCGAGACATCGTTCTCGGTCACATTCATGATGGTGTAGACAGTCCCCTCCTGCCCCGGCGCGGGCAGCGCCTCGACGGTGGTGGCGGGGATCTGCACCAGATAGCCCACCCCCGCGCAGCTGATGACGACGGAGTCCAGGCCCTTTTTTAGGAGTTTCCCTGTCAGGCAGTAGATCATTGGCGTTCTTCCTCCCCTTGTAAGCGGCGGTCAGCGCAGGCGGCTCAGCTGGCTGCGTGCGCAGTGGCAGTGGGCGATGGCCATCCCCAGCGCGTCGGCGGTATCGTCCGGCTTGGGGATGGCATCCAGATGGAGCAGGATGCGGGTCATCTCCTGCATCTGCTTTTTGACCGCCTTGCCGTAGCCGGTGATGGCCTGCTTGACCTGCATGGGGGTGTACTCATAGATCGGCACGCCGCACTGGGCCGCCGCCAGCAGGATCACCCCCCGCGCCTCGGCCACGCCGATCACGGTGGTCTGGTTGTGCTGGTAGTAGAGTTTCTCGATGGAGAGGGCTTCCGGCCGGTAGCGGCGGCAGATATCCAGCATGCCGTCATAAATCTCGGCCAAGCGGTTCTCAAAGGGGGTGTCCTTCTCGGTCAGGATCGCGCCGTAGCCCACCGGCGCAAACCGGTTCCCCGCATATTCCACCACGCCCCAGCCCACGATGGCGTAGCCGGGATCGATGCCCATCACACGCACTGCCCTACACCTCCCCTATGATAACCGTATTAGTATACCACAAAAGCTCCGGCACGGCAAGAACTGCCGCCGGAGCCTTTTTGCAAAATTGTAAATTTTGTAGGCCGCCCCACTGCGCAAAGCCGGGCCGCACCTCCCCCGTCTCCACATTGCAGGCGTAGCCCTGGGCCAGACCGGCAGTCTCGTCGTAGGCGGTCTCCTTGATGCAGAGCCAGCCGTCCGCCAGCCAGCCGTACCATCCGCGCGCCGGGTAGGAGTCGACCTCCCCATCCTCCCCTATCACGCTGCGGGGGACGTTGTAGGGGCAGAGGACGTCGCTGACCTCCGTGTGGAAGTTGGCTTTGGGAACCGAGAGTTGCAGCATATCCGCCGTCTGAATGATGTCGGCCATCTGCTTAAAGGCGGCCATCAGCTCCGGGAGGTTGAAGAACTTGGCAAGCCTTGTCTTAGCCCGGTAGCCGTTGCCCCGGGGAGCAGTTTGTCAAGACATTTTTTCTGATTTTTGAAAT
>CAZIVF010000035.1:0-18617 GCA_964542725.1 uncultured Subdoligranulum sp. | reverse complement strand
GCTGACGCTTTGGCCGTCGCGGCCCAGGAGGTAGTTGTACAGGGTCACTGGGCAGAAGGCCACCGTCCGCACCTCCGTCATAGCGCAGAAGGTGTACAGCATATCGGTGTAGTTGCAGTGTGCCGGCAGGTCGATGCCCGCACGGCGCAGCACCTCTGTGCGGAAGGTCAACGCGTGCATCTCCATGCTGGGGAATTCTTCAAAGCTGCCGCTTTCATACAAGCTCCCCCGCGCAAAGCCATCGCAGACACTGTACTTTTTCTGCACCGTGCCGCCGCATACGGTCTGGTAATTGGTGACCACCGCGTCCGCCCCGCAGCCCTGCAGTTCGTCCAGAAGCGCCTGCAGCGCCGGGCGGCTGAACCAATCGTCGCAGTCCAACGTACGGTAATATTTCCCTTTCGCTTCTGTGATCGTCCGATTGATGGTGGTGCCGTATCCGCCGTTTTCTTTTTGGATCAGGCGGAATACGCCGGGGTAGTCCCGCACATACTGCCGGGCAATGGCCGCTGTGTTGTCGGTGGAGCCGTCGTCCACCACCAATACCTCCAGTTCGTTCAGCTTTTTCTCCACAAGGCAGCTTTCAAGCGCTTTCGCCAGCGTATCGGCGCCATTGTAGGCCGCCACAGAGATCGTCAGCAGCTTTTGTTCGGTCACGGGCTTTTTCCTCACCTTCGCGTTTTTCCGCCTTGTTCCCAGTCCGGCGCCAACGGCAAAAGAGCGGCAGGTTTTTAACAGAATTTATATTCCGTTGCATTTTTGCCGATAAAAAAATTGCGCCAATACCCACTCTCACCCATTATATCTCACACCTCTACAAAACGCAAGTCCAAAAGCCGTCATTTTACCGAGGGGCGGAGGGCGTTTCCCTTCCATCATTGTGCTCCCATGGCGTCTTCTCCGCTTTTTATTTTTCAGAATTCATATTCTGTTGTACTTTTTACCAAATTGCGCTGTGCCTATCTCTTTTCAGTCAAGGGAAATGTGGTATAATCATCGCACAGCGGTTATTATACCGCTTTTGCGTAACGCCTCGCCGTTCTGGCTGCGCCAGCCCGGCAACCGGCTTTTGGATGCCCAAGAACAGCTGGCGCAGATTTTTTGCGTGCCTTCCAAGGCGGTTCCTTCTTTCTTTTTTCTCCGTGCAGTCCCGCCGGGGATGCGCGCGGCGCATAAAACCCCCGGCAGCTTTCAGATCGCCTAAAAGCTGCCGGGGGACGACTTACAAAACGCCTGCGGGGATCAGCCGAACATGTTGATGAGGATGCCGGCCGCAACGGCGGAACCGATGACGCCCGCCACATTGGGACCCATGGCGTGCATCAGCAGGTAGTTGCGGGGGTTGTACTCCTGGCCGACCTTCTGGGAGACGCGGGCGGCCATAGGCACGGCGGAGACGCCGGCGGATCCGATGAGGGGGTTGATCTTGCCCTTGGTGAGCACGCACATGATTTTGCCCAACACCACGCCGCCGGCGGTGCCGACGCCGAAGGCCACAACGCCCAGGACGATGATCTCAACGGTTTGCAGATTCAGGAAGGTCTCGGCGTTGGTGGTGCAGCCGACCGAGAAGCCCAGGAAGATGGTGATGATGTTCATCAGTTCGTTGCCGGCAGTCTTCTTGATGCGGTCCACCACACCGCACTCCTTCATCAGGTTGCCCAGCATCAGCATACCGACCAGGATGGCGGCGTCCGGCAGGGTCAGGCCGACGATGATGGTGACGATGACGGGGAAGAGGATCTTCTCGGTCTTAGAGACCTTGCGGGGGGACTCCATGACGATCTGGCGTTCCTTCTCGGTGGTCAGCGCCTTCATAATGGGCGGCTGAATCACCGGCACCAGCGCCATGTAACAGTAGGCCGCCACGGCGATGGAGCCTAGCAGATGGGGGGCCAGGCGGGTGGTGACGAAGATGGCGGTGGGGCCGTCGGCGCCGCCGATGATGCCAATGGAGGCGGCCTCCTTGTTGGTGAAGCCCAGGACCTTGGCGCCGATGAAGGTGAAGAAGATGCCCAGCTGGGCGGCCGCGCCCAGCAGCAGGCTGGAGGGGCGGGCAATCAACGGCTCAAAGTCGGTCATGGTGCCGATGCCCAGGAAGATCAGCGGCGGGTAGATCCCCAGCTTGACGCCCAGGTAGATATAGTCCGCCATGCCGCCGCTGGTACCCAGCAGCTCCCAGTTGATGTGCTGGGTCTCGTTGATAAAGATATCCATGTGGATGATGCCATCCAGCGGGATGTTAGCCATCAGCATGCCGAAGCCGATGGGCAGCAGAAGCAGCGGCTCAAACTCATGTACAATCGCCAGGTAGAGCAGCACGCAGGCCACGCAGATCATAACGGCGTACTTCCAGCCGCCGTCCACAAAGAGCATCTGCGCCCAGCCGGAGGAGGCAAAAATCTCGGCAATGTTGGTAAAGATCGCTCCCATACTGCCCCCTCCTTACATAAACGGCGCGGTCTGCTCGCGCACGGCGGCTTCGCCCCAGGCGCCGCGGCGGCTGCCAGAAGCGGAGGCGGAAACACGGCGGATCCCGCGGATCACAGCGCTCTCACCCTCCAGGCAGGCGACGGCGGCGGCGATAGCGGCGATCACCTCACCGGGGATGCCGGCGGTCGGCGCGGGAAGCACGGCGGCCTGGGCCACACTGCCGCCCCGGTGGGCGGGCGGCGCGGCGGGGGCCTGCCCGCCGCCCACGCCGGGGGCCTTGGGCGCGTTCTTCTTCGCCTCAATGGAGTCAAATATCTTGCCTTCCAGCGTGATGATGAGACAGAGCGCAACCAGCATGCCGAACACCAGCGAGATGCTGGTGAGCACGACAGTCGCGTCGCTTGCCTCAAGGGCAAGCAGGGCGATGTTAGACATAAGACGTCCTCCTTCAACAACTTTAATTGCCAAGGACCGCCGCTTCGCCGCAGGCCGGAGAAGGTCAAATCCTTAACAAAGGCTATTCGATGCCATTATAACACATTCCCCGCGCTTTGTGTAGCCACCTGTGCAAAATTTTTTCCTCCCCCGGCTTTGGCCAAAAACATTCGAAGCGTCGCTTTTTCTTTTGCCAAGGCTGCCGGCAAAGAGGCGGCAAAGATTTTTTTCGCGGCCCAAGGCCCTACCGCCCGCGTCGCCGCCTGCCGCGCAGGGCGAAGGCCAGCAGGGCGGCGGCGGTGGCCAGCGAAACGCAGTCCGCCAGCAGCCAGCGCTTGGGTTCCCGGAACGCCACCGAGATGGTCCCCGCATATCCGGCGGGTACGATGACGCCCACCATGCTGTTCTCCGTTATATAGGTGGAGCCGGGGCCGTCCACCACCTGGTAGCCGGGGAAGTAGAGCAGCGGCATCTCCACATAGCCGTCGCTGTCCCGCGTGGAGGCGCAGAGCACGGTGGTCACGCCGTTATCCCGGGTGAACTCACCCACCTCCACCCCGTCCGCCGGGGCCACCGGGTAATCGTTCACAGAGGTTTCCAGCGGTTCCGGCACATAGAGGAAGTCCATCATGTATTCCAGATTGAAGTGGGCGTCGGTGAACATCAGCACCGAGGTATCGCCCCAATAGGTGCGCGTCCGGTCGGGGATCAGTTCGGTGTAATAGAGCAGGGTGGATCCCACCACCGCCGCCGCCAGGGCCAGGGCAGCCTGCTCCGCCCGGCGGCGGCGCGCCAGGACCAGCAGCGCCTCCACCGCGCAGAGGCTCGCCACCTCAAAGGCGACGACCACCACCGTCAGGTAGCGCCAGGGGAACTGGATCACCTGCAGCGCGCGCCCCACCAGCGGCACGCCGGTGATACTGTTCCAGGGCATGGCCCGGGTGGAAAGCAGGCAGGCGGCAAAGCCCACCGCCGCGCCCCAGGTACCCAGGCGGCGCAGCGGGGCGGCCAGCTTCGGCCCGGCCAGCAGAATCAGCACAAAGAGCAGCGCGCCCAGCAGCAGGCCGGGGCCGGGGTTCAGTTCCGCGTCGGCGCGGACCAGGTTGCGCAGGTCGGTGCCGGCGCTCTGGATGTTGCTGGTGCTGACCCGCGTGTACAGCCCGGTGGCCATGGTGGTGGCAAACGGCACCAGGAACCACAGGTTGAGCAGCACCACCCCCGCCACCGCCTTGATCCAGGCCAGCAGGGTCTGTTTTTGGAAGGTGACGCGCCAGTATACCAGGCAGACCAGGGCGGTGCAGAGGGTGGCCAGTTCCAGGGTAATCATGTGGCACTGCAGCAGGGCGGTAAAAGAGAGGATCAGCGCCGGCACGGCCTTGCGGGGGTCCCGTTTTCCCGGCTGCGTGGTGTACATCCGCCACAGGGCGTAGACCACCGGCGGCAGGAAAGTCATCGCCGTGAACGCCCCGGTGAAGCTGCACTGGTAGACGGAGTACAGCCGGTAGGCGGCCAGCGTGTGCAGCATGCTGCCCAGCAGCGCCAGCCTGTGGCGGCCAAAAATGCCGTAGTAACTCAGGAAAGCCAGCCCCGCCGTGAGGGCGGTGACTAAAGCGATGTAGGCGTAATAGGCGGGCTGTATCCCCACCCCCAGCAGCCGCAGCACGGCGGGGAAATAGAGCAGCAGTTCCCCGTAAAAGATCGAGGTGGAGTACCCGTAGCCGCTCTTGGCGTTGGGGTAGATCCGCACCGGGAACTGCCCCGCCCGCAGGCCCGCGGCGATCCCCTCGATGCGCTGCAGGTGGAAAGCGATATCCGGCCCGCCGGGCAGCATCCCCTCGCCCAGCAGCGGCGCGCATCCCAGTGCCACGATGGCCGCCAGCACCAGGATGTCCAGCCGCCAGACGGCGGGCAGGCAGACCGGGCTGCCCGGCAGCAGCGCCAGCAGCGCCAGGTCCAGCGCCAGGCAGAGCAGCACCCACCCCGCCACACAGGCGGCGGCGAAGGCCATATCCTGGGTGTAGCTCACGCTGCCCACCGTGAAGTAGCCGCCCTCATCGTGGAAGATCAGGCGGACCCTCTCGGCAGACCAGAGCACCGTCAGAGTCACCGTCTGGCTGTGCTGGTTCTCGCTCACGACGGCGTACTCTTCCTTGACCGCCATATCGTTGTCCCAGGCTTTGAGGCGCACGCTGGAATGGTTGCGCTGGCCGCTCTCCAGCCAGGTGGGGCGGCAGTCGTAGTCGATGGTGAACTTGTAATGCCCCGGCTTGAGGGCAAAGAAGGGTGTCTGCAGGATATCCTGCCCCTCGGTGGCCTGGTTGGCAACCCCCAGGCGACCGTTCTCGTCCCAGGTGATCTCGGCGTCCTCCGCAATGATCTCGTACTGATCCGGCGTGAAGGAGCCGGTGACGGGCGGCTGCACCGCCGCCCACAGGGACGATAGGATCAGCAGAAGTTCGGCGGCCAGCAGCGCCAGCAGCGCCGGCGTGCGGCGCACCCAGGCGCTCACCTCGCGGAATTTTGTTTTCAAAACAGTTCCTCCCCCCGGTTTGGGTTTACTTCTCGCTGCGCAGCTTCCCGGCGGCGGTGCGGGCGCGCGCCCGCAGGCGGGCGGCGTAGCGGCGCATCGCCTCCAAGGATTCGCCGTGGCGGGCGCTCTTCATGTCAGGGAACGCCTTCAGCAGGCGGGCAGGGCCAAAATGGCCGCGGTTCAGCGTTTCCATCCGGGCGCGCAGTTCGCCGGCGCGCAGCCGCACCTCGTCCAGTTTTTCCCGCAGTTCGGTGGCATTATCCCGGCCCTCCATGGCGGCCAGCGTCATCTGCAGCTTCTGCTCGTCCATCAGGGTGTCGGCGGTCATTGCCCCGGTGCCGATGATCTCGGTCAAGGCGTCGCTGGTGCGGCGCAGCGCGGTGCGCATCTCGTCGATCTCCTGCAGCTGGCGGTTCAGGCCCACTGCGGCGGCGGCAGACAGGCCGATGTCCACCGCGAAGATCACGAGGGCCACCCCGTCGATGATCAGCAGCGGCACCAGGGGCAGCGGGCTTGCCAGGCCGGCCAGCGCCGGGTGGACCACCTTGACCATGAGCACGCTCCCCAGCCCCCACAGCACAGAGAACTGGGGGCAGATGTAGCCGCCCAGGTTTCCTTTGTAGTTGGAGTAATCCCACCAGCGGGTGTGGAATAGCTTGTATAAAGCCCAGCCGCCCACCAGTTCGATGAGGGTGGTCACTGCCATCCCCACCAGGAACACCACCGGCCAGGCGGCCTCGGCCTGGCCCGCGGGGGCGGGCAGCAGCCGCACCGCCGTGACCAGCGCGGTCATGCCAAAGCCGTAGATGGGGCAGACCGGCCCGTTCAGAAAGCCCCGGTTGACCAGCTGGCGGAGCGTCACAGCGGCATAGGCCACCTCGACGCCCCAGCCGATGACGCTGTAAACAAAGAAGAAAAAGACCACGCGTGCCAAGGTTTCCGTCATTGCTCCTTCGCCTCCCCCTCGCTCTGCCGGGCGGCGCGGGTCTTCGGCTCCACCCAGGTGACGGCGCTGTCCGGCCCTTTGCGGGCGATGAGCGCCTTGATGGGAATCCCCTGCTCGCTGAACATCCCCTCATGCTCGGTGCGGATGTTCCAGGCGGGTTCCTCGCTGTGCAGATCAAAGGTCTGCCATGTGATCTCAAACCCGGCGGCAGGAAAATAGCCCAGGCTGTCGCGGAAGAGATCGCTGTCGTCGGTCTTGAAGTAGATCTCGGCCCCCTCGTCCATCAGGCGGCGGTATTGCAGCAGCTGGCGGGGATGGGTCAGCCGGTGCTTGTTGCTGCCGGCGTTCTTGCTCCAGGGGTTGCAGAAATTGATGTAGATGCGGGCTACCCGGTCATTGGGGGCAAAGCAGCCCGCCATCCGCTCAATATCCAGGCTGGCGATGCGCACGTTGTCGGGCGGCAGGCCGCGCTCGGCGTAGGCGGCCTCCACCTTGCGCTTGGCCAGGATCAGCACCTTGTCGGTAATATCGATCCCCAGGTAGTTGACATCAGGGTGCTGGGGGGCCAGCTGGGCCAGGAAGCCCCCCTTGCCGCAGCCCAGTTCCAGATGCCAGGGCTGCTCCGGGCGGGCATACAGGCTGTGCCACTCCCCCGCGTGGGTCAGCGGCTCATGTACATGGAACGCACAGGCCAGCAGTTCCGGCCTGGCGTAGGGCTTGAAACGCATTCGCATAAAATACCTCCGATAAAAATGGATAGGGGTCCTGCGGGGGGAAGCCGGGGAGAGGGCCGCACCGCAAAGGTCCGGCCCGCGTGCCGTCCCCGCCCCGCTCAGACAGCGGCCTGCGCCGCAAAGAACGCCGTGATCTCCTCACGGCTGCCCGCCGCCAGGCTTCCCTGGCAGAAGGCGGGCCTGCCGCCGCCCCGGCCGGCGAACTTCCGGTTCAGCGCGCCGCACAGGCCGCGGGCGTCGCCGCCGGGCGCGGGGGCCAACGCATAGGCCAGCCCCTGGCCGCCGGGGGCCAGCGCCAGGCAGGGGGCGCCGGTCCGCGCCGCCACCGCCAGGGCCAGCCTACGCAGGCCGTCGCCGTCGGCGCCCTCCGCATACTGGCAAAGGGGCCGCCCCGGGGCGGCGGCCGCCGCGCAGACTTCAGCCAGGCTGTTCTGCAGCGCGGCCAGCCGCATCCGGTCGGCGCTCTGGGTGCTTTGCAGCGTCTTTACCGCGTCCGCCAGGCGGCCCGGCCCGGCGCTAACCAGGCGGCCCGCCGCCTCGGCGTCGGCCCAGGCCGCCGCCGCTGCCGCGTAAGCCCGCTGCCCGCAGGCCACCGCCAGCCGCACGCCGCCCTTATAGTTCTGGGCAGACAGAATCTTGATCAGCCCCACCTGCCCGGTGCGGGCCAGATGGGTGCCGCAGCAGGCGCAGCGGTCGCCGCCCGCCTCCACGATGCGCACCGGGCCGTCCAGCGCCTTTTTGCTGCGGTACTCCAGCGTGGCCAGCGTCCCGGCGTCGGGGATATAGCAATTCACCGGCGTGTCGGCCCGCACGGCGGCGTTGGCCTGGGCCTCGGCGGCCTCCAGCTGCCCGGCGGTCAGCGGCAGGTCGATGTCCATCCGCACCGCCGCATCCCCGATGTGAAACCCCACGTTGTTCGCGCCGTACAGCCGGTGGAGCGTGCCGCTCAAAATATGTTCGCCGGTGTGCTGCTCCATGTGGTCCAGACGCCGCGCCCAGTCAATGCGGCCCTCCACCAGGGAACCCACCGCCAGCGGCGCGTCGGTTTTGTGGCGCACCACGCCATCCCGGATATGAACCTCCCGCACCCGGGCGCCGCCCAGCGTGCCGGTATCCCAGGGCTGGCCGCCCCCCTCGGGGAAGAAGGCGGTGCGGTCCAGCGCCACCGACCAGCCCTCCCCCTCGGGCGTGCAGGCCAGGACAACGGCGGAGAAAATTTGCGCAAAGCCATCTTCCTCGTACATCTTTTGCGTCGGCTGCATAAAATTCCCTCTCTTTTTTCTCAATAAACCTCATTATAACATAAATCGGTAGTGGAAAAAAGCTGTAAAATACAGTATAATAAAGAATTGGAAGATATTCCGGCCGGATGGGATTGCCCGCTCCGGCCCTCAAGAGGTACTCGTGTATGAAACGTCTGTTTGCCATCCTGCTCTCCGCCTGCCTGCTGGCGGGCTGCGCGGCGCTGCCCGGTCTCTCCTCCTCCGCCGCCACGGCGGAGACCGCGCTGCCCCCCGCGCCCACCGCCGCCCCCCAGGAGCTGGCGGTCTACTGCCCGGCGGGCGCGCTGCCCGCCCTGCTGGCCTATGCCGACGCCCAGGGCGTGGCGCTGACCCAGGTGGATGACCCTGCTGCCGCCGACCTGGCCGTGCTGGACGCCCTGCCGGAGGACGGCGGCGCTTACCGCGATCTGCTGGGGGACGAACTTCTGGCCGCCGCCGCCAGCCGCGCCGGCGTCACCGAAGGCCCCTGCTTTGGCCTGCCGCTGGGCCGCACCCTCTACGCCTACTGGGCCGACACCGCCGCCCTCACCGCCCTGCTGGGCGAGGGCTGCGCCGCCGACCTGCAGAGCGCCGGGTGGGAGGAATGGGAGGCCCTGGCCGAGACGCTGACCGCCTGGCTGGCCGAGCCGGCGGAGACCGCCGTGACGCTGAACGGCCAAACCTACACCCTGCCCGCCGAAAAACCCGATGCCTGCGCGGCGCTGGGCGGCGTTTTCGCCGCCCCTGTCGGCTGCGCCCCCGGCTACACCAGCGCCCTGCTGGCCGCCGGCGAAACCTGGAACGCCGATACCCTGACCGGCCCGCTCAACGGCGTTTACAGCGCCGTGAGCCTGGAGTGGGACAATAGGGCGCCCGACGGCTCCGCCGCCCTGTTCACCCGTGGCCGCCTTACCGACGTGCTGGCCCTGCTGGGGGCCGACGCCAACCGGGATCTGACCCCCGTACCTTTTAAGTGCGAACTGGTGAGCAGCGACCTGTCCACTGAGGAATACAACCTGACCGGCCTGCTGAACTACCCCGTGCTGACCCCCGCCGGGTATCTGGCGATCCCCGCCGGCGCCGACGCCGAGGGCGTCAAGGCGGCTGCCGGGGCGATCCTCTGGCTGTACGGCAGCGGCGGCGGGGAGCGCGCCCTGACCGAGACCCTCTGCCTTGTGACCCCCTGGGATACCGCCGCCGACACTACCCTTCTCGGCGCGCTGCAGGTCGCCCAGGTGGGAAGCGGCATCCTGCCCGGCCAAGCGCTGGGCGACGGCGCCCCGGAAGCCCTGGCGGCGGCGGAAGCCGCCCTGCAGGGCAGTGAAAAACGAACCAGCGCGGAGCGCCGGGCCTATGTAGCCGCCGTTCTCGCCGCCTTGGGGGTGGAAGATGCGGCGTGACCGCTGAGGGCGGCCCCACCTCGATACCCTTTTAATTCTAGCTTTGTAAGGAGAAAGACTATGGAATTCAAACGCAGCAGCGGCATCTTGATGCCCATTTCCAGCCTGCCGGGCGGCTACGGCATCGGCTCCCTGGGCGCGCCCGCTCGGCGCTTCGTCGACTTTATGGCCCGCGCGGGGCAGACCGTCTGGCAGATCCTGCCCGTCGGCCCCACCGGCTACGCCGACAGTCCCTACCAGAGCTGCTCCGCCTTCGCGGGGAACCCCTACTTCATCGACCTGGACCTGCTGGCAAAGGATGGCCTGCTCAAGCGCAAGGACTATGCCTTTCTGGACTGGGGCGGCGATGACCGCCGGGTGGACTACGGCACCATCTACCAAAAGCGCTTTGACGTGCTGCGCATCGCCTACCGCAACTTTTTGAAAAAGCATCCCGTGGCCGGGTACGATACTCCCTACCCGGATGACTGGTACCGCTTCCAGTTCCTCTCCAGCGCCTGGCTGCCGGATTACTGCCTGTACATGTCCATCAAGCAGGCGTATGCCATGAAGGACTGGCAGCAGTGGCCCGACGAACTGCGCCTGCGCCAGCCGGCGGCGCTGGAGGAGTTCCGCGCCGCCCACCGGGAGGATCTGGAATTCTGGGCCTTCCTGCAATATGAGTTTGACAAGCAGTGGCGGGCGCTGCACGCCTACGCCGCCGCCAAGGGCGTTCAGATCATGGGGGACATTCCCATTTACGTCGCGTCGGACTCCGCCGACGCCTGGGCGGGCCGGGAACTGTTTGAGATGGATCAGGATGGCCATCCCCGCCGCGTGGCGGGCTGCCCGCCGGATTACTTTGCCGCCGATGGCCAGCTGTGGGGCAATCCGCTGTACGACTGGGAGTACCACCGCAACACCGGCTACGCCTGGTGGATTCGCCGGGTGCGGCACGCCCTTTCCATCTACGACATCCTGCGCATCGACCACTTCCGCGGGTTTGATACCTATTGGGCTATCCCCGCCGGGGATGTCACCGCCCGGGGGGGGCGGTGGGAGATCGGCCCCCGCATGGAACTGTTCCAGGCGCTGCGCAATGCCCTGGGCGACCTGCCCATCGTGGCGGAGGATTTGGGCGAGATGTTCCCCTCGGTGCGGGAACTGCTGGCGGCCAGCGGCTTCCCCGGCATGAAGGTGCTGCAGTTCGGCATCACCGGGGAGGACAGCGTCGACCTGCCCCACAACTACCCCCGCAACTGCGTGGCCTACCCCGGCACGCACGACAACAATACCCTCGTCGGCTGGTATGCCTCCGAACTGACCCCCGCCGCCCGGCAGCAGGCGAAGGCTTACTTCGCCCTGACCGAGAGCGAGGGCCTCTACCGCGGGCTACTGCGCGGCGTGCTGGCCAGCCCGGCGGCACTGGCGGTCATCCCCCTGGCGGATTGGCTGGAGGCCGGCTCCGAGGCGCGGGTGAACATCCCCGGCAAGGCGGACGGCAACTGGCAGTGGCGGGCCGACGCCGCGCAGCTCACCCCCGCCCTGGCGGCGGAGATTCGGGAGTTGAGTTCCCGGTATTTCCGCGCCGTCCCCGCCAAGGCCGCCAAGAAAAGTAACCCGGCTCACGCCGTTTTTCACAACAGGATCTGACAACACAGGGAGAGAACGGAACCCATGAAACAGAATTATACCACCGAGGAGCTCTGCGCACTGGTTGAGGCCATGGATCATCTGTTTGACGCGGTGGCTCTGATCGACCCCCACGCGGGGATGCAGCTGGACCCGGCCACCTGCCGGCCGGTGCGCCCCACCGGGCCGGTACCCGCGCTGGACGCCAAGGGCCGCGGGGTGCGCCGCGTGAGCCACAGCGGCGCCGAGCTTCTGGTTATCTACCAGGCTGTCCATCTAAGGGGCCGTCCGCTGGTGCTGGCCCTGGGGGTGGATATGCCCCAAAGCCTCTCCGGCGATCAGCGGGAGGCCAACGCTTGGGAGCGCACAATGAGCCAATATTTTGAGGACCTGCGCCACGACTATGTGACCGGCGTATACAACCGCCGCTACCTCAGCGAGACCTACATGCCCTACGCGGCGGAGCAGGCGGCGGCGGGCCGCCCGGTCAGTGTGGTCATGGCCCGCGTCAATGAGTTTGCCCGCCTCTGCCGGGAGGAGAGTTCCGCCGCAGCAGACAACTGCCTGTGCAGCGCTGCGGGGATCCTGCAGCTGGCGGTCGGCCCCGATCACCGCCAGGCGGTGCTGGTGCGGCTGGAGGACGGCCTCTTTGCCGTGGTGGCCGTGGGCCGCCACGCCGCCGAGTTGGAGGCCGCGCTGTGGGAGGCGGTGAACAGCGCCCGCCGCAGCTTCAGCCTTTCTTTGTCCCGCCGGGGCGAATTCACGGTCAGCATGGCCGGCGCCGACTGGGGCGAGACCGGCAGCTGGGAGATGCTGCTCTCGCTGGCGCAGCAGCGGCTGGGCGGCGTGTGATTCGCCTCCGCCTCTTTGTATATCTTCCCCCCTTGGGTGCATACTAACGGTGTCCGAACATCACATGTACACAAGGGGGTATTTTGTATGCCGCAGAACACACAGAACACGCAGCAGACCGACAACGAGAAGATGCTGCAGGAGATCGTTCAAAACACCGAGATGGGGAAAAACACGCTGGATGAACTGATGGGCCTGACCCACGACCAAAGCCTGAAGGACGAGATGCTCCGCCAAAAGAAGGAGTACCGCCGCCTGAACCAGGCCGCCCACACTGCGCTGGATGCCATCGGCGCCCAGGCCAAGGGGCAGAGCGCCGCCGCCCGGATGAGCGTGAGCATGGGCATCCGCACCCGGACAATGCTGGACAAATCCTCCCGCAATCTGGCCACTATGCTGGCCGAGGGCAGCGGCCAAGGCGTGATGGACTGCAAACGTGCCGAGAGCGATTACCCCCAGGCCAGCCCCGGCGCCCAGAAGCTCAACCAGGAGCTTTGCGATTTCCAGACCCGGGCCGAACAGACCTGGCGGGAATTCATCTGAACCAAAAGGCGGCGCCGCTTAGCGCCGCCTTTTTCCATCCCATAACCGCGCCGCCGCAACAGAAAACGCGCCGTCTTCAGGCGGCGCGGAGTCATTCTTCGGGCTGTTCCCAGGGCAGAAGCCCCAAAAACGCGGCTGCCAGCGCGGGCAGCAGAAGCAGCAGCAGCCACTGGCCGCCGTTGGGGACAAAGCGCAGGAACCAGGGGGTGGCCGGGTTCAGTTCGACACCGTAAAAGAGGGTCGGCACGCCGCCCGCACTGTCGGGGTCGATGCGCAGGCCGGTCACTGTGCGGCCTCCCAGGGCAAAGACGTAGACGCCCTCCTCCTCCACCCGGGCAAAGACCTTCTGGGCCTCGCTGTAATCGGTCTGGCCGGGCAGCAGATAGTACAGCGCCACCTCACCGGGGGGCAGCAGATGATCGGCGTACAGCCGCACCTCCTCCAGGTAGCCCTGGCCCTGCCAGTAGATGCTGGGGTCGTTGCTGGTGGAAAGGTACCACTCCTCCCTCTCGTCCGGCGCGGTCCACCATTCGTTGGAGTCGTAGCGGGCGAAATTCTCAAAGAGCAGGTCATCCTCGGTCAGCGTCAGGCTGGGCATGTCGCCGCGCAGTTTATGGTTCAGCATCACGGCGCAGTCCACCAGGCAGTACACAAACCACAGCACAGCCGCCCCCGCGTAGCACAGCGCGAAGAGCTGCCGGGGGCGAAGGATCGGTCGTTTCATGGCTGCACCCCGCTTTCCGCCGTCGCCACCGGCGTGAAGGCGATCTCTTTGTCCGCGCCCTCAAACCGGTAGAGGGTGGCAGGCATATCGGCGGTCAGGCCGCCCTCAAACCGGGCGGAGAACTCCCGTTCCAGGTAATCGTCGGCCCGGTCTATCAGCAGATAGCCGCAGTCCTTCTCGGCCAGGTAGTCCACCAGGGCGTCGACGTTCCCCACCGCCTGGAAGTCGTAGAATTCCCAGTTCAGGCTCTCCACCAGGTTCATAAAGTCGGAATCCCAGCGGTGGCTCTTGTCCTCCCCGCCCCAGTACAGGCCGCCATAGCCGTTGACCACCCGGGCGGTCAGCTCGTATTTGTAGTAGTACCAGCGGGTGGCGTCGTCGCCCTGGCTCAGCACCAGCACGCGGTCGTCCCAGTCCAGCACCTCGTTGGCGGCAGCGGCGCGCTGCTTTACGTCGGCGCGCAGGGTATACAGGCTGCTCGCGTCGGTCCAGAATCCTGCGGCGGGTATTCCCCGCCAGCAAAACACCGCCGCCATTGCGGCGGCGCCCGCCCCCAGCGCCGGGCCGGGAAGGCGTTTCCCCGCCGCGCGGCCCAGCAGGCAGAGCATCGTCAGCAGCCAGCCGATGTAGTAGGGCGATAGATAGCGGTCATAATCCTTGAGGGCCAGGGCCTCGGTCTCGGCAAAATTATAGTGGTAGAGGATCAGGTGGAAGAGGTAGAGCGCCGCAAAGCAGAAGGCCAGCGCCAGATGGACCCCCAGCACCCGGCGGCGGGCCGCGCCTCTGCCGGAAGCCAGCCAGGCCAGCGCCGCCGCCGCGGTGATGATCCCCACCGCCGCCGCGCCGCTTCCCAGCAGGCAGACCCGGCGGGTCAGGAAGGCTTCCCCCATCAGGGTCATCAGCTGGGCAAACTTTTCCTCCCGGCCGATGCCCAGCAGCTGGCGCAGGCCGCCGACGAGCACCGCGCCGTAGCTCAGGCCGGCGCTCCCCACCGAGTCCGTTCCGCTGGCCGGGTCCACGGCGGCGGTATACCGCCCCCAGATCAGGAAAACCGCCAGCACCGGCAGCGCCAGAAGCGCCGTCAGGCCCACGGCGCGCCGCAGGCGGCGCGGCTCCGCCAGCCATAGATCCACCCCCATCACAAAGACGGCGATGAGGCCGTAGGCGAAGGCGATATCCTTGGTCATGGCCAGCAGGGCCAGCGCAGGGGCGGCCAGCAGCGGGCCAAACCGCCCCCCGGCAAAATACAGGCAGAGCGCCCCGCCGAAGAGCATCGCCATCGGCAGATCCGCCATGGCGTTGGCGTAGACGGTGCTGGGGGTTCCCGCCGGCAACGTGCTGAAGAAGAAGGGCAGCATCGCCCCCAGGCCGAACAGCAGGATGCTGTGGGGCCAGCGGCGGCGGGGCAGCGCCGTGGCGGCGGCCACACAGGCCAGCATCAGGGCGTCCAGCGCCGCCAGGCACTGCCACTCGCTGAACTGCGGGGAAAGCCCCTGGAAAAAGTAGGAGATCAGGCTGGTGCCGGGGTAGGTGTGGTAGGCGGTCAGGTTGACCGGGTCGGCAGCGTAGAGAGCGTCCATCTCCTTGACCATCTTGGGCGCCAGGCCCCAGGCGGTGAACTCATCCCACTGGGTGAACATCGGCTGCTGCACCGCGAAGAGTAGCCAAAAAAAGGCCGCCCCGCCCAGGAACATCCAGAAACCGGGGCTGGCCGGCACGGCGCGCAGCTTGCCCGGCCCGGCACGGCGCACCAGCGCCAGCGCGCCGACCAGCAGGGCGGCGTAGCAGAGCCACAGCCCGCCGGGCAGCACCCCCAGGCAGGCGGCCGCCAGCAGCACCGCCGCCGTACCCGAAAGCACCGGCAACGGCAGCAGGGCGGCGTCCAGTCCGGTGGCGCAGGCCAGCGCCAGGCAGAACGCCCCCACCAGCGCCAGGACCAACAAACCGCCGAACGTAGCCATGGGTAAGCACCGCCTTTCTGGGAGAGAGTTTAGGGGGTTACATGTTATAAACGCTATGGATGTTACGAATGTTATAAATTAAGGTGTGTCCTGCGGACACGGTTGAATAGGCAAGCGGCGTCAGGTTTTTTCAAGAGCGGCGAAGCCGCACCGCAATTTCCAACATTTCTAACATTCTTAACTCTGAAAACCTTGATGCCATTCGCGCCGCTCATCCAACCGGTATGGTGTAGAAAGGTCCCACAAAGTAGTGCTGGAAGAGCAGCACCGCTCCCAGCACGGCATAGCCGCCGAAAAGCGGCAGCGCCACCCGCCCGGCATCCAGCCGAACCACCACACAGCGGCGCAGCAGGGCGGCGGCCAGCAGCACCAGAATCAGCCACACCGGCAGGAAATACCGGGCCTGCAGCCCCACGATGCGCACCATCCCCACCGGAGTGTAGGTGATATACATAGCCGTCATGGCCCCCGCCGCGTACACCAGCGCAAAGACGCCCAGCCCCGCCGCGCGGCGGCGGCCCAGCCCCTCCCGGGGGTTGGCGCAGAACAGGGCGGCGGCGGCCAGCACCAGCGGGCCGGTGAGGTTCAGCAGCGCCACCGGCAGATCCTTCCAGCCGAAAAGGCCCAGCTGCCCCACAAAAAAGTCATTCTCATACAGTGTACCCAGAACCACCGCCAGATAACGCAGCGGGTTGCTCAAAATGAAGCCCAGCTGCGCCCCGCCGCTGACCGTCTCGCCCCCCTGGCGGGCGATGACGGGGTAGTTGTGGCGGAAAGCCGTGCCGTACCACTCCACCAGCATCGTGGCGCAAAGCGCCCCCGCCAGCGTGGCGGCCAGCCACTGCCAGCGCTTGCCCTTGGCCTTGTGCTCGCCCCGCGTCAGCAGCAGCGGCAGCAGCGGCCACAGCAGGTTCAGGTAGGGCTTGGCTATATTGACAAACACGGCGGCGGCGGCATACAGCGCGGCGGTGGGGGTATCCCACTCCCACCGGGTCAGCAGGGCCAGCATCAGATAGTAACAGCCCAGCAGGGTGGCGTCGTAACTCAGGGATGCCCCCATAAAGAGCGACATCGGCAGCAGCATCAGGCAGAGCAGCGCCGCGCGGCTGCGCTCTGCCTTTTTCAGCGCCAGCCAGCAGAGGGCCGTGTAGGCCAGCAGGTTGACCAGCCGCCCGCCGTACAGGCATCCCAGCGCCCCCAGCCCCGCCAGCCGCGCCAGCGCCATGCCAAGCGCGCCGGGCAAAAAGGGCAGGATCAGGAAGCTGACCGGCTCCGTGACCGGCTCCGGCTGGGAGTCCAGCGCTTCACGATTCAGATAGAGATGGAAGCTGTCGGCTATGGACTCGATGCGCCCCTCGCTGCCGTACTGCTTGAGGGCATAGCCCGCGGTGTTGTAGGGCTTGTCGGCCCCGGTGTCGGGGTCGGCGCCCAGCCCGGCGGAGGTATGGGCGTTGACCCACGCGCCGGGGAACGCCTCCAGGAGATACCCCACATCCTCCGGGTAGCCCCGACTGGCGTCAAAGTCAAAGCGGCCCATCGAGATGGCGTAGCTGCGCAGATAATGGTCCGTCTCATCGGGGGTTTGCAGCGGCGGGTTGGCAAAAACGAAGAGCACGCCGCACAAAAAGATGCAGACGGCGCTACGGGCGGCAAAGTCCCCCACACGGCGCAGCAGCGCGCAGGCCGCCGCCACCGCCCAGGCAAAGCCCACGCAGCCCAGCGTGACCGCCAGCGGCGGGAACCGCAGGTCCAGGTAGAAAAACACTCGCCAATAGTAGCTGACAGCAATGCCCGCCGCCGCAGCCAGCGCCAGCACAAAAGCCCACCGCACAAAGGGGTTTACGGTGGGGAAAGGTTTGCCCTGTTTTGGGGAGGAATAGATCATAGTTCGAATTCAATAGGAGTGGGAGGCGTACCCTGCGGGTACGGTTGAATAGGCAGGCAACGGCGTCAGGTTTTTCAAAAGCGGCGAAGCCGCACCATAATTCCTAACATTCAAACAAACCTGCGCCCTTCGGGCGCGCCGCAGTTCAAAGGATATACTGCCCGACCTTATACTGGTCCAGGTTGCCGCGCAGGAAATCGATGGTGGCGGCCAAGCCCTGCGCAAAGGTGTATTGGGGCGCCCAGCCGGTGAGGGTGCGCAGTTTGGTGGCGTCGCCCAGCAGGCGGTTGACCTCGCTCTTCTCGGGGCGCAGCCGCTCCGCCTCGCAGACGATGGTGGCGGCGGGGTTGATCTGGGCGATCAGCTCGCGGGCCAGATCCCCGATGGAATGTTCCACACCGGTGGCGATGTTCAATTCCTGGCCGATGGCGGCGTCACAGTCGGCAATGGTCATGAAACCGTTGGCGGTATCCTTGACATAGTTAAAGTCCCGGGTGGGGGTCAGGCTCCCCAGCTTGATCTCGGTCTGGCCGGCCAGCAGCTGGGTGATGATGGTGGGGATGATGGCCCGCCCGCTCTGGCGCGGTCCGTAGGTATTGAAGGGTCGCACGATAGTGACCGGCAGGTCGAAGGAGCGGTAAAAGCTCTCGGCCAGACGGTCGGCGCCGATCTTGGTGGCGGAGTAGGGGCTTTGGCCCTGGTAGGGGTGATGCTCGTCGATGGGAACATACCGGGCGGTGCCGTAAACCTCGCTGGTGGATGTGACCAGCACCCTCTGGGTTCCCAGTTCCCGCGCGGCGTTGAGAACGTTGAGGGTCCCCTTGATGTTGGTATCCACATAGCTGTCCGGGCTGTGGTAAGAGAAGGGGATGGCAATGAGAGCCGCCAGGTGGAACACCCGCTCCTGCCCGCGCATGGCGGTGCGGACGCCGTTGGGGTCGCGGACATCGCCCAGGAAGATATCCATCTCGTTTCTGATTTCGGGCGGCAGGGTATCGATCCAACCCAGGCTGCCGAAGGAGTTGTACAGGCAGAAGGCGCGCACCTTCTCGCCGCGTTTGACCAATTCCTCGGCCAGATGGCTGCCGATAAAGCCGTCCGCGCCTGTGACCATGACGGTATGGGACATACAATGCTCCTTTAGGTGACGGGCAAGGCCCGGATTTGCAGGGTTTGTATTGTTTCAGTATAACCGATTTTCTGCCTGATTTCAACCTCACCCGGCAAAACCTCACAATTTGTGCCTGGCAGGCCCCGGGCGGCAGGCTCTTTGCCCGCCCCGCCGTGCCGGAGGGCAGAAA
>CAZIVF010000034.1:0-18740 GCA_964542725.1 uncultured Subdoligranulum sp. | reverse complement strand
TGGACGATCAATAAAGCAACACCCACGGGCCGCGCTTTGCGGCCCGTTTTCTTGTTCCTAAAACCCCTATCTGTGAAAGGAGGGCGCAAGTATGCCCCGTTTCCGTCTTGGTGAAAAGATAGCCGCCCTGCCTGCGGATCTGCGTTGGCTGCTGGGGGGCGCAGCCCTGCTGGCCGGTATCCTGCTGGGCGGCGCCGTCACCGCCTACGGCGGCACCCTGCTGGTGCTGCTGCTGTGGGCGCTCTGCGTCGGCGCTCTGCGGCTGCTGCTGCGCACTACGGCGCGGCTGGCCTTCCCGGAGGCAAATCCGCTGCGGGATAAGCGTTTCCTGTGTACGCTGCTGGCGGGCGGCGCTGCGGGTGTGGCGCTCATCGCCGCCATTGTCTGCACCCGTCAGACCATCTACGGCCAGGACGCTATCAACTACTATGCCAAGCAGAATCTGCTGCTGAACAGCTTCGCCGCCAACGGATTTTACGGCGTTCACCTTTTGGCTGAAAACCTGCTCACGGCGGACTATAAGATGTTCCTCAACCTCTTTGTCAGCCTGCCTTACCTGCTGACGGGCCGCACCATCAACGCCTTCATGATCTGCTATGCCGTCACCTGCTTTCTGCCGGCTTGGTGCGCCCTGCTGCTCTGCGCTGAGAAAGTGGCGCGCTGGTTTGGGACGCAAAGCCGGTGGTATCTGCCCCTGTGCATGGCGGTCATGGTGCTGTGGCCGATGTTCCTGTGGCCCGCCACCAACGGTATGCCGGACTTTTTCGGCCTGGCTTTCATAGGCTGTATTCTGCTACTGACGGCGGACTACCGCTTTGAAACGCTGCCCGCTCCCCGCCTGGTCTGCCTGTTTGGGGCCACTTTTGCCCTGGTGCTGACGCGGCGGTGGTATATGTTCTGGATCGTCGGCTACTATGCGGTCTACGCGCTGTTTGTGCTGGCGGGGGCCGCCCGCAGGGGATGTTTTGCCAGAACACTGGGAAATATCTGCAAGTTCGGTATCCCGGCGATGCTGGGGATCGTGCTGCCGTTGATCCTGACCTTCAGGACGATCCTCAGCACCGACTACAGCGATATTTACGGCGCCTACTACGGAGGAGGCTTCCTGACCAACTGTGCCGAGCAGCTGCGCACCCAGGGGGCGCTTTGGCTGCTACTCTGCCTGTACGGGCTGATCCGGGCGCTGCTCTGCGGCAAAGCCCGCTGGCCGGTGCTGGCGGTGGCGCTCTCCTCCCTGCTGGCGATGGCGCTCTTCACCCGCACCCAGTCGATGGGGTACCACCAGGCGCTGATTCTGGCCCCGGCTTACCTGGCTCTGCTGTTCTGCTGGCTGGCCCGGTGGACGCTGGTTGGCAGGCCGCGGGGGCTGTGGCGCTGGGCGAGCACGGCGGTGGCGGTGCTGGCCGTGGGGGTCAATTTCGCCGCCTCTCTGTGGACGCTGCCCGGCGGCGCGGCGTTTACCGGTGTGCGCATTGATCTGACCCGCCGCACCGATCTGGATCAGATCGCCGCCGTGACGGATTTTGTGGCGGAGAACTGCGACCCCGATGAGACCGTCTACATCAACATCAACTCAGACGGCTACAGCGGCAGTTCGCTGGCCTTCAGCGATCCCGCCCGCCCCGAACTGCAGACGATGATCCTGTACGAGAGTAGCGTCCCATCCACCCACGGCTTCCCCACCGGGATCTGGTCCAGCCGGTATGTGATGGTGACAGACCGGCTGGAGGATGACCTGATCGGGCGCATCAACACCGCCCTGCGCACCGATACCCCCGCCTCCGCCCACTACGCCTATGTCACCGAATTCCCGCTGGATGGCGTGACCCTCTACTGCTATGAGCGTACCGCCCCCGTGGACGAGGCCGAGCGCGCCTACTTCAACCAACTTTTTGCCGATTACGACGCCCAGTGGCCCTCTATGTTCAGCGAGGTCATCAACAGCTGGACCGCATAAACAGATCCCCTTCTGCCTTGGCAGAAGGGGATCTGTTTATGCTTTTTTATTCGTCGTCGGCAAAGTTGCCCAGGGCTTTGGCCTGCTCGATGACCTTGGCCTCCAGCATCTGGGGCAGGTTCTCGTAGCGCACAAAGTCGAAGGTGTACCAGCCGCGGCCCTGCGTCAGCTGCCGCAGGAAGGTGGCAAAGTCCTGCATCTCGGCCATGGGAACCTCCGCCTCCACGGTCTGCAGGCCGTCCTCGTCGGGGTTCATGCCAAGTACGCGGCCGCGCCGCTTCGTGACCTCGCCCATGATATCGCCAGTGTTGTCCGCCGGGACATGAGCCGCCAGGGTGCCGATGGGTTCCAGCAGCACCGGGCCAGCCTCCGGCACGGCGGCCTTGTAGGCCAGCTTGGCGGCCATCACGAAGGCCATTTCGCTGGAATCCACGGGGTGGTAGCTGCCGTCCAGCAGGGTGGCTTTCATGCCGACCATCGGGTAGCCGGCCAGCACGCCGTGCTCGGCGGCTAGGCGGACGCCTTTCTCCACGGCGGGGAAGAAGTTCTTCGGTACGCTGCCGCCGAACACCTTCTCCTCAAACTGAACGCCCTCGCCCTCGCAGGGTTCAAACTGGATCCACACGTCGCCGAACTGGCCGTGGCCGCCGGTCTGCTTCTTGTGGCGGCCCTGGGCCTTGCAGCTCTTGCGGATGGATTCGCGGTAGGCCACACGGGGAACCTCCAGCGTGATCTCCACACCGAACTTGTTCTTCAGTTTCGCCAGGGCCACCTCCAGGTGCTGGGTACCCAAGCCGCTGATGATCTGCTGCTTAGTCTCGGGGTCCACGGTGAAGGTGATGGCCGGATCCTCCTCGATCAGGCGGGCCAGCGCGCTGGACACCTTGCCCTCGTCGCCCTTCTTGGCGACCTTGACGGCCATGCGGTAGCAGCTGATGGGGTAGGTGGGGGCGGGCAGCGCCACCACGCGGGCGGGGTCACAGAGGGTATCGCCGGTGCGGGCCGTGACCAGCTTGGCCACCGCGCCGATGTCGCCAGCGGTGATGGCGGCGGTGTCGGTCTGCTTTTTGCCGCAGACGGTCAGCGTCTTGCCCAAGCGCTCCGGCTGGCCGGTGCGGGCGTTGACGACGTTGGAGGCGGCGGACAGCGAACCGCTGAGCACCTTGATAAAGCTCAGCTTGCCCACAAAGGGATCGGCCACCGTCTTGAAGACGTAGGCGCAGGTGGGGTCGGCGGGGTCGGCGGTGATCTCCACCATATCGCCGTCCTTGGTCTTGCCCACGGCGGTGGCGGTGTTCGCACCGGGCAGCAGCACATTCAGGTTGTACAGCAGCATATCCAGCGCCTGGCCATTGACGGCGCTGCCGCAAAGCACGGGGGTGATCTGGCCGGTGCGCACGCCGGCGGCCATGCCCTGCACGATCTCCTCGGTGGTGAAGGGCTCGCCCTCAAAGAATTTCTCCATCAGAGCCTCGTCGGTCTCGGCAATGGCCTCACTCATCGCCTGGATCAGGCCCTCAAAGCGGTGGCCGATGTCCGGCAGGTCGATCTGCACCTGCCTGCCGTCCTCGTACTTAAACGCCTTCTGGCTGAACAGGTTGATGTAAGCCACGGTGCCGTCGTCCAGGCGGGCAGGTACCACGCAGGGGCAGACGCTGGGGCCGAAATCGATCTTCATCTGCTCCAGGATCTTAAAGTAATCGGTATGCTCCAGATCGCACTTGGTCACGAATACCATGCGGGCCTTGTTGTTTTTCAGCGCCAACTGGTAGGCTTTCTCGGCGCCGACGGTGACGCCGGAACGACCGGAAACGCAGATCAGCACGCTCTCGACGGCCATGGCGCCCTCCGCGGCGCCGGTCTCAAAGTCAAACAGGCCGGGGGCGTCGATAAAGTTGTATTTAATACCGTCCTTCTCCACCGGCACGACGCTGGAGTTCAGCGACGCCTTGCGGCGGATTTCCTCGGGATCAAAGTCGCTGACGGTGGTGCCATCCTCCACGCGGCCAATGCGCTCGGTAGCGCCGCTCATGTACAGCAGGGCCTCCACCAGGGTGGTCTTGCCGCAGCCGGCGTGACCGGTGACAAGAATGTTGCGGATATTTTTGCTTGTGTAGTCCATTGCCTCTCGAACCTCTTTTCGCGCCGGTCAGCATGGGGAAGCCGGCGGTATTTCTGGCGGATTTTTTGAACATCTCCGCTCAATGATTCTAC
Source organism: uncultured Subdoligranulum sp. (assembly GCA_964542725.1). GTDB lineage: Bacteria > Bacillota > Clostridia > Oscillospirales > Ruminococcaceae > Gemmiger. The sequence continues at coordinate 14,569 of CAZIVF010000034.1, read as the reverse complement.
TTTACCATAAAATTGGGCAAATATAAACAGTTTTTCAAGAATTTTTTGAAAAAATTGGACAAAGGGGGATAAAGGCCGGGCTTTACGCCTTTTCCAGCGCCAAAACTGCCACCGTAATGTCGTCCTGGCGGATGCCGGAGCGGCGTACCGCCGCGTCAGCGATCACCTCGGCAGCCTGATCGGGGGTGTGGCCCAGCTTGGCGCAGAGCTGCAGCTGCTGCATCAGCCAGTCGCTACCGTCGCACAGCGCCCCGTCCGAGACCAGCACCGCCCAGTCGCCCTCATCCAATGTGAAGCCGGTGGAGCGGCCCACCAGGCTGTCCACTACGCCCATCGGCAGGCTGGCGCCGTCCAGTATCCGGGGGATGCCGCCCCGCACCACAAAGCTGGGCGCAGCCCCCGCCTTGAACAGCCCGGCCCGCCCGGTGTACAGATCCACCGTCAGCAGGTCCAGCGTCGCGCCGGATTCCTGATCGGCGTTTTTCAACCCCAGCGCCACGTTTACCAGCCGGGCAGCGCTCTCGGCGGCAAAGCCGGCGCGCAGCAGCTGGCTGGTCAGCTTGGCGGCCATGCGGCCATCCACCGCCGCGGCACGGCCTGTACCCATCCCATCGCAGAGCAGCATCTGCGCCCGGCCCGCGCCGTCGCAGAACTGATCCAGCGCGTCGCCGCTGATCTCCTGCCCTTCGGCGCAGCGCCCCGCCGCGCCGAAGGCGGCCCGGTAAAGCGGCTTTTCGCCAAAGCGCAGCATCGTCACGGTGCGGCAGTGGGCGATCTCAGGCAGATCGAAGTCCCGGCGGCAGAGGCGGCTCACCTCGGCGGCCAGGGCGGCACGCTCCTCCTCGGTGAAATGGGTGCGGGGAACTGTCACGCAGGCGGTGGTGCGGCCCGTCAGGTCACTGGTCACGCTGCATTCCAGGGCCTCCAGCCCGATACCGGCGAACAGCTGGGTAACTCGGGCCTCCCGCCGGGGGTCGGGCAGCCCGGCTTGGCCCAGTTTGTCGGCCAGTTGGGCCAGCGCGCTGGCCATGGCGCCGTACTGCTCGGTCAGGGCGGCGCGCAGCGTGCTGGCCTGAGCGCGGCTCTGGCGGCGGCTGCGCCACAGCCGGTAGCCGTGATTGACCGCACCGCAGAGGTCGGCGGGGTGGATGCAGACGCTCAGCTGCCCCTGCAGGTCCTCGATCTGCACCTGCCCTTTGGCCTCCAGCGGCTTTTTCAGGTGGTAAAGCCCGTCCATCACGCCGGAGTAGCCCCGCACCCAGCACTGGGCGCGCCGGGCGCAGCCCTGGCAGACCTTGCGGGCGGTGTGCTCCACCACAAAGTCAAAACTTTCCCCCCGCGGGGGCAGCTGACGCTCGCACACCGCATTGACGGTATCCGCAATGTCAGACAGCGTATCCGCCACACCGGAAAGCCGCCGCGCCGCGCTGCTCAGCCCTTGGGCGGAGGCCGGGGGCGCGGGCGGGGGGAAGACGGTGCGCAGCAGTTCATCGGGGCAGGCCAGATAGAGCAGCAGCGCCACGCCTGCCGCCGCCGCCAGCGGAAGCAGGGCCGGAACATCGGGTGCGGCCAGTGCGCCCAAAGCGCAGCCAGCCGCAAACACCCCCGCGCAGCGCCAACGCTCGCCGGGGCAGAGCACAGCCGCCCCCAGGGTACCCAGCGCCACGGCCAGGGCGGCATAGCAAAGCGAAGGGCTGGCGGCAGTCAGGGCGGCGGCCAGGGCCAAGCTCAGCACGGCGCTCTGCTCCAGGGTGCCGGCGTAGGCGGCGCACAGCCCCGCCGCAGCAGCCAGCAGCAGGCCCGGTGCTAAGTAAACGGTGGAAAACCGTTGGCAGCAGGCGGTCAGCAGCGCCAGCCAAAGGCAGAGGGAGGCGGGCTTCTCCGCCGGCAAGCGGCGGACCGCCCAGCCCAGGGCGGCAGCCAGCGCCGCCGTACCCAAAACCGCCGCGCTCTGGGCGGCGTTCACGGCGCCGCCGCCCAGCACCAGGGCCAGCAGTTCCTCCCCCAGCAGCAGGCCGCACCCGGCGGCAGCGCTGACGGAATACCGGTCGCCCGCCAGGCGGCGCACCGCCACCACCGCCACGGCGGCCACCGCCAGCTTGGCGGCCAGATCGATGGGCAGGAACACCAGCCCGCCCGCCAGCATGCCGGCAGCGGCGGCCAAAAGGTACCCCGCCGGGCAGCCCAGCACCAGGGCAAGGCCGCAGGGGGCCGCCCCGCCGTACACCTGCCCGGCCCCCAGCACAAAACCGGCCAGCGCGGCGGCGCCCTGCCAGGCCAGCGCCGCGCCCCGCGCCCCGGCGGGCAGCAGCGGCGGCAGGGGAAGTTTTGGCAGTTTTGCTCGTTCTTTTGTTGTATTTGGCATTGCAGATTTCCTCCTCTATGATTCCGGTGAGCAAATTATACCTACCGAATCAGGCGCTTTTTGCCATACGCGGGGGAAGGAAAAAACTTTTTTGCCAAAGCCTATTGACCTTGACGCTGCGTCAAGGCATATAGTAAACAGGCAGGGAGGGGATACCGTGGAATACACCATTCATGAATTGGCTGCGCTGGCCGGGCGGCCCGCCTGGAAGCCCTGCAGGGCCAGCTGGCTGCGCCTTCCTCTGCGCCGCCATCGCGGCCCACTGCGGGGGATGAGCGGGGGAAGCCCGCACAGATACAGCAAAGGCGGCTGCCATCCGGCAGCCGCCTTTTGTTGTTCCCGATAAAACGATCAGCCCACCACCGCGCCGAAGGCGGAAACGCCCAGCACGCTCAAGGCTCCCATGATGCACCCGGCCAGCAGAACGCCGCCCATGCAGGCCAGCACGCTGGACTTGAAGTCCATATCCAGCAGGCTGGCGGCCAGGGTGCCGGTCCACGCGCCGGTGCCGGGCAGTGGGATGCCCACAAAGAGCAGCAGGGCCACGGTCAGGCCGCGGCCGGCGGTGGCTTTCAGCTTTTCGCCGCCCTTATGGCCTTTTTCCAGGCAAAACCGGAAGAATCCGCCGATGATCGGCTTATCCGCCCCCCATTCCAACACCTTGCGGGCGAAAAAGAAGATGAACGGCACCGGCAGCATGTTGCCGATGATCGCCACGATGTAGGTGCTCCACAGCGGCAGACCGCTGGCAACGCCGACGGGGATCGCGCCACGCAGTTCGATCAGCGGCACCATGGAGATAAAAAAGACGTACAGGTATTTTTGCAGCATCGTAAAACCTCGCACAATTCATAGTCATCAAAGAGACGCTTACCATTATACAGGATGGGGCGTCGTTTGTCCAGAAAAACTCTGCATAAATTCGGCGCGCAGAGGGCAGACGGTGTGCAGGGGTCGCAGGGCGGGACCGGTTCGGGGATTCCCCGGCTTACAATTTTGTAATCCGGCGCGCGGAGCGCCCAAAATCTGCTATAATGGTCATAATCATGGCAGTACCGCACAATGCAGAACGCCGGAGCGTCGCTTTGGACGAAAGCGGGCATTGTGCGGCGGCGCCCTATGCTGGAGGTTCCCGCTATGCCCACCCTGCTTTTACTGGAAGACGATACCGCCCTGGCCGACGGCCTGGCCTACGCCCTGGGGCGGCAGGGCTTCACCGTGACCGCCGCCCGCACCGTGGCAGCCGCCCGGGCGCTGCTGGCGGCGGGCCGGTTTGATCTGCTGCTGCTTGACGTGACCCTGCCGGACGGCACCGGCTATGAACTCTGCCAAACCCTGCGGGATGTGGGCGACCACACGCCGATCCTCTTCCTCACCGCGGCGGACGAGGAGGTGGATATCATCCGTGGGCTGGACTGCGGCGGCGACGACTACCTGACCAAACCCTTCAAACTGGGTGAGTTGTGTAGCCGCCTGCGGGCGCTGCTGCGCCGAGCGGGGGCGGCCCCGGCAGGGGATACCCTGCGCAGCGGCCCGCTGGAGATTGACCTGGCGGGCTGCCGCGCCGAGCTGGCGGGCCGCCCGCTGGAACTGACCGCCGCCGAATACCGCCTGCTTTGCCTGCTGGCGCGCCACGCCGGGCAGACGCTGACCCGCAGGGCCATCCTGGACGCCCTGTGGGACGGCAGCGGCGATTTTGTGGACGATAACACCCTCTCGGTATATATGCGGCGGCTGCGGGAAAAAGTCGAGCCGGACCCCGCCCACCCCCAATACCTTCTCACGGTGCGGGGCTTTGGCTACCGCTGGCAGGGAGGTGCGCTGTGAGGCGGGCGTTTAGGGGGGCGCTGGATCAACTTGCGCGCCATGCCCCCGGGGCGGGATCGGCCCAGAACTTCCTGAACTTTTGGGAGGATCCTTCCGCCCGCCGCCTCTGGCTGACGCTTGCGGTCCTCTGCGGGCTGTGGAGCGCCGCCCTGGCCGGGCTGGCCCTGGCCGGGACGGCGGCGTTCCGGGCGGTGCTGCTGGCCCATGATGAGGCGGTGGCCTCGGCGCTGCTGGCCCAGGGCGTGGCCCCCGGCGCGGCGGCTGCGGCCCTGAGCAGCGCCCGGAGCACCCCGGCGGGCCAAAATCTCCTGGCTGCTATGGGCCGCCCCGGGCCGCTGTGGTACGGCCCGGCGGGGGACTGGGGCGGCCCGGCGCTGGCGGGCGCATTGGGGGCTGCGGCACTCTTCACCGCGCTGATCCTGCTGGCGGCGGCCCTGGCGCTGCACCGGCGGGAGCAGGCGGCCCGCCGGGCATTGGCGGTGGTGCGGCGGTTTGCCGCAGGGGATTTTGCCGCCCGGCTGCGGTGGGACGCCGCCGGCACGCCGGGGCAGCTGCTCATAGCCGTCAACGAACTGGCGACGGCCCTGCAGGCCCGGGGCGAGGCGGAGCGGCAGAGCCGGATGTTCCTGAGGGATACCATCCAGGATATCTCCCACCAGATCAAAACGCCGCTGGCCGCTTTGGATCTCTACCACGAACTCCTGGCCGTCGAAGCGGAGGACCCCGTCGCCGTGCGGCACTTTGCGGCCCAAAGCGCTGCTGCGGCGGAACGCATCGGTCAGCTTGTGCAGATGCTCCTCAAGCTGGCGCGGCTGGACGCCGGGGGCATTCGGTTTGAAAAGCAATGGCAAAATCTGGCCACCCTGGCGGCCCGCGCTGCCGAGCCGCTACGCCAGCGTGCCCGGCAGGAGGGCAAAACGCTGGTCTTTACCGGCGACGGCTCGGCGCGGCTGCTCTGCGACGCGGCCTGGACGGCGGAGGCGCTGGGCAACCTTTTGAAGAACGCCCTGGATCACACAGCGCCCGGCGGCAGGGTAGAACTGACCTGGGTCGTCACGCCGCTGGGCGTCCGGCTGACGGTGCGGGACGACGGCGAGGGCATCCCACCCCAGGACCTGCCCCACATTTTCAAGCGCTTCTACCGCAGCGCCGACCCCACTCGCGCCCAAGGCCCCGGCCTGGGGCTGGGCCTGCCCCTGGCGAGAGCCATTGTGGAGGGCCAGGGCGGCAGCCTCACCGCCGCCAGTCGCCCCGGAGCAGGCAGCGAATTCACAGCCAGCTTCCCGTAAAGCGGGCGGCAGCCCCTCTCGGAGCGGCCAGATCCTGGCCGCCGGGAAGCCCCCGCCAGTACGGCAACACTCCCTCCCCAAACGCCCCGCCGCCCGCCGCCTTACAAACCTGTAAGCCTGTATTCATGCCGGCGTAAGGGGGAAGCGGTATACTGGCCGTGAAAGTGAGGTAACTGACTATGGAAATTCTACAGGTACGATCCCTCTCTAAGACCTATGGCCGGGGGGAGGCCGCCGTTCACGCTTTGCAGGGGGCTTCCTTTACTCTGCAAAAGGGGGAGTTTGCTGCGGTGGTGGGGGCATCCGGCTCCGGAAAGTCCACCCTGCTGCACTGCGTCGGCGGGCTGGAGCAGCCCACGGCGGGCAAGGTGTTCATCGACGGCGTCGATCTGTTCGCCCTGCCGGAGGTCAAGCGGACGGTGTTCCGCCGCAAGCACATCGGCTTTGTGTTCCAGCAGTTCCACCTGATCCCCGAACTGGACGTGGAGCAGAACATTCTCTTTCCCCTGCTGCTGGATGGCCGCCGCCCCGACCTGGAGGAGATCGGCGAGCTGCTGGCGCTGCTGGGCCTTGAGGAACGGCGGCGCCATCTGCCAAGCCAGCTTTCCGGCGGGCAGCAGCAGCGGGCCGCCATAGGCCGCGCCCTGGCGACCCGCCCGGCACTGATTTTGGCGGACGAACCCACCGGCAACCTGGACAGCAAGGCCAGCCAGGATGTGATGGAGCTGCTGACCACCGCCTCCCGCCAGTACGGGCAGACCGTCCTGATGATTACCCATAACACCGACCTGACCACCCACGCCGACCGGGTGCTGCAGGTGGCCGATGGCGTGCTGACTGACCTTGGAGGTGTGCGGGAATGAAAAGGATGGGGAAATACCTCGATCTGGCGGCCTTCTCGGCGCAGGCACACAAAAAACAGAGCCGGATGACGCGGCTCTGCATCCTGCTGGCGGTCTACCTGGTGGCCGGCATTTTCACCATGGCGGATATGGAGATCCGTGCCCAGCGCCGGGAATGTATCAAAACCTACGGCAGCTGGCACGCCGTCTTCGGCGCGGTGGACGAGAACCAGATCGCCATCCTGCAAACCAGGCCGGAGGTGGCGGCCAGCAGCCGCTATATCCTGAGGAACTACAACACCGGCAGCGGCTACGGTATCGCCGGGCGGGATACCGCCGTGGCCGGCTGCGACGAGAACTTTGTCACCGACATCATGCCCTCCGCAGCCCTGACCGAGGGGCGCTGGCCCCAGACGCCCAGCGAGGCAATCATCAGCGAGAACGCCCGCCAGGACGGCACCGCCCTGGGGGACACCGTCACGCTGACCACCCCGCAGGGGGAATACCGCTACACCGTCTGCGGCTTTACCCCCACCACCGCGCTGCTGGGCAGCCACGACGCCCTGGGCCTGATGCTGAACCTGGAAGGGGTTCGCCAGCTGTTTGACGATGGGGACGAACTCCGCCAGGCCACATCGCTCTACCTGCGGCTGAGCGAATTCTGCAACATGAACCAGGCCATCGACGATATGCAGGCCCAGCTGGGCATCCCCTGGCAGAATGTGGCCGCCAACACCGCGCTGATGGCCTTCAGCTTCCAGCCGCGGGCGGGGAGCTTCCTGGTGGCGCTGTACGGCGTGGCCGCCGTGCTGTTTGTGCTGGTGCTGGCCGCCGGCGTGCTGATGATCGCCGGTATGCTCAACAGCAACGTGGCCAACCGCACCCGGTTCTTCGGCCTGCTGCGCTGCCTGGGAGCCACCCCCAAGCAGGTCATGGCCTACGTCCGGCGGGAGGCCCTGCAGTGGTGCGCCTTCTCCATCCCGCTGGGGCTGGCGCTGGCCACCGTCACCTCCTGGGGACTCTGCGCCCTGCTCAAATTCCTGGCCCCGGAAAATTTTGCCGGGATGCGCGTCTTTGAGATCAGCCCGGCGGGCCTGGTCTGCGGGGCGCTGGCAGGGTTGCTCACCGTGCTGCTGGCGTCCCGCAGCCCCGCCAAGCGGGCGGCCCGCACCAGCCCGCTGGCGGCGGCATCCGGCAACGCCGGGGCGGCGGGCGGCAGCGGAAGGCTGCGCCTGCCCCTGGGCCGCCGAGCCGAGATTGCCCTGGGCGTCCACCATGCGGTGGGCAGCAAAAAGAACCTGCTTCTCATCGCCGGGTCCTTTGCGCTGAGCATCGTGCTGTTTTTGGGCTTCAGCTGCTTCTTTGACTTTATGGACCACGCCCTGAACGGCGTAAAGCCGGACGCGCCCGACCTGCAGTATCTCTTTGTCGGCGCATCGGAGGAGGAGCAGGCCGATCTCGCCGGGCAGCTTCTGCAGGACCCCGCCGTCCTCTCTGTCGGCGGCTACCGGTTGGGAACGAGCTTTACGGAGGAAAACCGCCTGCCCATTGCCGGCGAGGCGGACTGCGAGGGGGCGTGGGCCATGCTGGAGATCCGTCTGGTGCGCACCGCCACCGAGGAGGATGTGACCCGCCTGCGCGACCTGGCGGGGGAGTCGACGGCCTTCTCTGACAAGCGGCAGGGCCACCGGGAGGCCAGGGGGATGTACCTGGCGGCGCACCTTTTCATCTACGGCTTCTTGGCGGTCATCGCCCTCATCGCGGTGCTGGGCATCTTTAACCAACTCTCGATGAGCGCCGCCGCCCGCACCGAGCAGTACGGGGCCATGCGGGCCGTCGGCCTCAGCGACGCCCAGCTGTACCGGATGCTGCTGGCCGAGGCCGCCGTCTACGCGGCGGTGGGCTGCGCGCTGGGCCTGGCCGCCGGGCTGCCGCTGCACTACGCTGTTTTCAGCAGCCTGGTCACAAACCACTGGGGGGAACCCTGGTACCTGCCCTGGAAGCCGCTGCTGCTCATCGCGGCGCTGGTGGCCGCCAGCGCCCTGCTGGCGGTGCGCGGCCCGGCCCGCCGTATCCAGGCCCGGTCCATCGTGGATTCCATCGCCGCGCCGTAAGGTCTTGGCGGGGCGAACAAAAGGCGGCCTCCCGGGCAGCCCGCAGGGGCTTGCCGGGAGGCCGCCTCGGTCTGTGTGGCGGAACCTCAAGGGGCAACCGTCAAATGCGGCTGCGCCCCTCACAGAAAATCAGCGTCCGGTGCTGGGTAAAGGTGAAAACCTGATCCTCCAGTTCGCTGCCCTCCAAATTTCCCACCGAGGGGCAGCCGTGGCAGACGGCCTGGTAGACGTCCACATAATGGTACAGGACGTCGGTGCCGTACTGGTAATGCTCGCAGGCGTTCTCATCAAACCCGTCGGCAATGGTGTAGCACCGGGTGATGTCGGTGGTCAGCGCGCCGCAGAAGCTGCATTCCACACTTTCAGGATTTTCAAGGCCGATGGTGGTGCGGTGGTTTTTCCGCTTCCCGTAGGCGCGGACGCTGTACTCCCGCAGGACAGCCGGCAGGTCGGAGGCGGTTTCCTGGGTATCTGCGGTGTAAGCGGCAAAGGCCGACCCGCCGGCCAGCATCCCCGCGCCCACCAGAACGGCCAGGAAAATAGAAATTTTGCGAAGCATAGGAACCCTCCTTTTTTGTGATTGAAAAATCTTACCCTAGGATAACTATCTAAATGATACCACTTCGCCCGCCCAAAAGGCAAGAACCCGCACCCGTTTTCGGCGTTATGTACATGTTCCGCTGCAAATTTTATGGAATAAGAATAAAAATATTTGATAAACTGGAGAAAGAGCGGACCACTTTCCCGCCGGGCTCCGCCAACGCGGCTATTGAAAAAACGAAACATTGGAGGTATAATGATACGTTAGGAAATACCATATAAAGGGGATAGCATTATGGAAACGATGGGAAACCTGCGCCGCACCCACTACTGCGGCGAGGTCAGCCTGGCCGATGCGGGCCGGGAGATGACGGTCTGCGGCTCGATCGCCCGCAGCCGCGATAAGGGCGGCATCATCTTTGCCGATCTGCGGGATACCACCGGTATTTTGCAGCTGGTGTTCGATGAGGATACCCCCCAGGATGTCTTTGCCAAGGCCGAGAGCCTGCGCAGCGAGTACATCGTCATCGCCCGCGGCGCCCTTCGGGAGCGCGCCGCCAAGACGGATAAGATCGCCACCGGCGACGTGGAACTCTACGTCAGCGAACTGCGCATCTTGAGCGAGGCGGAAACCACCCCCTTTGAGGTGCGGGACGGCATCAACGTCAACGACGAGCTGCGGCTGCGCTACCGCTACCTGGACCTGCGCCGCCCCTCGGTTCACGAGGCCATTGTGCTGCGCAGCAAAATCTGCCAGATCGTGCGCCGCTATTTCTGTGACAACCATTTTGTTGAGATCGAGACCCCCACCCTTATCAAGTCCACGCCGGAGGGCGCGCGGGACTATCTGGTCCCCAGCCGGGTGCAGCCGGGTCATTTCTTCGCGCTGCCCCAAAGCCCCCAGTTGTACAAGCAGATTTTGATGCTCTCCGGCTTTGACCGCTACTTCCAGCTGGCCCGCTGCTACCGCGATGAGGATCTGCGCGCCGACCGCCAGCCGGAGTTCACCCAGATCGACGAGGAACTCTCCTTCGTGGATGAGAACGATGTCATGACCATCAACGAGGGGCTTATCAAGCGGCTCTGGAAGGAGATGCTGGATATCGATATCGCCACCCCCTTCGCGCGCCTGCCTTGGGAGGAGGCGATGGCCCGCTTTGGCTCCGACAAGCCGGATACCCGCTTTGGCCTGGAGATCAGCGATGTGACCGGCGTCTTTGCCGCCACCGAGTTCAAGCCCTTCGCCGCCACTGTCGCGGCGAAGGGCTCGATCCGCGCCGTCAACGCCAAGGGCCTGGCCGATAAGCTCACCCGCAAAAACATCGATAAACTAGGCGACGTGGCCAAAACCTACGGGGCCAAGGGTCTGGCCTACAGCCGCCTGACCGCCGACGGCGCCACCTCCAGCTTTGAGAAGTTCCTGACCGACGGCGAGAAAGCCGCCCTCTATGCGGCCCTGGGGGCCGAGACCGGCGACGTTCTGCTACTGGTCAGCGACGTCGACTGGGTGCGCGCTTGCACAGCCCTGGGCCAGGTGCGCTTGGAGATTGGCCGCAAGTACGGCCTCATCGACCCCGACGCCTTCAACTTCCTGTGGGTGGTGGACTTCCCGCTGTTTGAGTACAGCGAGCAGGAGGGCCGCTGGATGGCGATGCACCACCCCTTTACGATGCCGAAGGCGGAGGACGTCGATAAGCTGGAGAGCGACCCCGGCGCCTGCCATGCCGTGGCCTACGATATCGTGCTCAACGGCGTGGAACTGGGCGGCGGCTCGCTGCGCATCAACGACCCCGCCCTGCAGGACCGGATGTTCAAGGCCCTGGGCTTCACCGAGGAGCGCGCCCGCCAGAGCTTCGGCTTCCTGATGGACGCCTACAAGTACGGCGCGCCGCCCCACGGCGGCATGGCCTACGGGCTGGACCGCCTGGTGATGCTGATGCTCAAGAAGGATTCTATCCGGGATGTCATCGCCTTTCCCAAGGTGCAGAACGCCGGCGAGATCATGTCCGGCGCGCCCGATGTGGTGGACGAAAAGCAGCTGGAGGACCTCTCCATCGCGCTGGCTGTAAAGGTATAACGGGAGACAAAGCGGGCCTCCTTCCCCCGGCGGGGGAAGGAGGCCCGTTCTGTTTGTGCCGCCGGCGCGGGCCGCCTTTGCGGCAGGCGTATCTTTGCAGCCAGATATTGAAGTTGGCAGAGCCGCCCACCCCCACCAGCAGAGAGATCGCCATGCAGATGGTGGTAACAGGGAAAGCAATGTTGGCGGCGTTGCCGAGGTACCCCACGCCCTGGCCGATAAAGATCTGGTCCACTCTCTTCTGTGGGGCCGCCGGCTCACATCCCCGGCATTTTTTTGCAGCAGGGCGCGCCAAGAGGCCGCCTGCGGGAACAAAAAACCAGACCCTGCCCGCCAGCCGGCGGCAGAGCCTGTTTTGGATAGTGGATTTTCGCCCGGAGGAGGCCCCCCTCTTGGAACGGCCCGGGCGCGGCGGAACAAAAGGAGGTGTGCGGTTCTTCCGCCCGCTATTTCCGGCCGCGCTGCAGTTCGATCCAGGCCAGATCGCCCCGCTCCAGGCCGTGGATCAGAACCTCTGCAGTGGCGACGTTGGTGGCTACGGGGATGGTGTACATATCGCACAGGCGCAGCAGGGCCACGTCGTTGGGTTCCCCCGGTTTGGCATTGACGGGATCACGGAAGAACAGCAGCATGTCCACCTCGCCGCAGGCGATCATCGAGGCGATCTGCTCCGCGCCGCCGCGCCTGCCCGGGTAGAGGCAGCGCACCGGCAGGCCGCAGGCGTCGTGTACGATCTTGCCGGTCACACCGGTGGCAACCAGTTCATTCTCTGACAGGATGCGCACATAGGCAGTACAGAACTGCGCCAGCAGCTCTTTGCGGGAGTCATGGGCAATCAATGCGATCCTCATGGGCAGTGTCCTTCCTTGTATATAATGTATAAATATTATCATAAATCATTTTTCCCTAAAAAGCAAGAAAAATGTCAATAAAAAGTGCGCGCCCACAGCAATTTCCCCGCCCGGCCCGATACAAGCGCCGGCTCCGGTGGAAATTGCCCTGGGGGTGTGCTGCAATATTCCTGCAAAGGAATACGGTGGCAGGAAGCAGGCCCCGCCCGCAGGGCGCCGCCGCTTGAAAAAGGCGGTACGGTATGAACAACCTGGAGATGGACGGGGACAGCAGGGTGCTGAACGCCAAATAGGCAGAGAAAAGGGCGGCACAGTATATAAAGCAGTGGCGCGTCGGGGGCTACACGGCGGACCCGCCCTTTGACGGCACAGGGGAAACGGAACTGTATTGAGACCGCTGCCTCGGCAAACGGCAGACTTTTCTGCGCTTTTTACAAAACAAAGCGATAAAGTTTGGCAAAACCGCTAGGCGGTAAAATGGTATAATAAAAGAAAAGGAAACTCTGAACCCATCCGTCTGCCAAGACTGCGGAGCGGGGCTGGTTCAGGGGTTCCCAAGGAATCTGCGCTTGGCGCAGTGCGGCGGTGCAAGCCCCGCAAAAGGAGGAAAGCCTTATGAAAAAATCCGCGCAAACTGTGATCCGCGAGGGCGCTTATTATACCATCGCCGCCGCCAATGGCCGTGTGCTGGAGGTAGCCGACTTCAACACCGAGAACGGCGCCTCCGTTCGCCTGTGGAGCTATGAGGGCCAGCCCTGGCAGCAGTGGACCTTTGTGGAAGCCGCCGAGGGGGAATACCGTATCAAGAACCGCTTCACCGGCAAGGTGATGGACCTGGCTATGTCCGGCGTAGGCAACGGCACCTGGGTCCACCAGTGGGCGCCCACCTCCGGCGCGGGCCAGCGCTGGCAGATTGTGGAGGCCGGGGGAGGCCGCGTCAAGCTGCGCAACGTCCTGGCTGACAAAGTGATCGATCTGGTGGGGATGCGCGTTGAGAACGGCACCCAGGCCCAGATCTGGCAGGATGTCTTTGGGGAAAACCAGCTGTGGAAGATCGACCCGGTGCCGGACCGCCTGCTCCAGAAACCGGTGGAGGCTCCCAAGCGCGCCGAACCGAAGAAGGCCGCCGCCAAGACCACCCGCAGCCAGACCGCCAAGAAGACGGCGGGCAAGGCGGCCCGCCGCGCCAGCAAGAACAAATAACCGCTCTGCCCCCCTGTAGAGTAGAAGCCCGGCCCCGGCCGGGCTTTTGTGCTGCCCGGGGGCTTGCCGCGCCCGGTATTTGGTGGTATACTGTATTCTAGTGTACTATGGGAAAACGATGGAAAATGCGTTTCAGCAACCACTGTGCTAAAGAGAGGGACTATCATGCAATTTACCGAGCTGACCAATGTTGCGCCGGAGATCATCCGCGCCACCCAGGCTATGGGCTTTACCGAGATGACCGAGATACAGGAAAAGGCGATCCCCCTGATGATGGCCGGCCACGATATGATCGCCAAAGCCCCCACCGGCACCGGCAAGACGGTGGCGTTCGGCATCCCGATTCTCTCCAAGGTCGACCCGAAGAGCCTCAAGCCCCAGGCGGTGATTCTGAGTCCCACCCGGGAACTGGCCCAGCAGATCGCCCAGGACCTGTGCAATCTGGCTCAGTTCCTGCCCGAGATCAAGGTGGTCTGCGTCTACGGCGGCGCGGGTATGGACAAGCAGCAGCGCCAACTCAAGGCGGGCTGCCAGATCGTAGTCGCCACCCCCGGCCGCCTGATGGATCACTACCGCCACAAGGCCATCGACGTCTCCGGCGTGGAGACCGTCGTGCTGGATGAAGCGGACGAGATGCTGAACATGGGCTTCTATAAGGATGTGCGCCATATCATTGACCTGATGAAGCACCGCAAGAGCCTTTCGATGTTCTCGGCCACCATCTCCCGCGAGGTGCTGGATATCGGCTGGCTCTACCAGCACAACGCCGCCGAGGTCAGCGTCCAGCCGGTGGAGGATTCCAGCCCCAAGATCACCCAGTACAAGCTGCTGACCACCGGGAGGGACAAACTGGCCGACGCCGCCCAGATCATCATTTCCAAAGGGTACCGGCGGGTGATGATCTTCTGCAACACCAAGTACAACACCGGCATGCTGGCCAACCAGCTGGCCCGGCTGAACTTCAACGTGGACTGCCTGCACGGCGACCTGAGCCAGGCGGAGCGCAACCGTATCATGGCCCGCTTCAAGGCGGGGGAGATCGCCGTGCTGGTGGCCACCGACGTGGCCGCCCGGGGCATCGATGTCTCCGACGTGGACGCCGTCATCAACTACGACGTGCCGGAGGAGAACGAGCATTACACCCACCGCATCGGCCGCACCGGCCGCGCCCGCAAGGAGGGTGCCAGCTACCTCTTCTACACCCGCGAGGAGAAGAAACGGGTGGACACCCTGCTGCGCCTGACCCGCAATACCGAGGATTGCAAGACGGTGAAGTTCGACTTCAACCATGAAAAGCTCCTTGTGGAGGAGGCCGCCCCCGCCGACCGTTTCCAGATCAAAGCGTATTTCTGAGGAAAAGGAGCCGCTGCATGGCAAAGAAGCAGAAGGGCCGCCCGCAAGGACGGCCCTCTTTTAGTCCCCCGAAGGGGCGGCGTCAGGTGATTTTCAGCGCCCGCTGCA
>CAZIVF010000033.1:7123-19717 GCA_964542725.1 uncultured Subdoligranulum sp. | reverse complement strand
CGCCGCCTCAAAGAGGACCTCGATCACCCAGCCCAGAATAGAATAGCAGAAAAACAGCCAGACGGATTGCTGCCAATTCATAGCGCTGCCTCCCTTTCCTGCTTGCTGAAAATACAGCCGCAGTAATCCTGGCGGTAGAGGCCGTACTCGGCGCTCAGCGCCAGGCTGCGCTTGTAGCCGTCCTTCTTGCGGAACTCGCTTTGCAGATAGTGCAGGCCGTACTGCGCAGCTAACTCGCAGCCGATCTCATTCAGCCGCACCGGGTCCTTCACCGGGCTGATGGATAGGGTGGTGCAGAACCAGGGGAAGCCATGTCCGGCGGCATACCGGGCGGCACATTCCAGCCGCAGGCGGTAGCAGGCGGTGCAGCGCTCCCCCCGCTCTGGCTCCCGCTCCAGGCCGCGCACGGCGGTGTAGAACTCCTCGGGCCGGTAGGGCAGTTCCACCACGGGGAAAGCATACCCGGCCTGCGCCATAAAGCGCTCCAGTTCATCCTCCCGGCGGCGGTATTCCTCCGGCGGGTAGATGTTGGGGTTGTAATATAGAATGGTAAGATCAAAATGCCCGGCCAGCCTCTCCAGCGTGGCGCTGGAGCAGGGGGCGCAGCAGGCATGCAGCAGCAGTTTGGGGCGCTGCCCGGCCAGGGCATCCAGCGTTTTCTCCATCTCACGCTGGTAGTTGATGCGGTTCGCCATGGATCAGATCCTCCGAAAAGAGCGGCGGGGCGGGCGGCT
This sequence comes from uncultured Subdoligranulum sp., assembly GCA_964542725.1. Lineage (GTDB taxonomy): Bacteria > Bacillota > Clostridia > Oscillospirales > Ruminococcaceae > Gemmiger. The sequence goes on along the minus strand of CAZIVF010000033.1, from coordinate 18,983 downwards.
GCCGGCCCCTATCCTGAAATTCATAGTCTATTATAACTTCTTTTGCAAATTATTGAAAGTTCTTTCATGTCTTTGTCACAAAATAGCGGTATCTTGATCTTGTTCCAAGGGGTGGGGAACAGGGACCCCACCCGGATGGAACCTCCGCTTTTTTCATCCACACTCCTCTTTCTCTTTTCTTTTTACGGTAGCGCGGCGCAGGCTTTTGGCTTGCGCCGCGCTGCTGTTTGTGCTACAATAAGGAGAATTTGCGGGCAAAAAAAGGGAAACGGCAAAGACTTGGCAAAGATTTTTTGCCGGGCGGGACATTTGGCAGAATGTGACTGTCTGCGTTCAAATTTCGTTCAAAAACTCCTGCTATACTGTTTTACATAACTGCGATTTTTTACGAACGGGAGGTTTCGTTCCATGCGTTTGGGCCTGGATATTGGTTCAACCACCATTAAGTGCGTCGTGCTGAACGATGCCGGGGAGATCATTTATTCTACATACGAACGGCACTACAGCCATATTTTAGAGAAGGGGAAGGAACTGCTGACCCGCGCCGCCAGTGAACTGATACCCGGGGGCCGCGCCAAGCTGGCCATCTCCGGCTCCGCCGGCATGGGCCTGGCGGATAGCTGCCGGATCCCCTTTGTGCAGGAGGTTTTTGCCACCCGGGTGGCGGCCAACCGCCTGGCTCCCGGCACCGACTGCATTATTGAATTGGGCGGGGAGGACGCAAAGATCCTCTTCCTGACCAACGGCACCGAGGTGCGGATGAACGGCAGCTGCGCCGGCGGCACCGGGGCCTTTATCGACCAGATGGCGACCCTGCTCAAGATGTCTGCCGACGAGATGGACAAAGCCGCCCAGAACGCCACCCGCACCTACACCATCGCTTCCCGCTGCGGCGTCTTCGCCAAGAGCGATATCCAGCCTCTCATCAACCAGGGCGCTCAGGCGGGGGATATCGCCGCATCCATCTACCAGGCGGTGGTCAACCAGACCATCGCGGGCCTGGCCCAGGGCCGCCCCATCCGGGGCAATATCCTCTATCTGGGCGGCCCGCTGACCTTCTCCTCCACCCTGCGCCGCAGCTTTGACGAGACGCTGGGCGCCCGGGGAACCTGCCCTGAGAACAGCCTGCTCTATGTGGCGCTGGGCGCTGCCTACTACGCTGATCAGGAATTTGACCTGGCTGCGGTGGCCCGCCGCTTGGATGAGTACAGCGCCACCGCCACCTATGTCAGCCTGCCGCCGCTCTTTGCCGATCAGGAGGAGTATGAGAAATTCCATGCCCGCCACCTCAAGGCTTCGGTACCCTGCGTACCCTTTGCGGCGGGCTGCGGCCCGGTACACATCGGCATAGACTCGGGCTCCACCACCATCAAGCTGGTGGTCATCGACGAGGACGCCAACATCCTCTTCCAGAGCTACCGCCCTAACCTGGGGAATCCGCTGCCCCTTGTCAAAGAGACGCTGCTCAAACTGTATGAGGAGCATCCCGGCCTGCAGATTGCCAGCGTGACCACCACCGGCTACGGGGAGGAACTGGTCAAAAACGCCTTCCACGCCGACCGGGGCCTGGTGGAGACGGTGGCCCACTTTACCGCCGCCCGCCACTTTATGCCCGATGTGGATTTTATCATCGATATCGGCGGTCAGGATATGAAGTGCTTTAAGATTGAGGATGGGGCCATCAGCAACATCTTCCTCAACGAGGCGTGCTCCTCCGGCTGCGGCAGTTTCCTGCAGACCTTCGCCCAGGCGCTGGGCTACGATGTGAAGGAATTCGCCGCGCTGGGCCTCTTTGCCGACCGCCCCGTCGACCTGGGCAGCCGCTGCACCGTCTTTATGAACTCCAGCGTCAAGCAGGCCCAGAAGGACGGCGCCTCAGTGGAGAATATCAGCGCCGGCCTCTCCATCTCGGTGGTCAAAAACGCGCTGTACAAGGTGATCCGCGCCTCCGGGCCGGAGGAGTTGGGGCGCAACATCGTGGTGCAGGGCGGCACCTTCTACAATGAGGCCGTTCTCCGCGCCTTTGAGAAGGAGATGGGCGTCAACGTCATCCGCCCGGATATCGCCGGGCTGATGGGCGCCTTTGGCGCGGCGCTGCACGGCCGTTCCAAGGCCGGGCCGGGCGCCCGCAGCAGTGTGCTGAGCCAGGAGGAACTGCAAAACTTCTCCCAAAAGGTCAGCACTGTCCAGTGTGGCGGCTGCGGCAACCACTGCCAGCTGACGGTCAACGTCTTTGCCGACGGCAAGCGCTACATCTCGGGCAACCGGTGCGATAAGCCGGTCACAGGCAAGTCCAACAGCGATGCGCTGAACCTCTATGCCTACAAGCTGGGCCTGCTGGAAGAATACCGCAGCGCCCCCGCGCCCCAGACGCCCCGCGCCACCATTGGCATCCCGCTCTGCCTGAATATGTACGAGCTGCTGCCCTTTTGGCACAAGCTGTTCACCCAGCTGGGGTTTGCGGTCAAGGTCAGCCCGCTCTCCAGCCGGGCGCTCTACCAGGCCGGGCAGGCCACCATCCCCAGCGATACCGCCTGTTTCCCCGCCAAGCTGAGCCACGGGCATATCCGCTGGCTGACGGAGCAGGGAGTGGATGCCATCTTCTACCCCTGTATGAGCTACAACGTGGACGAGGGCCTGGGCGACAACCATTACAACTGCCCCGTGGTGGCCTACTACCCGGAGGTGCTGGAGGGCAACTGCCACGAACTGGAGAACATCCCCTTTATCTACGACTACCTGAATTTGGCCCGCCGCAAGGATTTCACCAAAAAATTCCCCGCCGTGCTGGCCAACTACTTCCCCGGCCTGCCCAAACGGCAGGTGGAGCAGGCCATCGACGCCGCTTACGACGAGTACGCCCGCCATATGGCCGCCGTGCGCCGGAAAGGCGGCGAGATCATCGACGCCGCCCGGGCGCAGGGCAAACGGATCATCGTGCTGGCGGGGCGCCCCTACCATGTGGACCCGGAGGTCAACCACGGCATCGACCAGCTGATCATCCGCCAGGGGGCTGCCGTCGTCACCGAGGATTCGGTCAGCGCCCGGCAGGGGAAATTCGCCACCTCGGTCCTCAACCAGTGGACCTACCACAGCCGGCTGTACGCCGCCGCCAAATACTGCACCACCCAGCCTGATATGGATCTGGTGCAGCTGGTCTCCTTCGGCTGCGGGCTGGATGCCATCACCACCGATGAAACCCGCGAGATCCTGCAGGCTGGCGGCAAGCTGTACACCCAGCTGAAGATCGACGAGATCACCAACCTGGGCGCGATCAATATCCGCCTGCGCAGCCTGTTCGCCGCGCTGGAAGAGAAGGAAAACCCCGAATAAAGTTGGCATGCGGAGGGGCCGCAGCGGCTCTCAGCGCACAGATTCCGGCAGGACGCGGCGTGCCAAGCCCGCAGGGCGGGAATGGTTCGGCGGCACCGAAGAACGGGCAGGCGTAAACGTCACCCGGCGGGCAGGAGTTGCCCGCACAGACACGCCGCTTTTTGAAGTGAGGAAATCTATGGAATACATGACCCCCAATTTCACCAAGGACATGGTCAAGACCCACAAGATCCTGATCCCCAACATGGCTGTGACCCAGTTCCGCCTGATGCAGGCGGCGCTGGAGGCCGAGGGCTACCAGGTGGAGGTGCTGGGCAACTGCGGCAGCGAGGTCGCCCAGCTGGGGCTGAAATATGTCCACAACGATACCTGCTACCCCGCGCTGCTGGTCATCGGCCAGTTTTTGGACGCGCTGAACAGCGGCAAGTATGATCTTGACCACACGGCGCTGCTCATCACCCAGACGGGCGGCGGCTGCCGTGCCTCCAACTACATCAAGCTGCTGCGCAAGGCGCTGGTCAAATCGGGCTACGGCCATATCCCGGTGGCCTCGCTGAACTTCTCCGGCCTGGAGAAGGACAGCGGCCTGCCCCTGACGCTGCCGCTGCTGCGCAAGGTCATCGCCTGCATCTTCTACGGCGATATGCTGGCGGCGCTGCGCAGCCAGGTCCGCCCCTACGAGAACACCCCCGGCGCAGCCCAGGCGATGACCGAAAAATGGATCGCCACCATCCAGGACTGGATGCGCCATGGCCGCAATTACAGCGCCCACGATATGAAGCGGCAGTTCCCGGTGATCGCGGCGGACTTCGCCTCCATCCCCGTCACCCGCGTCCCTAAGGTCAAGGTGGGCGTGGTGGGCGAGATCTACGTCAAATACTCCCCCCTGGGGAACAACGACCTGGAAAAATTCCTCGAAAGCCAGGACTGTGAGGTGAATCTTCCCGGCCTGATGGGCTTTGTGGAATACTGCATTGCCAACATGACGCTGGATGTCAAGCTGTACGGCGGCAGCGCGCTGCTGGCCGGTGGCACCGACGCCCTGCTCAGCTGGCTGGATTCCGTCGGCATGGCCTGCAATAACGCGATGACCGCCAATGGCTTCTACGCGCCCGGTTCCTTCCGGGAACTGATGAAAAAGCCGGAGGGCATCATCTCCCTGGGGGCCAAGATGGGCGAGGGCTGGCTGCTCACCGCCGAGATGATCGAGCTGGTGGAGGGCGGCTACCCCAACATTGTCTGTGCTCAGCCCTTCGGCTGCCTGCCGAACCACATTGCCGGCAAGGGGATGATCAACAAGATCCGCGCCCTGCACCCCGAGGCCAATATCACCCCTGTGGACTACGACCCCAGCGCCACCCGCGTCAACCAGGAAAACCGCATCAAGCTGATGCTGTCCGTCGCGAAGGAGCGGCTGGGGACGGCCCCTGCCGCGCCCGCCCCCCTCACCGCCGAGGATCTGGCGGGCGGCGCGCCCCAGGTAGCCACCGCCGTGCCGGGCGCACTATAAAAACAAAGGCAACACTGAACCGATCGCTCCCCGCGGGTTTGGCACGCATTTTGCCGGCGGCGCAGGATGGATTCAGGGCATCCCAAATGGCCGCGCAGCCCGGATGGACTGCGCGGCCTTTCTGCGGTTGGGGGAGAGGGACAGGCGCGGTCAGCGGATAGCCGCCGTGCGGGCTTGGTATACCCGCCATACGCCCCGGCAGACAAGAGCGGTTGCCGCCGCCAGGATGACCTCGGTCAGCCAGAGGCTGCGTAGCACGCCCAACTGATACAGGATGGCGATGGAATCCACCGCCGCGTGCAGCGTCACCGCCGCGACGTACCCCCACTTGGGGAGGCGCTTCGTCACTACCATCCAGATCACCATGGAAAGCGCGATGTGGAACGCGATGGCGACGGCTCGCTCCACCCCGCTGGCCAGGAAGGCGGAAGCAGGCAGGGAGGCCAGCTGTTCCAGCTGGTTCTGCACCGTCGCCCGTTGCGCCTCCGGCACGGCGGCCAGGATGCTCTCGCTCTGCCCGGCGTTGAGCGCCGCCAGCGTGGCCAGATTGTTGACAGCCCCAAGCCCCGCGACCAGGATGGCCTCGATGCCGCCATGCCCCACGCCGTAGGCAAAGCCGGTTAGGGCGCCGGCATCGCGGCGGCACAGGAGGCGCAGCCCGATCAGGCGGGCGGTCTCCTCAAACAGCCCGGCGGCCAGGCAACCGTATAGGACGTAGAGTGCCGGCGTTTGCGGCAGGGCGGGGAAGAGGGCAAACACCAGCTGATGGCAGAGACCCTCCAATATTCCGGCCCCCACAAAAAAGCAGAGTGCGCCCACCAGAACCGCCCGCAGAGCGCCGCGCCGCCGCCGGCAGCAGAGGAATGCCAGCCCCAGCGGAAGCCCGACGGATACCAGCCCGCTGACGGCGATGCAGAGGAAGGAGGCCGCCGGTACGACGGGCAGAGAAAAGGTTTGCATACAATCACCCCACAGTGTACAAATGAAAAAAAAATTGATATTTAGAAAAATATCTAAATAACGCCTATAGTATAGCCGCTCCCCGCCGCCCTGTCAAGAAAAAACGGTGCAGGGCGGGGAAAAAGCAGATAAATTGGTTAAATCAACAAAGTTTCAAACTTTGTTTTGTATAATTTCCCCCTCTATGGTATAATAGCCGCACAGCGATTATTATACCGCTTTTGCGCAGCGCCCCGCCGTTCCGGCAGGGCCGTGCTGCGCCATCTGCCATAGTATGTTGTGACGGCTGTTGGGTGGGCGCTCCGCGCTTTTCCCTGCGCAGGGAAGTCACTCTCCATGTATCAGGAGGATACCATGAACCGTACAGAAGCGTTTTCCGATTACCAGCGCGCCCAAAAGCTGGGCCAGAAGGACTACCGCGAGAAGATGCTGGCCGGTGTCTCCCCCTATCTGCCTGTGCTGGATGATATTTTGCAGAATGCCAACGTGGAGAACCAGCTGCCCCTGGGCCTGGTGGAGGTTCCGCTGGCCCAGATCGTGGGAACCAAGACGGCGGGCCGCATGGCCGCCTTCGCCAGCAACTTCATGCCGCTGCTGGCCACAGACACCGAATTTTCCTCCAAATGGATCAGCCTTTGCGCCGCCCATATGGAGGAGGGCATCCACGATCCCATCCGCTGCTATGAGTACCTGGGCCGCTTCTATGTGCAGGAGGGCAACAAGCGGGTCAGCGTGCTGAAATTCTTCCATGCGGACAGTATCTCCGCCAATGTGATCCGTGTTGTGCCTGCCTGGGCGGACAATCCGGTGATCCGTCTGTACTATGAGTTTATGGAAGCCTACCCCCTGACCGGGCTGTATGTGCTGGAATTCACCCGCCCCGGCAGCTATGCCCGGCTCCAGACGTTGCTTGGCAAGCGCCCCGGCGAGAAATGGTCCGATGAGGACCGGGCAGACGTCCTCTCGCTGCACAACTGGGTCAAAAAGGCATACCTGGCCCACGGCGGGGAGCGCCTGCACACCACCCCCGACGATGTGCTGCTGCTGTTGATGAAGCTCTACTCGCTGGAAGAACTGAAAAAAGCCACCCCCGCCGAGCTGGCAAAGCGGCTGGACAGCATCTGGGACGACGTGCTGGCGCTGGAAAACCCCGAGCCTGTCAAGGTGAGCTCCGCCCCCGCTCCGCCCGCCCAGACGGCGCAGTCCAAACTGCTGCAGCGGGTCATCCCGGCCATCCGCACCGCGCCCAGCCATCTGAAGGTGGCCTTCGTCCATGAGGGAACGCCGGAGAGCAGCAGCTGGACCAGCCAGCATGAGTTTGGCCGCACCGAGTTAGACCGGGTCTTCCCCGGCCAGGTGGAGACCAAGGCTTACTGCGGCGCGGCGGCGGGCCAAAACGACGACGAACTGCTGGAGAAGGCCATTGCGGACGGCGCCGATATGGTCTTCACCACCAGCCCCAAGCTGGTGGGGGCCTCCCTGCGCGCCGCCGTGGCCCATCCCCAGGTGCGCATCCTCAACTGCTCTATGAACATGCCCTACGCGAGCATCCGCACCTACTATACCCGCGTGTATGAGGCAAAGTTCATCACCGGCGCCATCTCCGCCGCAATGTCGCAGGGGGACCGCATCGGCTTTGTGGCGGATTACCCCAACATCGGCGTTCCGGCCAACATCAACGCCTTCGCCCTCGGCGCGCGCATGGTCAACCCCGAGGTCAAGATCGACCTGGCCTGGTCCTGCCTGCCCGGCGACCCGCTGGCGGAACTGACGGCCAAAGGGGTCACGGTGGTTTCGGGGCGGGATGCGCCAGCCCCGCACCGCCCCCAGCGGGAGTTCGGCGCCTTCCAGATCTGCCCCGGCGGTTTCCTGCGGGACCTGGCCACCCCCTTCTGGCACTGGGGCCAGTTCTATGAGAATGTGGTGCGCACCGTTCTGGATGGCGGCTGGATGAAAGATAAATCCGGCACCGACGGCCGCGCCGTCAACTACTGGTGGGGCATGAGCAGCGGCGTTATGGACGTTCTGATGAGCCGTGACTTGCCCCACGGCGTGCAGCAGCTGGCGAATATCCTGCGCGGCGGCATCACCTCCGGCGCGGTGGACCCCTTCGCCTGCCGCATCGTGGCCCAGGACGGCAGCCTGAAAAACGAGGGGCTGCACGGCTTCAGCCCCGAGCAGGTGATGCGGATGGATTGGCTGTGCGATATCGTGGAGGGGACCATCCCCGAATACGAGGATCTGAAGGAGGAATCCAAGCCGCTGTACCGCATGCAGGGCATCCACCGCGACCGATTGGCGGACGAGAAGGAGGCACTGCTGTGAAAGCGCTGGTGGTGGCGGATGAGGAGTCAAAATATCTTTGGGACTATTTCTCGCCCGAGAAGCTGGATGGCATCGATCTGATCATAGGCTGCGGCGACCTGCATGCCCAGTATCTCTCCTTTTTGGCAACGATGGCCCATGTGCCGCTGCTCTATGTACACGGCAACCATGACGCATCCTATGACAGTTACCCGCCCGAGGGGGCGCTGTGCATCGACGACGAGGTGTATGTCCACAACGGGCTGCGCATCGCCGGGCTTGGCGGCTCGGTGCGGTACCGCGCCGGCGCGTGGCAGTTCACCGAGGCCGAGATGCGCAAGCGCATCCGCCGCCTGCGCGGCAGGATCGACCGCCTGGGCGGCCTGGATGTGCTGGTGACGCATGCGCCGCTGCACGGCTACGGTGATCTGAGCGACCTGCCCCACCGCGGCTTCACCGTCTTTGGGGAGCTGCTCAACGACTACCGCCCGCCGCTGATGCTGCACGGGCATGTCCACCTGTGTTACGGCGCGAATATCCCAAGGGAGCAGCGGTATGGCTCCACCCGCATCATCAATGCCTATGAACGGATCATCCTGGACCTGCCGGAGCCGGCGCTCCTCCAGGTCCGGTCCCGGCGCAGTCTGCCCCATCTGTGGCGCTGACGGGTCGGAAAAACGGAAGGAAAGAGGGATAAATATGGCAACCATTACAGTGTTCGGCGCAGGTACCTGGGGCATCGCCCTGGCCCGTCTGCTGGCCGTAAACGGCCATGACGTTACCGTGTGGAGCGCCCTGCCGGAGGAATTGGAGGCGCTGCGCACCGCCCGGCGCCACAAAAACCTGCCCGGCATGGAACTGCCCGCCTCCATGCACTACACGGCGGATATGGCGGCGGCCTGCCGCCGGCGGGATCTGCTACTCTTCGCGGTGCCATCCCCCTTTGTGCGTTCCACCGCCAAAAAGGCGACCCCCCATATCCCGGACGGTCAGCTGATCGTCGATGTGGCGAAGGGCGTGGAGGAGAGGACGCTCCTGACCATGGCGGAAATTATTGAGGAGGAACTGAGCGCCGAGAGCCGCCGCGCCTCGGTGGTGGCGCTCTCCGGCCCCACCCATGCCGAGGAGGTCGCCCGCGATATGCCCACCGCCATCGTGGCGGGCAGCGCCGACGAGGCCGCCGCCAAGGCGGTGCAGCGGATCTTCACCACCCCCGCCTTCCGGGTTTACACCAACCCTGACCGCCGCGGGGTGGAACTGGGCGGCGCGATCAAAAACGTCATCGCCCTGGCGGTGGGCATCGCCCTGGGCCTGGGCTACGGCGATAACGCCAAGGCGGCCCTGATCACCCGGGGCAACGCCGAGCTGGCCCGCCTAGGCGCTGCCATGGGGTGCGAGGCCTCCACCTTCGCAGGGCTTTCCGGCATGGGGGATCTGATCGTCACCTGCACCAGCATGCACAGCCGCAATCTGCACGCCGGTATGCTGCTGGGCCGCGGCATGACCGCCGACCAGGCCCGCGCCGAGGTGGGCCAAGTGGTGGAGGGGATGAATACCCTGCCCGCCGCCCGCCGCCTGGCAAAAAAATACAGGGTGGAAATGCCGATTGTGGAGTCGGTGGGGCTGATGCTGGACGGCAGCCTGCAGGCCAAGGACGCGCTGGCCGCCCTGATGAGCCGCGATCTGAAACGGGAATAAAAGGCACTGTGCCGGGGGGAGACTATGGTTAAAGCGATATTCTTTGATATAGACGGCGCCCTGGTGAGTTTCCGCACCCACCGCGCGCCGGAGTCCACCGTCCGGGCGCTGCATGTCCTGCGAGAAAAGGGAATCAAGATCTTTTTTGGCCAGCGGGCGGATGCCGGGCCAGAAGGCTTTCTTGGAGCGGCAGGTCCCGGTGCGGTTTGACGGCTCGCTTCTGCTCAACAGCCAGTACTGCCTGGACGGCCTGGCCGGGGCGCTCCGCCATCTCGGCGTCCTGTACGCGCCGCCGGGGCCGCCCCGCCGCAAGATAAGCCCGCGGCATGACTATTGCCCCCCAAGCCTGCATACAATAGCAGGGGAGGGGGCTTTTCTATGTCGGAACGGGTTTTGCAGTTGAAAAAGAGGGTGGCGGGCCAGCCAGGGCTGGATGTGCCGTTTTTGCTGTTGCTGCTCACGCTGCTCTGCTATGGGCTGCTCATGCTGTTCAGCGCAGGGTACGCGGTGGCGCTCTACCGCCGGGGGGATGCCTACACCTATATCCGCCCGCAGCTTCTGTTCGCGGCGCTGGGGGTCATCGCCATGTATGCGGCCAGCCTGGTGGACTACCACATCTGGCACAAGCTGGCCTGGCCGGTCATGGGGGTCTCCCTGGTGCTGCTTGCCGTCGTGCTGTTCATGCCGGAGTACAATGGCTGCAAGCGGTGGATTGTTATCCCCGGCCTGGGAACCCTGCAGCCCAGCGAGATCGCCAAATTTGCCGTGGTGCTGGTGTTTTCCCATATTATTTCACTGAATCATGACCAGATGAAGACCTTCCGAACGGGGGTGCTGCCCTTTGGGCTGATCCTGGGGGTGGTCACTGTGCTGATGCTGCTGGAACCGCATCTTTCCGGCACGCTGCTGATTTTGAGCATCGGCGCGGTGCTGATGTTTGTGGGCGGCACCGGACTGAAATGGTTCGGCCTGGCGGGGGCGGCAGGGGGAACCGCCATTGCGGCGGCGGTGGTGCTGTTGCCGGAACTGGTACCCTACGCCGCAGACAGGCTCTCCTCCTGGCAGGACCCCTTTGCGGACCCGCTGGGGGAGGGGCATCAGACCATCCAAAGCCTTTATGCCATCGCCTCGGGCGGCGTGGCTGGGTTGGGGTTGGGGAACAGCCGCCAAAAATACCTCTATGTGCCGGAGCCGCAGAACGATTTCATCTTCTCTATCCTCTGTGAGGAACTGGGCTTCATCGGCGCGGCGCTGGTGATCCTGCTGTTTCTTTTTCTTCTCCTGCGGGGGATCTCCATCGCGGTGCGCGCCCGGGATAAGTTCGGCGCGCTGCTGGTGGTAGGCTTTGTGGTGCAGGTGGTGCTGCAGGCGATCCTGAACATCGCCGTCGTCACCAACACCATCCCCAACACCGGCATCAGCCTGCCCTTTTTCTCCTCCGGAGGCACCAGCCTGATGATGCTGCTGGGCGAGATGGGGATCGTTCTGTCGGTCTCCCGCCAGGCCGACGCCGTGTAGAGGGCGGGTCACAGATGCCGCAGCCCGGTGCGGTAGCGGCGCAGCGACCGCCGGGCCTCCCGCAGGGCGGCCTCGATATCCTCCAGGGGGGACATGCGGAAACGGAAGGGCAGTTCATCGTAGAGGGTGCAGAATTTGCACCGGTGGTGGGTGCAGCCCGCCGTGACCTCGATCAGCAGGGAAGCAGCCTCATAGGGGGCCGCCAGATGGTGCCGGTGTAATGCATGGGGAACTCCTTTCTTGCTCCGGATTAACACTACCCTATCACAAAAGAAAAACAAGCGCAAGTACGGTCTTTTTTGTGAGCCAATATCTTATTTGGCAGCTGGTTCTCCAAAAGATACCACCTTGCGGCGCGCCCCGCTCTGCGGTATACTGGGAGCAGACAGGAAGGGAGGAAACGCCCTATGGCAGACAATAAATTTACAAAGCCGGACGCCTTGGCCCGCTGTGTTCCGATGAGCCGGCTGCAGACGGTCATCGGCGGCAAATGGAAGATCCTGATCCTTTGGTATGTGGCTTCTACCGGGTGCAGCG
>CAZIVF010000033.1:5076-7023 GCA_964542725.1 uncultured Subdoligranulum sp. | reverse complement strand
GGCGGCAAATGGAAGATCCTGATCCTTTGGTATGTGGCTTCTACCGGGTGCAGCGTTTGGTGAACTGCAGCGTCGGCTGGACGGGATCACCCAGCCCACCCTGACCCGCCAGCTGCGGGAATTGGAGGCGGACGGTTTCCTACGCCGCCAGGTCTATGCTGAAGTCCCCGCCCGGGTGGAGTATACGCTGACCCGCTGGGGCAGAGCTTTGTCCCCGTGCTGCGCTCCATGATGGACTGGAGCCAGGCAAACCTGGCGCAGGGCCGGCAGAGCGCCGCCCCCGCCGGCCCTTGCAACCCGGAGCGTCTTGACGTATAATAGGGCATATTACATAAGGCAGGTCCTTCTATGCAAAATTCAACCAAACGCCCCTTTGCGCTGCGGGCAGCGCTGGCTTACCTGGCCACGCTGGCGGCGCTGTTTGCGCTGCTGCTGGCCGCCTATGCGCTGCCCGGCGGGCCGGTGCGGGCCAACGTCTCCCGCTCGATCCCGCTGCTGGAACGGGAGGGGCTGTACCCCTCGTATTTCGGCTTCAAACTCTTCCAGATGGATAATTATACCGATACCATCATGCTTTTTGAGGCGGCAACTGCCGATGAGACCGACCCTCTGACCGCCATGATGACCAACACCACCTACAATGTGGATAATTTTGAGACGATGCACCTCGACCTCCGGCGCTATCTGGAACAGGATACCGCCGCGCTGACCCCCTTTTCCTACGCGCGGTACTGGCATGGCTACCTGATCTGGCTGCGCCCGCTGCTGCTGGTGTGTACCTACGGGCAGATACGCGTCCTCAATTACCTGGTGCTGGGTGTGCTGCTGGCCGCCGTGCTGCGGCTGCTGTGCCGGCGCTGCCATCTGCGCACGGCCTGCTGGTTTGCCGCCAGCCAGCTGGCGGTGGCGGTTTTCTTTGTGCCGCGCCAGATGCAGTTCTTCACCACCTTCGCCATCGCCTACGCGGGCTGTGCCTGGGTGCTGGCAAAACCCCGCCGGAGCGATGACCTCTGCGTGGGTCTGGTGGTGCTGGGGGCTGCCACCGCTTTCTGCGACCTTCTCGTCACCCCCATCCTCACCTTGGGGCTGCCGGTTGCCTGCTGGCTCATGCTGCCCCCCCAACATCTGCGGGCGGGGCCGCGGCAGTGCGCGGCGGTGGTCTCGGGCAGTCTGTGCTGGGGCGGGAGCTATGCGCTGTGCTGGGCTACCAAGTGGGTCTGCGCCGGCCTTGTCACCGGGCAGGATGTCTTCGGGGATGCCCTGCGCCAAGCCGGCGTGCGCACTGCGGCGGACAGCTGGCACGGCATGGAATTGACTTGGGGGAATATTATACATTTTGTATTTGAAGCGCTGCGGGATCGCGGCCTTCTGTGGCCGCTGGCAGCGCTTTTGGTGCTGGCGGCGGGGCTCTTTGCCCTCTGCCTGCGCAGCCGGGTGGCGCTGGGCCGGGCGCTTCCCCTGGGGCTGACCGCCCTCATGGCGCCCGTCTGGCTGGCGGCGCTGCGAACCCACTCTATCCAACATGGGTGGTTTACCTGGCGGGCCGTCGCGCCCACCCTCTTTGCGGGGCTTGCCTTCCTCCACACGGCCTGCAGCCTCCGGATGGGGCAGGCGCGGCTCAAGCGACTTTTACAAAAATCTCGGTGAAATCAATGGAAGTTAAAGCGGAAGTTCAAAACGAGGCGGACGCCCAGCCGTCCAAGAAAAAATTCCCCCGCTGGGCGCTGCTCCTGAACGGCGCGGCGCTGACGCTCACGGTACTTGCGGTGGGCTATGTCAACGGCAAGCTTGACCTGATCCGCTACCATGACGGCAGCGTGGAGACGGCGGGGATCATTGATGCCGACGAGGACCAGGACCTGGACGGCGCTGGCTTGCCGCACAGCGAGAATTCGATGGTGATGCCCACCGGCAGCCCCTTTGCCGACGACGATGTACTCAACGTGC
>CAZIVF010000033.1:0-4976 GCA_964542725.1 uncultured Subdoligranulum sp. | reverse complement strand
TCGATGGTGATGCCCACCGGCAGCCCCTTTGCCGACGACGATGTACTCAACGTGCTGCTCATCAGTACCGACGAGCGCACCGAGGCGGTGAACGACTGGGATGCCTTCACCCACCTGAACCAGCTGGATGGCACCAGCGCCACCACCGAATTCAGCGAGGATGCCCGGGCGGACAGCCTGATCCTCGTCTCCCTCAATAGCAAGGAGAACACCATCAAGCTGATCTCCATCGAGCGCGGCACCGGTGTCCCCATCGACCTGCCCGGCTATGAGGATCAGTACGATTGGATCACCCACACCTTCCGCTACGGCGGCGCCATGCTGACGATGGAGACGGTGGAAAAATGCTTCAGCGTCAAGGTGGACCATTATGTGCGGATCAACCTACGGCGTGCGCACCGGCATGGACGACTGCCTGATGTACGACCCCGACTGGAAGGCCAACTCCCGCCTGATGCAGCGCTTCCTCTACGGCGTCACCAGCGATGACGCAATGGCCGGGTACTTCCAGGACAGCTGCGACGCCGTAGACCTGGCATATCCGCTGACGGCCTACTGGCCCGACGCGCTGACGCAGGACAGTTTGGTTTCGCTGGACGGCGCCGCCAGCCCTTATGAAGCCCGCAACGGCTTCTTCGCCGACCCGGAGGCCGACGCCTGCCCTGCGCTGAATTACTTCCAGAAACTGCTCATCCTCACCGATGGGAACGCCCGCCGGGGGGAAGAGAGCGCTCCCGACGCCTGAGAAGGCCGCCAAAAAGGCGAGCCCCGCAGAGGCAAACCGTGTTTTCCCCCGCAGCCCCGGGCAGGCGGTCCGCCGCCAGACCGGAGCCGGGCGGCTTCTGCGGGCCGTAGCGCTCTGTTTTGGCGGTTCCGGCAAAGACGGATGGTCGCCCGGCCCCTTCCTCTCGCGCTCTTTTGCTCAAAAAATTCCGTTTCCCTGTTGACAAAATCGGAAAAGTGTGCTATAAAGACTTTAAACCGATGAAGCGAAAGTAAAACTGCGAGCGCACCCACAGAGAGCCCCTGCTGCTGGGAATGGGGCGGAGAGCGGCGCAGACAAATGGTTCGCCGAGGGCTCGGGGAAACGCCTTGCGCGCGGTATCCGTTGACGGAAGCCTCCGTTACAGGGCAGGGGAGTGTTGGCTCTCCGTGAGGTGGCCGCGCATAGGCGGCAAACAAGGTGGCACCGCAGGTTTGTATTTGTACCTGTCCTTGTACAAAGTTTACTTTGTACGGGGGCAGTTTTTTTATTGCTTCCCGTGCGAAACAGGAGGAGCGCGAAGAGATGCAGCTGCAGAATTTTTACTACAAACGATGGCGCGGCCCCAAGAACGCCCGCCCATCCGCCCATGACCGACAATTTTTGAAATGAGGTATTTTCCATGAAAAAGCTGATTTCCACCGTTACCGCCGCTGCTATGACCCTGACCCTTGCCGCCTGCGGCGCGTCCGCTTCCATCGCCTCCTCCGCTGCCGCCACCTCCTCGGAAGCGGCCTCCGGCGAAGCGGCGGCCTCCGCCGGGAGCTACAAGATCGCCATTGTGCAGCAGCTGGATCACTCCTCGCTGGACGAGATCCGCGCCGCCGTGGAGGCGGAGCTGGACACCCTCGCCGACCAGAAGGGCATTACCATCGAATATAAGGATTTCAACGGCCAGAACGACGCCACCACCCTGAACCAGATCGGCACCCAGGTGGTCTCCGACGGGTATGACGCGGTGATCCCCATCGCCACCCTGGCCGCCCAGTGCATGGTCACTGCCACCGAGGGAACCGATATCCCGGTGATCTACGCCGCCATCTCGGACCCCGCCGCCGCCGGCCTGACCGATCTGGCCAACGTCACCGGCACCTCCGACGCGCTGAACACTGCCTTTATTCTGGATATGATGCTGGCCGTCAACCCCGATGTGCAGACCGTCGGCCTGCTCTACTCCAACTCGGAGGCCAATTCCACCACCCCCATCGCGGAGGCGAAGGCTTACCTGGACGGCAAGGGCATCGCCTATGTGGAGGGTACCGGCAACACCAACGATGAGATCATGGCCGCCGTCGCCTCACTGAGCGACCGTGTGGACGCCGTCTTCACCCCCACCGACAACGTGGTCATGGCCGCTGCGGCCGCCGTGGGCGAGCAGCTGGCCAATGCGGGCGTTCCCTTCTACGCCGGCGCGGACTCCTTCGTCAACGAGGGCGCCTTCGCCACCTGCGGCGTTAACTACACCGAATTGGGCGCCTACACCGCCGATATGGCGGTGGATATCCTGGAGAGCGGCGAAGTGCCGGAGTACCATGTGATGGACGGCGGCATCATCACCGTCAACACTGAGGTTGCCTCCGCCCTGAACATCGATCCCAGCGTCTTCGCCGATATGGCGGGTACCGTGGTCGAGGTGGAGACCGCCGCCCAGTGATCCAAACGCGAAGGACCGGGGGGCCGCCTCCCGATCCTTTCCATCGCAGCTAAAAGGGGAATCGTCTATGTTTACCGCAGCAGTCATATCCAACGCGCTGGAGTTGGGCTTCATCTATGCTCTGGTTGCCATGGCTCTGTTTTTGAGTTTCCGCGTCCTGAATATCGCGGATATGACCACCGACGGCGCATTTGTGCTGGGCTGCGCCGTCTCCGCCACCGTGGCGGTGGCGGGCCACCCCATCCTGGCGCTGCCTGCGGCCATGCTGGCCGGGGCGGCAGCCGGGTGTGTCACCGCCCTGCTGCAGACCCGCCTGGCGGTGCCGTCCATTCTGGCGGGCATCATCACCAACACGGGGCTGTACACCGTCAACCTGGCGATCATGGGCTTTTCCTCCAATGTTCCCATGCTGAAAACAACAACGATCTTCACGATGCTGCGCGACCTTTTGGGGGACAGCATTCCCTATAAGCTGCTCCTCTGCGCTCTTGTGACGGTGGTTGTCTGCGGCCTGCTGATCCTCTTTTTGGGGACCCGTCTGGGCCTTTCCATCCGCGCCACCGGCGATAACCCGGATATGGTCCGCGCCAGTTCCATCAACACCGCCTTCACCACCACGGTGGGGCTGTGCGTCTCCAACTCCATGACCGCCCTCTCCGGCGCGGTGCTGGCCCAGTACCAGAAATCCGCCGATATCAACCTGGGTACCGGCATGGTGGTCATCGGCCTGGCCTCCCTCATTATTGGCGAAAGCCTGTTTGTCCGGGGCGGCATGTGGGCCAAGGCGGTGGCGGCGGTCATCGGCAGCGTGATCTACCGTTTCATCATCGCCATAGCGCTGCGGGCCAACGTCCCGTCGGAATGTCTCAAGCTGATCTCCGCCGTCATCGTGGCGCTGGCGATCGCAACCCCGGCCATGAAGGAAAATCTGGCCTTCAAGCGCCGCCGCAGCCAGGCAATGAAAGGGGGCCGCTGAGGATGCTCACCCTGCAAAACGTCGGCAAAACCTTCAACCCCGGCACTGTCAACGAGAAGGTGGCCCTCTCCGGCGTCAGCCTTCACCTGGAAGCGGGGGACTTCGCCACCATTGTCGGCTCCAACGGCGCGGGCAAATCCACTCTCTTCAACGCCATCGCGGGCGGGTTTATCCCGGATACCGGCACCGTCACGCTGGACGGGAGGGATATTACCCTGCTGCCGGATTACCGCCGTTCCAAAATCATAGGCCGGATGTTCCAGGACCCGCTCAAAGGTACCGCGCCCAACATGACCATTGAGGAGAATCTGGCGCTGGCCTTCCTGCGGGCCTCCCACCAAAGCTCCTCCTTCTCCCGCATCACCAGGGCGGACCGCCGGCTTTTTGCCGAGCGGCTGGCCGAACTGGGCCTGGGGCTGGAGGACCGGATGAAGCAGCCGGTGGGGCTTCTCTCCGGCGGGCAGCGCCAGGCGCTGACCCTGCTGATGGCCACCCTAGTCACCCCCAAGCTGCTGCTGCTGGACGAACACACCGCAGCGCTGGATCCCGCCACCGCCGAGAAGGTTCTGGAACTGACCAAAAAGATCGTGGCGGAAAACCACATCACCTGCCTGATGATTACCCACAACATGCACGACGCCCTCACCCTGGGCAACCGCACCCTGATGATGGACGGCGGCAACATTGTGCTGGACATCGGCGGCGAGGAGCGCGCCCACATGACGGTGGACGACCTGCTGACCCGCTTCGCCCAGAACGCCGGCCACGCCCTGGACAACGACCGTATTCTGCTGAGCAAGCAACCCTGAAAAGTACAACCGGAGCCTTTGCGGCAATTTGCTGGGGGCCAGGCTTCCTAGAGGGAGGTCCGGCCCTCAGCTTTGCCGCGTCGGCCGCAGCGCCCCCGGAATACCGCTCTATTTACGCCAAGCCGCAGGCTGGCGGCAGCCGCAGTTCGGCGGCGGGCGGTATGATTTTGAAAGGACGTTGGTCTCAATGAAGGCACCGATTCATTTTTGCAGGGGAAATATCATCAGAACGAATCCCGCAGACGGCTTTTACGGCGTAGCAATCGTTTTGGACGATGGGAAGAGAGTAGAATTGGCGCCAAACAAGTGGAGCTATCCCATGTGCCATATTGCCGTTACACCCTGCCGGTTCGATTTTGAATTTGATAGGCAGGAAAGTATAAATTTGCGGCTGGAACCTCTGATTTTTCAAGAATTTCAGATCATAAACAACAAGAAAACGTTCCTTCACAATAAAATATGCGTTGATACATACAAACAGAAATAAAGGGAAACTGCCGGTCATTGGAAATATCAATCCTAAAAATGTTTATAAAGAAGAACTGATGTGGGAACCGCAGTTTGACCGGTTCCATTTTAGAGGGGATCCCACATCGGACTTGGGATACGAGGCATATTGCGACTCGAGGAGAAAGCAGCCCGGCGTATCGAGCCCGCTCCGGTGAGGGGGAACCAAAGACTCTTTGCCCCCTCTTCAAGCAGGACGAGGGGAAGCTGGCCGTGATCGGGGGCATTTGAGCAAATCTTCGCCTCCCGTTTGCCGCGCAAAAAAGG
>CAZIVF010000032.1:7330-20305 GCA_964542725.1 uncultured Subdoligranulum sp. | reverse complement strand
CTTATGATTGAAATGGTCGAAACCATCAACGGTGCGGTCAACAGCTTTGTGTGGGGGATTCCCATGCTGGTGCTGCTGGTCGGCACCGGCATCCTGATGACCTGCCTGACCAAGGTGTTCCAGCTCAGCCACTTCAAGTACTGGATGCGCCACACCATCGGCAGCATTTTCCACGAAAAGCACGTCACCCAGCACACCGGCAAGGATGACGCCGCCATCTCGCAGTTCCAAAGCCTGTGTACCGCCCTGGCGGCCACCATCGGCACCGGCAACATTGTGGGTGTGGCCTCCGCCCTCATCGCGGGCGGCCCCGGCGCCATCTTCTGGATGTGGGTCGTCGCCTTCTTCGGCATGATGACCAACTACTCTGAGAATGTGCTGGGTATCTATTTCCGCCGCCGCAACGAAAAAGGCGAGTGGCACGGCGGCGCCATGTACTACCTGCGGGACGGCCTGGGCGGCAAGAAGGGCTGCAAGCAGATCGGCGCGGCACTGGCGGTGTTGTTCAGCTGCTTCTGCCTACTGGCTTCCTTCGGCATCGGCAACATGAGCCAGGTCAACTCCATCGCCGGCAACATGGAGGCCGCCTTCCATGTTCCGCCGCTTGTCACCGGCATTGTGCTGATGGCCATCGCCGCGCTGGTGCTGCTGGGCGGCATCAAGCGCATCGCCTCGGTGGCGGAAAAGCTGGTCCCCTTCATGGCCATCGCGTACATCATCGGCGCGGTGGTGGTCTGCGCCGCCAACTTCCAGCGCATCGGCCCCGCCTTCGCGGCGATCTTCAAGGGCGCCTTCGCCCTCAAGGCCGTGGGCGGCGGCATCGTCGGCAGCGGCGTCAAGATGGCCCTGACCTGGGGCATGAAGCGCGGCGTCTTCTCCAACGAGGCGGGCCTCGGTTCCTCCGTCATGGTCCATTCCAGCTCCAACGTCAAGGAGCCGGTGCGCCAGGGCATGTGGGGCATCTTTGAGGTCTTTGCCGATACCATCGTCGTCTGCTCTCTCACCGCCCTCACCGTGCTGACCTCCGGCCTGGTGGATCTGGATACCGGCGCCGTCCTCAGCGATAACGCCGGCTCCGCCCTGGTGGGCCAGGCTTTCGCCACCACCTTCGGCAAGCTGGGTCCCATGTTCATCGCGGTGGCCATCCTGCTCTTCGCCTTCTCCACCGTGCTGGGCTGGAGCCATTACGGCAGCACCGCCTTTGAGTATCTCTTCGGCACCAAGGCCACCGTGGCCTACAAGGTCGTCTTCGTCGTCTTCATCGTGGTAGGCGCGACAATGAACCTCTCTCTGGCGTGGGATCTCTCGGATACCTTCAACGGCCTGATGGCGATCCCCAACCTGATCGGCGTAGTCAGTTTGTCGCCCATCGTCATGCGCATCACCAAGAACTATGTGGACCGCCGTATGCGCAGGCTGGACGTGGAGCCGATGCTCTCCGCCTTCCCCGACATCCAGGCCGAGCAGGCCAAGGAAGTGGCCGAGGATGTGGCCTGAGAAAACGGAAAGTTTCCCGAACGGGACTTGTAATTCCGCAGGGAGCGTGGTATACTAATCATTACGGCGGGGCATCCCCGCCGCACCCTGATCGTAACCCGGCTTGAAAGAGAGGTTTTGACCATGTCCTTCTGGAAGCATCTTCCGGCTATCGTGATCGGCGCAGCCGCCGGCGTGGCCGTGTATTTCCTTACCCGTGACAAGCAGGAGCAGGAGCATATTGTGGGCCCGGAGGCGGAGATCGAGACCGATCCCACCGCCGCCGAGCCCGAAGCCGACGCGCCTGTTGAAGCTGAGACCGAGGCCGAAGCTGCCCAGCCCGAGGCGGCTGCCGAACCCGCGGTTCCTGCCGTGGACGACACGCCCAACGCCAACCCCGTTGCCCTGGGGGCCGAGGAGGTTCCCACCACCGAGGAAGGCAAGCTGGACCCCGCCCAGATCGCAAAGCCCGAGGACTTTGCGGATTGGGATGATGTGGGCTGCAAGGGCTGAAAGAGACCCGCAGCAGGCGCAATTTTGTGCATTTGCACAGGATTGCGCCTTGTTTTTTGACTATTCCTTACAGCTTCCGCGCGATGAAGCGCCATGGCGGAGGCAATCCCGCGTCGTGCGGCGCCCGTGATTTAGAACATTGGTAAAAGAGGTAGGAACCCATATGCAACTGGAACTCAGCACCTTCACCCCGGCAGAGCGAGCCACCCTGCGGCTGCGCGTACTCTACGAGAAAGCCGGATACCGCAAATTCCGCTGCTCCCGCTTTGAGGAGTACGCGCTGTACCAGGAGTATCAGCGCTTTTTGCCCGAAGCCCAGGTCATCACCTTCACCGATCTGGACGGCAAGCTGCGGGCCATCAAGCCGGATGTGACCCTTTCCATCGCCAAGAACGCCCAGCCCGCCCCCGGCGAGTGCAAGAAGTTTTATTATAACGAGGAGGTCTGCCGCCCCAGCCGGGAGAGCCATACTTACCAGACCATCAGCCAGATGGGCCTGGAATGTATGGGCGCGGTGGACGGCGCTACCCAGGCCGAGGTGGTGCGGCTGGCGCTGCAGAGCCTGGCGGAACTGGAGGTTCCCGCCGTGCTGGAGGTCAGCCACATGGGCTTTGTGACCGGCCTGCTGGACGCTTTGGGCGTGGCGGCGGAGCAGCGGCCCCGCCTGCTGGAACTGCTGCGGGCCAAGAACCCCCATGAACTGCACGCCGCCGCCCTGGCCGCCGGGCTGAACGGGGCGGGCGCGGGAACGCTCTGCCAGCTGCTTGCCCTGCAGGGGCCGCTGGGGGCGACCGTCACCGCCGCCCGCGCCCTCTGCCGCTGTGAGACCCAGCGCGCCGCGCTGGAGGAACTGCAGGCCCTGCAGAACGCCCTGGGCGAGGCGGGGCGCGGCATCCGGCTGGACCTGAGCATGGCCGACGAGGCGGACTACTACAACGGCCTGGTGTTCACCGGCTATGTCTCGGGGATTCCCCGGGCGGTGCTCAAGGGCGGCCGGTATGACTTCCTCATGCAGCGCTTCACCCCCGGAGCCAACGCCATTGGCTTCGCCCTCTATCTGGACGAGCTGGCCCGGCTGGAGGCCCCGCTGCCCCCCGTGCAGCAGCAGAACGACCCCCGCAAGGTATGGCTGAACATCGCCCTGCCGAAGGGCCGCCTGGGCGATAAGGCCTACGCCTTGCTGGCCGGGGCGGGCTACGGCGCCACGGAGGACTACAGTGACAGCCGCAAGCTGGTGGTGGAAAACCCCGAGGCTGGGGTGCGCTACTTCCTGGTCAAGCCCAGCGACGTGGCGATCTACGTCGAGCACGGCGCGGCGGATATCGGCATTGTGGGCAAGGACATCCTGGCGGAATCCGGCGCCGACGTCTATGAACTGCTGGACACCCGGATGGGCCGCTGCCGCATGTGTGTGGCCGGCCCGAAGGACTTTGCCGACGACGAGAGCCGCCCGCTGCGGGTGGCCACCAAGTTCGTCAACATCGCCCGCGCCCACTACGAGAGCCTGGGCCGGGATATCGACATCATCAAGCTGAACGGCTCCATCGAGCTGGCCCCCATCCTGGGGCTTTCCGACGTGATCGTCGATATCGTGGAGACCGGCACCACCTTAAAGGAAAACAATCTGGCCGTGCTGGAGGAATTCATGCCGATCTCAGCGCGGTTCATCGCCAACCAGGCCAGCTATAAATTCAAATACCATCAGCTGAACCGGCTGCTGGAAAAAATGCAGGAGGCGCTGCCGCAATGATTAAAATTTATGAGTTTGACGCATTGAAACCGGAGGAAATCCTCAACCGGGATATCCGCGCCGAGGCCGACGTGGAGGCCGTGGTGGACGGCATCATCGCCGACGTGCGCGCCAGGGGCGACGAGGCTTTGAAGGAGTATGCCCTGAAATTCGACCATGCCGCGCTGGATTCCATCCAGGTGAGCCAGGCGGAGATCGACGAGGCGTTCGCCGCCTCCGACCCGGATTTCATCGAGACGCTGCGGATGGCCGCTGCCAATATCCGCGCCTTCCATGAGCAGCAGGTCCACAAGAATTTTGTGATGAACGAGACCCCCGGCATCGTGCTGGGGCAGAAGTATACCCCCATCGAGCGGGCGGGCGTCTATGTGCCGGGCGGCACGGCGGCCTACCCCTCCACCGTGCTGATGGATGTGATCCCCGCCAAGGTGGCCGGAGTCAGGGAGATCGTGATGACCTCCCCCGCCGGGCCGGACGGAAAGATCAACCCCTCCATCCTGGCAGCGGCGGTGATCGCGGGCATCGACAAGATTTTCAAGACCGGCGGCGCGCAGGCCGTGGCCGCCCTGGCCTACGGCACCGGGAGCATCCCCGCCGTAGACAAGATCGTCGGCCCCGGCAACATCTACGTCGCCACCGCCAAGCGCAAGGTGTTCGGCAAGGTAGGGATCGATATGATCGCCGGGCCTTCGGAAATCTTGGTGCTGGCGGACGGCAGCTGCAACCCCGCCTGGGTGGCCGCCGACCTGCTGAGCCAGGCCGAGCACGACAAGCTGGCCAGCCCCGTGCTGGTGACGGACAGCCCCGCGCTGGCCGAGGCCGTGCAGGCCGAGCTGGAGGTGCAGATCCCCCGGCTGCCCCGCGCCGCCATCGCCCGCGTCAGCGTGGACACCAACGGCAAGATCATCGTCACCGACGATATGAGCAAGGCCATCGACGCGGTGAACATCATCGCGCCGGAGCACCTGGAGATCTGCGTGGACGACCCCTTCGCCCTGCTGAACCAGATCAAGAACGCGGGCAGCATCTTCCTGGGCAAGAACGTGCCGGAGGCCCTGGGCGACTACTTCGCCGGACCCAACCACACGCTGCCCACCAGCGGCACCGCCCGCTTCTCCAGCCCGCTGGGGGTGGACGATTTTGTGAAGAAGTCCAGCTTCATCTACTACACCCGCGAGGCCCTGGGCCAGGTGCAGTCCCGCATCGCCGACTTCGCCGAGCACGAGGGCCTCCACGCCCACGCCAAGAGCGTGACCATCCGGTTTGAGGGGTGAGGCCGACCCGACATTCCAACCGGTTGAAAGGGTACGATTACAGCCGGAGTGGAGCCTACTTCCTTACCATGTGTTCCCGCGAAAGGCGAAACCTGTTCGGAAGGGTCGTAGGGGGCGGCGTCCTCGACGCCCCGCAAACCTTGCTGACGCCGTATGGTACAATCGTGGCGGAGCAGCTTGCGGCAATGAATGGGCTTTATGGCGGGGTAGAGGTTGGCCCTGCTGTCATTATGCCGAATCATATTCATTTTATCCTGCTGGTAAGGCAAGGGGACGGGGCGTCGGGGACGCCGCCCCCTACAACGGATAGGGGGAAGGCTCCGGCCAACGCTGCGGTGCCGCAGTTTGTTTCTACGCTCAAGCGCTATACCAACAGGCGGGCGGGCTGCAACCTATGGCAGCGATCCTTCTACGACCACATCATCCGCGATGAGGAGGATTATCTGGCGATCGCCGGGTACATACAAACCAACCCCGCGCGGTGGCGGGAGGATCGATTTTATGACAGGGAGGCCCCGCCATGATTTACGCCCCGCTGGAAACGCTGGCAACCCCGCGGTGAATAAGGGGAACCATGTTGGAGTACAGATACGACACCCAGGTGAACGCCCCTGCGCCCCCGCGCTGAAGAAGGAGGAAGACAATGAGCCGATACTTTACCAAAACCTTGGAGACGCTGGAGCCCTATACCCCCGGCGAGCAGCTGAAACGCCCCGGCCTCGTCAAGCTCAACGCCAACGAAAACCCCTACCCCCCTGCGCCCGGCGTGGCGGCGGCGGTGGCCGGCACGGTGGAAGGGCTGCGGCTCTACTCCGATTTGACGGAAGCCCGGCTGGTGGAGGCCATCGCCCGCCGGTACGGCGTCCCGAAGGAGTACATCCTCTGCGGCAACGGCAGCGACGAGAACCTGCTGCTGGCCATCCGGGCGTTCTGTGACGGGCAGCGCCCGCTGGCGTTTGCCGATATCACCTACAGCTTCTACCCGGTTTTGTGCGAACTGCTGCATGTTCCGCAACACATCCTGCCGTTGGAGGCGGATTTCACCCTGGACCCGGCAAAGTATTACGGCCTGGGGGAGACCATTGTCATCGCCAACCCCAACGCGCCCACCAGCCTTCTGCAGCCGGCGGCCGCCATCGAGGGGGTTGTTCGGCAAAACCCGGGCAGTGTCGTCATTGTGGACGAGGCCTATATTGACTTTGCCGACGACCCGGCGGCGGCCAGCTGCCTGCCGCTGGCGCTGAAATACCCCAACGTCATCGTGACCCGCACCTTCTCCAAGTCCCACAACCTGGCGGGGGCGCGGCTGGGGTACTGCTTCGCGGACCCGGCCCTCATCGCCGATATGAACCGCGTCAAGTTCAGTTACAGCCCCTACAACGTCAATTCCATGTCGGAGGCTGCCGGCGCCGCCGCGATGGAGGATGAGGCGTACTTCCAAAAAACCACCGCCGCCATCCGGGCCACCCGCGCCGCGGCGGCTGCGGAGCTGCGGGCAATGGGCTTCACCGTGCTGGATTCCGCCACCAACTTCCTGTTTGTGACCACCGGCCGGATGCCCTGCGTCCGGATCTTTGAGCAGCTGCGGGAGCGCGGCATCCTGATCCGCTATTTCAACGCCCCCCGCATCAGCAACTGGCTGCGCATCACCATCGGCACGCCGGAGCAGATGCGGGTCCTGCTGGATGCCGTGGGCGAGATTCTCAACAGAACGGGGGAAGAAGTATGATCGCAATCGTTGATTACGGGGTGGGAAATCTGTTCAGCCTCTCCTCCAGCGTGAAGAGCCTGGGGCTGGAGGTCAAAGTCACCGGTGAGGCGGAGGACCTGCGGGCGGCCAGCCACATCCTGCTGCCCGGCGTGGGGGCCTTCGCGGACGCTATGGCGAAGCTGGAGGCCACCGGCCTGGTGCCTGTGCTGAAGGAGGAGGCCCGGAAAAAGCCTCTGCTGGGTATCTGCCTGGGTATGCAGCTGCTCTTTGAGAAGAGCTACGAGTACGGCGAGCACGCCGGCCTGGGGCTGATCCCCGGCGCGGTCTGCCCGCTGGCCGCCGACCTGAAGGACCCGGCCCTCAAGGTGCCGCACATCGGCTGGAATGCGCTGGAACTCCGCCGCCCCGACGACCCGCTGTTCAAGTATGTGAAAAACGGCGAGTACGTTTACTACGTCCACAGCTTCTACGCCAAGCACTGCGAGGCCAGCACCCTGGCTGCCAGCGAGTACAGCATCCCCGTCACCGGCGCGGTGCGGCAGGGTCTTGTGTACGGCACCCAGTTCCACCCCGAAAAATCCGGCGATACCGGCCTGCGGCTGCTCAAAGCCTTCGCGGAACTGTGAGCCGCGCCCGGCAGCCCCAAGAGAGAGGAGCAAAGCGTATGAAACTCTACCCAGCCATCGATCTGCGCGGCGGGCAGGCCGTGCGCCTGTACCAGGGCGATTACGACCAGATGACCGTCTACAACGCCGACCCGGCGGCCCAGGCTCGGGCCTTTTTGGAGGCCGGGGCCAGGTATCTCCACGTCGTCGACCTGGACGGCGCGAAGGACGACACCACCGCCAACCTGGATACCATCGCAGTCATCGCCAAACAGGGGGGGCTGTTTATCGAGGTGGGCGGCGGCATCCGGGATGAGGCGCGCATCGAGCGGTACCTGGCCCTGGGCGTGGGGCGCTGCATCCTGGGGACCATCGCGGTGAAGGACTTCGCTTTCGCCGCCCGGATGGCCCGTAAATACGGCGATCGGATCGCCGTGGGCGTGGACATGCGGGATGGCTTCGTGGCAGTCAACGGCTGGAAAGAAGTCACGCCCGAGCCGGGCGTGGACTTCTGCCGCCGCTGCGCCAGGGCGGGCGTCAGGGCCGTCATCGCCACCGATATCTCCCGCGACGGCACCATGCAGGGGACTAACATGGCGCTCTACCGGGAACTTTTGCAGATCCCCGGCCTGGAGATCACCGCCTCCGGCGGCATCGCGGCTATGGAGGAACTGGCCGAACTGGAAGCCATGGGCTGCCACGCGGCAATTTTAGGAAAATCCATCTACACCGGCGCCATCGATCTGGCGGCGGCGGTGAAGAAGTATCAGGAACCGTGAAAAACTGCGCGCGGGGCGGGGAAGAGGGCCGGGACGACCCTCCCCTGACCCCCGCAAACGTGCAAGGGGGCATACCATGATTACCAAGCGCATCATTCCCTGCCTGGATGTAAAAAACGGAAGGGTGGTCAAGGGGGTCAACTTTGAGGGGCTGCAGGATATGGCGGATCCCGTCGAGATGGCCCGCTACTACAACGAATCCGGCGCGGACGAGCTGGTGTTCTACGATATCACCGCCAGCGTGGAGGGGCGCACCCTCTTCACCGACATTCTGCGCCGCGTCGCCAGCGAGATCTTTATCCCGCTGACGGTGGGCGGCGGCATCTCCACCCTGGAGGACTTTGACCGGGTGCTCAAGTGCGGGGCCGATAAGGTCAGCGTCAACTCCGGAGCCATCCGCAACCCCGGCATCATCCCGGCGGCGGCCCAGAGGTACGGCGACCAGTGCGTCGTCCTCTCAGCGGATATCAAGCGGGTGGATGGCCGGTTTATGCTCTTCGCCAAGGGCGGGCGGGAGAACACCGGCATCGACGCGCTGGACTGGTTGGAGCAGGGCGTCAGGAACGGCGCCGGGGAACTGGTGGTCAACTCCATCGACACCGACGGCGTGAAGAACGGCTTTGACCTGGAACTGCTGGATGCGGTGGCACGGCGCTGCGCGGTACCCATCATCGCCTCGGGCGGCGCGGGCAGGATGGAAGATTTTGCTGAGCTCTTCCTCCGCCATCCCAAGGTGGATGCGGGCCTGGCGGCCAGCATCTTCCACACCAAGCAGGTGGAGATCCGGGACCTCAAGCACTATCTGCGCCAAAACGGCGTCGAGATGCGGCTGTGAGGGAAGGGGAGGCGTTCAAATGGCAGAAATGCTACAAAGTAAGGTGCGGCTGCGCCGCGTTTTCATTTGCGCCCAACGGGCGCACCCACTTTGTGCCGTTTCCGTCTTTTCTATCATTCAAAACCGCGCATCTGTAGCGCCCGACGGGTATCTTTGATTTTCTTCTTGCCAAACGGCGCGAATCAAGGTAAACTATACCTATACCGAAAATAGGGAGAATGACCCATGGAAATAACCGAGAACAGCAAGACTTTACATTTCAACAGCCATGGCCTGATTCCGGCCATCGTGCAGGACCACTACACCAAGGAGGTCCTGACCCTGGCTTACATGAACGCCGAGACGCTGGCCCTCACCATTGCGGAGGGGCGCACCGTCTTTTGGTCCCGCAGCCGCCAAGAGATCTGGCGCAAAGGCGAGACCTCCGGCAATGTGCAGCGGGTGGTTTCCATCACGGCCGATTGTGATAAGGACGCCCTGGTCATCGACGTTGTCAAGTCCGGCCCCGCCTGCCATACCGGGGCGGAAAGCTGCTTCTTCAACCCGGTCTACGTCTCGGACGAGCTGAAGCAGTTCACCTGGCAGGGGCTGTACCGGCTGATTGAGGGCCGCAAGACCGACCCCCAGCAGGGCAGCTACACCTCCTACCTGTTTGACAAAGGGCTGGAAAAGATCCTGAAGAAGGTGGGCGAGGAATCCACCGAGGTCATCATCGCCGGCGCGAAGCGCGATAAGGAGGAGACCGTCTACGAGATCAGCGACCTGGCCTACCATGTGATGGTGCTGATGATCGAGTTGGGCATCAGCGTGGAGGATATCACCAGAGAACTGGAAAAGCGTCATGTCATCGATCATAAGGTCAAACAAGAAAGGATGCAGTAATGGCTAACGAGTATCTGCGCAGTTCAGTGCATGTTCATTCCAAGCACTGCGACGGTAAGAATACCCTGGAGGAGATAGCCGTCACCGCTTGGCGCGGCGGCCTGGCCACACTGGGATTCTCTGGCCACAGCCACACCCCCTGCGACCTGGAATACTGCATGACAAAGAGCCGCACGGCGCTGTACAAGGCGCAGATCGCCAAGCTGAAGGAGCGCTACGCCGGGCAGCTGGACATTTTGTGCGGCCTGGAATGGGACCTCTACAGCGACGACGACCCCGCCGCCTACGATTACTGGATTGGCAGCGCCCACTATGTCCACGGCCCCAAGACCGGCAAATACTATGAGATCGACTGGCGGGAGGCCGACCTGGCCGCCTGTATCCGGGACGATTTCGACGGCGACGGCCTGGCTGTGGCCGAGCAGTATTTTGCCAACGTGGAGGCGGTGGCCGCCAAGCGGCCCACCATCCTGGGCCATATGGACCTTATCAAAAAGATTAACGGCGGCAACAAATTTTTCGACGAGGGTGATCCCCGCTACCAGAAGGCCGCCCGCCGGGCGCTGCTGGCCGCCGCCCGCAACCGCTGCGTGCTGGAGGTGAATACCTCGGCGGTTTACCGCAAATTCCGTGATGAGTTTTACCCCAGCAACGCGCTACTGAAAGAGTGGCTGGCGCTCTCCGGCAATGTGGTCATCACCGCCGACGCCCACGACGCCAAGGCGCTGACCTTCGGCTTTGAGGAGGCCGCCGCCCTGCTGAAATCTTTGGGCTACGCCAAGGTGCAGGTGCTGGGCAAGAACGGCTTTACCCCCTGCGAGCTTTGATATGCAAACGATACGCCGGAGCCGGGACAATCGTCCCGGCTCCGGCGTATTGCAGCGTATAGGGAAGCGCGGGCCGCGCTCCGCCTTACAGGTAACTCAGATCTTCCCGGCGGGCGCCGACCAGATCGGGGCGGTCCAGCACTGCCCCCGCGCCCAGGGCCACGCAGTCCAGCGGGGCCTCGGCGATATGAACGTCGATGCCGGTCTCGTTGCGGATCAGGGTATCCAGCCCGCGCAGCAGCGCGCCCCCGCCCGAGAGCATGATGCCCGCGTCGATAATATCGCTGGAAAGCTCCGGCGGGGTACACTCCAGCGTGTCCTTGATGGCGTCGACGATGCGCAGCAGGCTTTCGCTCATCGCCTCCCGCACCTCCTCGGAACGGATAATGATATCCTTCGGCAGGCCGTCCACCAGGTTGCGGCCCTTGATCTCCATGGTGGTCTCGGGGTCCTGGGGGCAGGCGGAGCCGATCTCGATCTTGATCTGCTCGGCGGTGCGCTCGCCCACCAGCAGATTGTACTTGCGCTTGATGAAGGCGATGATGCTGGCGTCCAGCGTGTTGCCGGCGCAGCGCACGCTGCGGCTTGCCACCACGCCGGACAGCGAGATGACCGCCACCTCGGCGGTGCCGCCGCCAATATCCACGATCATGCTTCCCACCGGTTCGGTGGTGGGAAGCCCCGCGCCGATGGCCGCCGCCATCGGCTCCTCGATCACCGTGACCTGCCGCGCGCCCGCCTTGGCGGCGGCCTGGCGCACCGCGCGGCGCTCCACCTCGGTCACGCCGGAGGGGACACAGATCACCACTCGGGGCCGGGCGAAGACGCCTCTGCCGCAGGCCTGGCGAATAAAGCTCTGCAGCATGGCGGCGGTGATGTCAAAGTCCGCGATGACGCCATCCTTGAGGGGGCGTACCGCCACGATGGATCCCGGCGCGCGGCCAATGACCGCCTTGGCCTCATGGCCCACGCTGCGCACCCGCAGCTCGTCGGTCTTGGTATCCACCGCGACGACGCTGGGTTCCCGCATAATGATGCCTCGGCCCTTCATGTACACCAGGGTGTTGGCGGTGCCAAGGTCGATGCCGATGTCTTTTGTGAACATATTTCTGAATCTCCCTGAAATTTCCAGTAACCAGTCTCGCAGCTTCGTCAATAAATTTGCCATGTTCGCTCCTCGCCGGGCAGGCCCGGCGGCGCGGCGCTCATGCCTCGGCGGTAAACTGCCGCAGAAGCTGCGCCGCCCGGTGAACGGGCAGGCCCATAATGTTGTAGTAGCACCCTTCCAGCCCGGAACACCACAGAGCCGCATGCCCCTGTATGGCATAGGCGCCCGCCTTATCGTACGGTTCGGGCGTGCGCACATAGGCCAGCAGGTCGGCTTCCTCGATGGGGGCAAAGTGAACGATGGTGGTCTCCACCGTCGAGGCGGCGCGGCCGTCCCGGCACAGGCAGACCCCGGTATGCACCTTGTGGGCACGGCCTGAGAGGGCGCGGAGCATCCGCACCGCGTCCGCCTCATCGGCGGGTTTGCCGAACACTTCGCCCCCGCAGTCCACCACCGTGTCAAAGCCGAAAACCAGATCGCCGGGGTGTTGGGCCGCCACGGCGCGGGCCTTGGCGGCGGCCAGGCTTTGGGCCAGGCGGGCCGGGGTATCGGCAAAGAGGGTGCTTTCGTCCACATCGCTGGTCACAACGGTGTAGTCCGGTGTGATGAGGTTCATCAGTTCCCGGCGGCGGGGGCTGCCGGAGGCAAGGATCAGGGCCATGGTGCCGTTCCTTTCTCGACCATTATATGGTCGGCATAGCGTCGAAATGTAGCGCGTTCCCACGAAGCTGGAAAATTTTGGAAATTTTCACAGCTTGCCGGTGGAACCAAAGCCCCCCGCGCCCCGCTCGGTCTCGCTCAGGGCGCCGGCGGGGGTGAAGGAAGCCTGCCAGACGGGGGCGATGCACAGCTGGGCGATGCGCTCCCCGGGCTGGATGGTGTAGGGCGCGGTGCTCTGGTTGATAAGGCCCACCTTGATCTCGCCCCGGTAGTCGCTGTCGATCACGCCCACGCAGTTGGAGAGGGTCACGCCCTGCTTGATGGCCAGCCCGCTGCGGGCGTAAACCAGCGCCACACAGTCAGGGCCGGGCAGTTCGATGGCCAGGCCGGTGGGGATCATGGCCCGCTCCAGGGGGGCCAACGTCAGCGGCGCATCCAGCACGGCGCACAGGTCCGCCGCCGCCGCGCCCGGCGTGGCGTAAGCGGGCGCTTTGGCCCGCGGGTCAACAAGCTTGTATTTTACGGTTTTGGTCTGCATAGGAACCTCGTTTCTGG
>CAZIVF010000032.1:0-7230 GCA_964542725.1 uncultured Subdoligranulum sp. | reverse complement strand
CTGTCAAACGGGCGGCGGGCCAGCAGCAACTCCAAAATCTGGCAGACGCGCCGGGGCGTCTCGATGGTGAAGGCCGCCAAGGCCCAGTCCACCGGCAGCTCCGCCAGCCGGTCGCCCATGTAAAGCGGCACCGGGTTGTAGACGGTCCGCACCCCCGCGCCGCCCGGCGCGCTGCACCGCAGCGGGAAATCCCGCCCCTTGCGGTCCCGCAGGCAGCCTTCGCCCCGGCAGCCCGCGCAGCTCCGCACATTGCGCAGCGGGCAGGCGCGGGTCAGCATCAGCGGCAGATGCCCGTAGCAGAGCGCGGCGGTGGGCAGCGGCTGCCCGGCGCCGCCCAGGGGCCGGATGGCCGCCATGGCGGCGGCGCCCGTCTCCGGATGGAGCAACAGCCCGCCCAGGCCCAACTCGGCGTAGCTCTGTGCAGAAAGAGGGTTGGTTACATTCAGGCCAAGGCCGCCGTAAGCCGGCAGGCCGGCGTTCCCCGGCAGCTTCAGCTGGGCTAGATTGTTGACGGCCACGCCCATCCAGCCGTCCGCCCGGCAGGCCGCCAGCTGCCCGGCCACGCGGGCCTCGGCAGCGCCGAACATGGTGCGGGGCAGTTCCAGGATCGTCCGGCTCCGCAGCGCGGGCGGGACCTTGCCTGCCTCGTCAAGGGGCAGCACAAGGCAGATCAGTTCCGGCAGCATCCCGGCGGGGGGCAGCTGGGCGGCGTTTGCAAACCGGGCGCAGAGCCGTGGCGGGGCGGCAGGGGGCTGCGGCGGGCAGACCGGCGGCAGCCAGGGCCGCACCGCATGGGGGCGGGGGGCGGCGCGCTTTTGCAGCAGTTCGTCCAGCGCCCGGCGGCGCAGCTCGTTCCACTCGCCGCCGGGCAGGAAACCGGGGGCGTCGGACCCGGGCAGAAGTTCCAGGCGGCGCAGGGTGAAGGGAGTGCCGCCCGTCTTGCCCAGCGCCCGCTCGATGGCGGGCAGAGGGTCCTTCTGGGCGGGCTGGGGGGCGGCCCGGCTGTAAACGACGGCCTCATGCCCTTCGCCATCCCGGGCGGCCAGCTTGACCCCCTCCGGTGCAAAGCCGACGGCAAAATCCACCGGCGCCCGCGCCAATTCCCGGCGGAACAGTTCCCGCGCCCTGGGAGCGGCGGCCCTGGCGGCGGCGGCGTCCGCCTCGGTGCGCACGCCGAACATCCGGCCGTCGTTGCGGCCCGTTAAGTATCCGTCGGTGAAGCCGGAGCGGGAGAAGATATCCCGCAGCAGCGCCTCGTCGTAGGGCTGGCCCGCCCGGGCGGCGCGGCAGGCGGCCACGGCGGCGGCCGCGTACTCCGGCGTGCGCAGCCGCCCCTCGATCTTGACGCTGGCCACGCCGGCATCCGTCAGTTCGGCCAGATGGGGGATCAGGTCCATCTCCTTCAGGCTCAGGTGGCAGGCTTTGCCCGGCTGGCCGGGGGGCAGCCGCCCCATGCCGGCGGCGGCGTCAAAGGGCAGGCGGCAGGGGCCGGCGCAGGCGCCCCGGTTGCCGCTGCGCCCGCCCAGGAAGGCGCTCATCATGCATTGGCCGCTGACCCCCATGCAGAGCGCGCCGTGGATGAACACCTCGCACTCGATGGGGCTGGCGGCGCAGACGGCGCGGATCTCCTCCAGCGAGAGTTCACGCGCCAGGATCACCCGGTCATAGCCCAGGTCGGCCAGCGCCTTCGCCCCCGCCGGGGTGTGGATGCTCATCTGGGTGGAGCCGTGCAGCGCCAGGGTGGGGGCGATCTCTTTGACCAGCCGGGCGGTGGCAAGATCGTCGGCGATGACCGCGTCGGCCCCCGCCTCGGCCACGGTGCGCACCGCCTCGGCCAGGCCGGGCAGCTCGCTGCCGTACACCAGGGTGTTCAGCGCCACGTGCACCCGCACGCCCCGCCCGTGGCAGAAGCCCACGGCTTCCCGCAGCCTCTCCGGCGTAAAATTGCCCGCCGTGAGCCGCGCGTTGAAGCCGGCCAGCCCCAAATAAACAGCATCAGCGCCGCTGAACACAGCGGCGCTTAGCATTTCCGCGTTGCCGGCGGGGGCCAGAATCTCTAAGGCCCGCGCCATCAGTCGGGAATATCCTGGCGGCTGCGCAGGCGGCGCTCCAGGTCGTCGATGCGGCGCTTCATGGCGGCGTTCTGGCGGCGCAGTTCCTCGGCGGCCATCTTGGCGCTGGCGGCATCCTCCAGGTAGTCCTTGATCTGGCGGCGCATATTGTCGGCGCTGCCGCTGGCCTTTTCCAGTTCGTCCCGGTAGTTCAGGGCGGTCATCACCGCCGCCGTGGTGATGGACACCGAGTTGGAGGAAGCCATCAGCTCGTTCATATCCAGATTCAGCCGGTCGGCCAGATTCTGCATATAACTCTCACTCTCAGTGGTGGCGACCACATAGCTGGAACCGCAGATGTTCAGCCGTACTTTGGAAGTTGGCATACCCATATTTATACTCCTTTGCTCTTTTTGTACAATGGGAGATGTGCGCGGCACAGGGAAACCGCCGCAGAAATATTTCACAGTGTCATTATTATAATATAAATCGGCCCGGAGAAAAAGCCCCTTTTGTGGAAAAACGAAAAAATCATACAAACTGCCCAATTTGACTTGCGCCGGGAGAAATTATTTACTATAATAACTATTGTGAGTTATTGCGGGGCCAAATAAACCGGCCCCGGCGGCACGGAGCACCGTGCTTAAATAGAGGCGGCCGCGCCCGCCCCCGACAGAACCGGCGCGTCTGCAGCAAAGTAAGGAGAAGTATGATGAAGTATACCAAGAGCCAATTTGAAAAGCTCCTCAAGGACAAGCTGACCAGCGAGTGCGCCACCACCCTGGACAATGCCAGCGCCGAGCAGATCTACCGCTGCCTGGCGATGGTCACGCGCCAGATCATGTCTGACCGGCAGAAGGAATTCCAGTCCAAGACGCTGGGCCAGGGCAAAAAGCAGGTCTACTACCTCTGCATGGAGTTCCTGATGGGCCGCAGCCTGCGCTCCAGCCTCTTCAACCTCGGCCTGAACGAGGTGGCCGAGGGCGTGCTGGCCGACGCCGGCGTCAAGATCGACACCATCTATGACCAGGAGCCGGATGCCGGCCTTGGCAACGGCGGCTTGGGCCGCCTGGCCGCCTGCTACCTGGACGGCATGGCTACCGACTGTATCCCCGGCACCGGCTACTCCATCCTGTATGAGTACGGCATCTTCAAGCAGAAGATCGTGGACGGCTGGCAGCAGGAAACCGCCGACAACTGGCTGCCCGGCGGCCAGGTGTGGATCAAGTCCCACCCCGACCAGGCCCAGGAGATCCGCTTTGACGGCCAGGCCATCGAGACCTGGGAGGGCGGCTTCCACCACGTCAAGTACGAGAACTACAATTCCGTCATTGCGGAACCCAACGATATGTACGTCGCCGGTTACGGCAGCCAGGGCGTCAGCAAGCTGCGCCTGTGGCGCGCCAAGGCCCCCAGCTTTGACATGAGCAGCTTCAACGCCGGCAACTACAACACCGCCATCAGCCGCTCCGCCTCCGCCGAGCTGATCTCCAAGATCCTCTACCCCAACGATAACCACACCGAGGGCAAGATCCTCCGCCTGCGCCAGCAGTATTTCTTCAGCGCGGCCTCCATCGCCGACATTCTGCAGAACCACCTGAACCAGTACGGCACGCTGGACAACCTGCCCGACAAGGTGGCTATCCAGCTGAACGACACCCACCCCACCGTGGCCATCCCCGAGATGATGCGCATCCTGCTGGACGAGTGCAGCTATGAGTGGGACGTTGCCTTCGATATCTGCCGCAAGGTCTTCGCCTACACCAACCACACCGTCATGAGCGAAGCGCTGGAGAAGTGGGACGTCAACATCTTCCGCTCCACGCTGCCCCGCATCTGGCAGATCGTCGTTGAGATGGACCGCCGCTGCCGCATTGAGCTGGACAGGGCGTTCCCCGGCGATATCGGCAAGATCGACTATATGGCGATTATCGGGGATAATCAGGTCCGCACCGCCAACCTCTGCGTTTACGTCTGCCATTCTATCAACGGCGTGTCCAAGCTGCACAGCGAGATCATCAAGGATTCGGTTTTCCACGACTACTTCCTGTACAAGCCCAAGGCGTTCAAGAACGTCACCAACGGCATCGCCTACCGCCGCTGGCTGCTGGCCTCCAACCCCGGCCTCTGCGGCCTGTTGGAGGAGACCATCGGCGACGGCTTCAAGACCGATGCCGCCCAGTTGAAGAAGTTTGAGAAGTTTGCCGGCGACAAGGCCGTTCTGGAAAAGCTGGACGCCGTAAAGCGGGAGAACAAGGTGATCTTCGCCAACTACCTGGAAAAGTCCACCGGCCAGATCATCGACCCCGACTCCATCTTTGACTGCCAGGTCAAGCGGATGCATGAGTACAAGCGCCAGCATCTGAACGCGCTGAACATCGCGGCGGAGTACCTCTACCTCAAGAACAACCCCAACGCCGAGTTCACCCCCAAGACCTATATCTTCGGCGCCAAGGCGGCCCCCGGCTACTATATGGCCAAGCAGATGATCCGGATGATCTGCAAGCTGGGCGACCTGATCCGCAACGACCCCGCCGTGAAGGGCAAGCTGAACATCGTCTACCTCGAGGATTACTGCGTCACCCTGTCTGAGCGGCTGATGCCCGCCTCGGAGGTTTCCGAGCAGATATCCCTGGCCGGCACCGAGGCTTCCGGCACCGGCAACATGAAGTTCATGCTCAACGGCGCCATCACCCTGGGCACCCTGGACGGCGCCAACGTCGAGATTGCCGACGCCGCCGGGCAGGAGAACGAGATCATCTTCGGTATGCTGATCCCCGAGGTCAACGCGCTGAAGGGCATGGGCTACCACCCCCAGGCGTTCATCATGGACGACAACGTTGCCATGGCTGTGCTGGATCTGCTGGAGAAGGGCTGGAACGGCGAGAACTTCAGCGAAGTGACATCCAACCTGCGCAACGCCGACCCCTATATGGTCATGGCGGACTTCAAGGATTACCGCCGCGCCCAGCAGACTTTGCAGCAGTTGTACCGCAAGCGGGAGGACTGGAACCGGATGAGCCTGATGAACATTGCCAACGCTGGTATCTTCTCGGCCGACCGTTCCGTTATGGATTATGCCCGCGATATCTGGGGCGCTACGCCGGTCAAATAAGAGAAACCGCGCTTTGGCGCCGTTTCGTCAGGGGACCTGCGTTCTCTGCTTCCACACTGTTTTTTATGCGCTGCGGCGCCAGATGGGGCCGCAGCGCATATTTTGATAGTGGGGGCTTGACGTCCCGCAACCAATTCTGTTAGGAGGAGCGCGTTTGCCATGCCGCACACCTACTATAACTCCACCGATCTGGCCTGCAAGACGCCTTTCGGCGCGGTGCGGGCCGGCCAGCCGGCCACCCTGCGCCTGACGGTGCCGGAGTCGCTGGGATATGTCGACCCTCATCTGGTGCTGACCAAGGACCGGGAGGATCCCGTCCACTACCGGATGCGCTTTGAGGGCCAGACCCCCCATGTGAACCACTTTTCCATCCAGATCGCACCCACCACATCGGGGTTGTACTTCTATTACTTTGACCTGTACACCGATTTCCGCAAAATCTACCGGGGTCCCCACGGCGAGGGCGAACTGACCTGGACCGAGGGGCAGCCGTGGCAGCTGACCGTCTACGAGCCGGACTTCCAGACCCCCGATTGGATCAAGGACGGCACAATGTACCAGATCTTCCCCGACCGGTTCTTTGAGGGCCGCCCCGACAAGGAATGGACCTACGCCGACCGCATCTACCGGGAGAGAAAGGACGGGGAGCCCTACTTCTGGCCCACCGAGTCCCCCGAGGGCCACCTGAATATGGACTATTTCGGCGGCGACTTTGAGGGGATCCGCCAAAAGCTGCCCTATCTGCAGGGGCTGGGGGTCAGCTGCATCTACCTGAACCCCATCTTTGAGGCCCATGCCAACCACCGGTACAACACCGCCAACTACCTCAAGGCCGACCCGCTGCTGGGCAGCAACGAGGAGTTCGCCGCCCTCTGCGCCGAGGCGAAGGAGAAGGGTATCC
Source organism: uncultured Subdoligranulum sp. (assembly GCA_964542725.1). Lineage (GTDB taxonomy): Bacteria > Bacillota > Clostridia > Oscillospirales > Ruminococcaceae > Gemmiger. Next base: position 1,163 of record CAZIVF010000032.1, on the reverse strand, counting down.
GCATCATCCTGGACGGCGTGTTCAGCCACACCGGCTCGGATTCCATCTACTTCAACCGGGAGGGAAGGTATGGGCCGGGCGGCGCCTACCGGGACCGCAATTCCCCCTACCGCAGCTGGTATGATTTCGACTCCGGCTACCCCTGCGGCTACCGCAGCTGGTGGGGGTTCGAGACGCTGCCCGAGGTGCAGGAGGATTCGCCCTCCTACGTTGATTTCGTCTGCGGCAAGGGCGGCGTGATCGACACCTGGCTGAACCTGGGCGCCGCCGGCTTCCGCCTGGATGTGGCCGACGAGCTGCCCGATGAATTCATCGAGAAGATCCGCGCCGCCGTCAAATCCCACGGTGAGGATAAGCTGCTCATCGGGGAAGTGTGGGAGGACGCCACCACCAAGGAGGGCTTTGGCCGCCGCCGTACCTATCTGCGGGGCAGAGGGCTGGACAGCGTGATGAACTACCCCTTCCGCAGCGCGGCCATCGATTTCCTGAAGGGGGCGGACGCGGCCTGGGTGGCGGATTCTATCCTCTCGATCTGCGAAAACTACCCCGCGCCGGCGCTGGACTGCGCGATGAACTTCCTCTCCACCCACGATACCGAGCGGGCCATCACCGCCATCGCGGGGGAGCCGGCCAACGGCCGGGACCGCTACTGGCAGAGCGGGCGGCACATCCCCCCCAGCCAGATGGACGATGCGGTCCGCCGCCTGCTGCTGGGCTACGCCATGATCTACACCCTGCCCGGCGTCCCCTGCGTCTACTACGGCGACGAGATCGCCATGCAGGGCTACCGCGATCCCTTCAACCGCGGCTACTATGACTGGACCTCCACCGAGGAACGGCTGCGCGGGCCGCTGCGCACCCTGGCTAAGCTGCGCCGCAGCTGCGACGCCTTTGACGGCGGGCGGCTGGAGATCGTGGAGGCGGCGGGGGATATCCTGCATTACCGCCGGGTGGGCGCCACCCACACTGCCGAGATCATCCTCAACCGCGGGCCGCACCTGCTCTGCGCGGAGGCCTTCGGCAAGCAGGCCGAGGTCAACCCCGGCGGATTCACCGTTCTGGTGGAGGACAACGCCCCCGCCCGGATGGGCTATTTCTCGATCTACTGATCCTTTCCCCAGGGGACCGGCAGGCCGCAGCAGCGCTGCGGCCTGCCGCCGTTT
>CAZIVF010000031.1:12908-21362 GCA_964542725.1 uncultured Subdoligranulum sp. | reverse complement strand
TTCCTGCCCGTCCTGCCCGGCCAACGGCAAAAAAAATGCCGCCGGGCGCTGCGGCCTGCAGGCGGGCTTTGGCACCTCTGCAGGGGGCGAACCGGCGGTGTGTGCGGCGGGGGGATGTCGCATGGGGCGGCCCCCCACTTATCGGGGGCCGCCCGGCGGGATCAAAGCGTGAACTGGAACACGCAGAAGGCTGCATAGATGCAGAGCAGCACCACGCCCTGCACCCGGGAGAGCTTGCCCCGCACCAGCGCGGGCAGCGTGAGGAAGGCCATGACGAAGAGCATGACCGGCAGATCCACCACCAGCGAGGCGTTCATCCCCGCGATGACAGAGTTCTGGGGGATGCTGAAGGGCGCCAGCGTGGCCGACACGCCGCTGACCAGCACCAGGTTGAAGAGGTTCGCGCCGATCACGTTGCCCAGGGACAGCGAGCTGTGCCCCTTCACCAGCGAGGTGATCGCCGTGACCAGTTCGGGCAGGCTGGTGCCAAGCGCCACAAAGGTCAGCGCAATGACGGACTCCGGCACGCCCAGCGCCTGGGCGATGAGGGTGCCGTTGTCCACCAGAAGGTCGGCCCCCACGGCGATGAGTACCGCGCCCACCACCAGAAGGACCAGGTTCATGGCAAGGCTGCGCTCCGCATCGTCCCCGCCGTCCTCCCCGGCTTCGGCGGGGGCGCCGCGCATCTGCCGCACGGTAATCAGGATGTAGGCGATAAAAATCGCCAGCATAATCAGGCCGATGGGCCGGCTGAAATACCCGGTGAAGTAGGCCGTGACCATGTAGATGGCGGCGGCGGCGAAGAAAAAGAGCACCGGCGTGCGCAGCGACTTGGGGTCCACCTTGCCGGGCCGCACCGCAACGGTGATGGCCGCGATGAGGGCGGTGTTGCAGATGACCGAGCCGATGGCGTTGCCGTAGGCGATCTCGCCGTGGCCGGTGAGGGCCGATGTGGCGGAGACCATCACCTCCGGCAGGGTGGTGCCGATGGAGACCACCGTGGCGCCGATGAGCAGTTCCGGGATATGAAATTTACGGGCGATGCCGGTGGCGCCGTCCACAAACCAGTCGCCGCCCTTGATGAGCAGCACCAGCCCCACGGCAAAGAGCAGAACGGGAACAAGCATAACAAACCTCCTGAAGCAAAAATATGTGTTGATATATAAAAAAACGACGCAACTCACCCGCAGAGAACCTGCGGGATAAGTCTCGTCGTTTAAAACAAAGCCAGAGCTGACGCTCGTGATGCTGGCCAGGTTACGCGGCATGCCGCGCTGACTACTCCCTTATACCTTATTTAGTCTACCACGCGGCGGGCGGTTTTGTCAATGCCTTTTGCGGGGGTGGACGCATTTTTTTGCCGGGGAAAAATCATAAATTTGTCTGTATTCACCGCAAGATATTTTTAAAGCTCTCCCCCCGGTTCTGTGGTATACTTATATACAGATAAAACCCCACACAGAGGGGAGGCTTTTGGTTTTTAGAAAGAGGCTGCCTGTTTGTCACAAATCAGCCGGATCCGGTGTTCTATCAGTGGGGAGCACCCAAAAAGCCAACCGAAAGGAGCTGCACGCCCATGGAAAGCGCCGAATCCCGCCCCAAAGCGGAATTGCCCCCCGCCGTGCCGCGGATCCGCGCCGTTTTCTCCGCCCGGACTATGGAAAAATCCCCGCATATATGGTACGATATACCTACCCTACAACAAGCGTGGTGATCAAAACGGAATCGAAAAAGCGATCCGCCGCTGTGGTCGCGGCGGAAAGGATGCGCAGGCTCGCCCCCAGGGCTTCGGATCTGGCGTTCGCGTATACGGCGGGGCTCCTGGCGTTTTATCCCTGGCTGATGCACGGCTACCTGGACCTCAGCCCGTATAAGCTGAGTATACTGCTGGCCTTCACGATGCTCTGCGCCCTGGCCGTCAGCTTTGTGCTGGAGGAGCGCCGCCCGGCCCGGCCCGCCGGGCCGGCCCTCTGGATGTTGGCCTGGGCCGGGGGGACGCTGCTGTCCACACTGGCCTCCCTCTCCCCTCTCTCTTCTGTTTGGGGCAGCGAGGGGTATCTGGGTGGGCTGATGCTCTGCCTGGCCTGCCTGCTGGGATACCTGGGCGTCAATGCCTGGCTGGAGCCGGGAACCCTGCCGGGGCTGGCCTGCCTTTTCTGCCTTTCCGGCGCAGGCGTCTCGCTTCTGGGCATCCTTAACAATATGGGGTTCGATCCCCTGAAGGTTTATGCCGCCATTGACCCGGGCCAGCGGAACATCTTTTTCTCCACCATAGGTAATGTGGACTATCTCAACAGCTTTGTCTGCCTCTGGCTCCCTGTGGCGGTCTGGCGGTACCTGCGCAGCGGCAGCGGGCTGGCGCTGGCCTGCGCCGCCGTCGGCTTTGCGGGCCTCGCTTCGCTGGACCCCGGCATCGCCAGCTTGGGGCTGGCGGGGGCGCTGCTGCTCCTGCTCTGGCACCATGCGCTGCCCGGCGCAGAGGCGGCCCGCCTGCTGGTGCTGGCCGGGCTTTGGCTTTTGGCCCAGTTTTTTGTGGAACTTTTGCGCGGCCGGTTCCCCTTTTACATGTTGGAGCGGCCCCTGGCCGTTTTTGGCGCGCCTGCACTGGCGCTGCCCGGCGCGGCGCTCGCCTTTGCGCTGGCGCTGGCGCTGCGCCGCCGTGCGCTGGCCAGGCTGCTGCCCCAGCGCCTTTTGGCGGGGGCCTGCCTGCTGGGCACGGCGGGGCTGTTTGTTTGGCGCAACACCGTTGGCGGTTCGCTGGGCGGCTTTGACAATTTCCTGCTTCTGAACTCTGATTGGGCCACCGGGCGCGGGGCGCTTTTTGCCGACGCCCTTTTCCTGTTCCGGCAAGCGGACCCGCTGCGCAGGTTGGTGGGGTACGGCCCCGGCATGTTCTACCGCAGCCTGATGGCCGCCGGCGCGGCTGCCCCCTATCAACTGGCGGATGCCATCGGCGCTCACAACGAATACCTGGATTTGCTTGTCTGCTGCGGGCTTGTGGGGCTGGCGCTCTGGCTGGGGGTGCTGGCCGCCCATCTGCGGGCCACGCTGCGCTCCGGAAAGGAACTGGGATGGGCGCTGGGCGTCTTCGCCTACGCTGTGCAGGCCTTTTTCAACAACCGGGTGGCCGCGGTTTTCCCGCTGGCGGTTTTGCTTTTGGCGCTTACCCAGGTGGAAGGCCGCCCTGCCGCCGCGCCGCCTTCCCGGCGGTATATTCTGGCGGGGATGGGCGGCGCGGCGCTGCTGCTGGCCGCCTCGCTGCCCTTGGCCCTTTGGCTGCGTAGCCCCTGGTAGAAGCCGCTGCTTTTTGCTCCGGTGAATATTTTGTCTGCCACGTCTAACCGCCTGTTAAAGATTTTGGATTCTATTGACACCCCCCCCCCGGAGGGAGTATAATGGGTGCGGGGAATCACCCCAAAATTATAACAAGGGAGTCTTACTCTATGAAAAAACTGCTTCGTACCACCGTTGCCGCTATGGTCGTTGTCTGCAGTGTCTGCACGATGGCCCTGTCTGTCGGCGCGGCCTCTACGCCGGACAATGCCCGCCCCGCCGTCGCCTCCACTGCGGAGAACGCTTCCTCTTCCAGCGCCCCCGCCCAGAAGGAAGTCAAGGTCGCCGACGTGAGCGGGTCCTACCGCACCTCTGTTGAGAAGACGCTGGAGAAGCTGAACGTAACCGCCTTCCTGGCCCCGACCGTCTATGTCGATCCCGTCACCCATGCCATCTCCAACGTCTACGACGCGGACGGCAACTTGATCCCTGCCACCCTGAGCACGGATAAGCACTGGTATATCGTTCCCACCAACGAGGGCAACATCCTGATTGCCACCGGGTATTAATCCCGCCGGAAAAACTTCCTGCCGGGCAGGCCGAACAGCCTGCCCGGCTTCCTTTTTGACAAAAAATATTCGTTGAAACCCCTCTGATTTTGTGGTAAAATACGAATATAGTTTGTTTTGGCCGGAGGCCCCCGCGCTGTACGCACGGCTCCGGTCGGCCCTTTTCGGGATAGGAGTCTGGCGTATGCAGATCGATTTTGTGAAAATGCTTGAAAAACTTATGTCCGCCCACAACATCCAAACCACCCGGGTGGCGGCTCCCTTTGATGGGCTGGACAATTTTGACTACGGCCTGCGCAAAGCGCTGGACCCGATGTTTGACTGGCAGGGGTTCGGCCAGTCCCTTCTGGATACCGTGCCGTCCTACACCCTGGTGCTGGCGGAAGGGGTGTTTGAACTGCATTTCGCCTTTTTCCGCCTGCCCGATGAGCCGGACGCCCTCCACTGCGTCGGCCCGTGGCGGGTCGGCCCCCGCAGCGAGCGTTCCATCCAGTGGGCCAAGCGCCACCTGGACCAGCGCGGCAACGACGCCATCGAGGAATACTACAACGCGGTGCGGGTTTTGCGGGAGAATATCATCGGCAGCGAACTGTACGCCCTGCTGTCTATGATATACCCTCCGGACCGGTTTGAGATTGTGGAATGGCATGAGTTCATGCCGCTGAATTTCCGCCGGGATATGCGCTTCTTCAGCGAGCCTGCCTTCCAGCAGGATATGCCCGCCGCGATGGTCGAGCAGCGGTACGAGGGAGAAAACAGGTTGCTGGAAAACGTTGTCCGGGGCGATACCGCCGCCGCCCTGGCCTCTCTGGAGCAGTTCGCCCGGTTCCGCATCTCGGCCCGGTTCAGCGACCCGCTGCGGGACCGCAAGAATCTTGCCATCATCTTCAACACCCTGCTGCGCAAGTCCATCGAGGCCGCCAGCGTCCACCCCTACTATATCGATAAGATCAGCACTAAGTACGCCCTGCGCATTGAAAACATGGCGGATGAGGCGGAGGAAAATGCCCTGATTCGGGATATGATCAAGGAATACTGCGCCTATGTGCAGCGCTACTCCCTGAAAAACTACTCGCCCCTGGTGCAGAAGGTCATCAACCACATCAACCTCAATCTGAACGGCACGCTTTCCCTCAAATCGCTGGCGGCCATGTGCTACATCAGCCCCAGCTACCTCTCCAACATTTTTAAGCAGGAGACCGGCCAGACGCTGACCGACTATATCAACAGCCAGCGCATCAGCCGGGCCGCCCTGCGCCTGACCATCAGCGACGTTTCCATCGCCACGGTGGCGGAGAGCGTCGGCATCCTGGATGTAAACTATTTCACCAAAATGTTCAAAAGGATGATGGGCGTCACGCCCACCCACTACCGCCGGGAGCATAAGGAGAGAGGGTAAGCCGGACGTCGGAAAGCGCAGGCCGGAAGTTTGCGCATCCCCAGTATTTTCAGTAAAGGAGGGATTCGGTTATGTCAGATACCGTATTGAGCAGCGAACAGCGGCGGTTTTTGGAACTGCTGGCGGAAAAATTCCCCACGGTGGCCGCCGCCACCAGCGAGATCATCAAAATCGAGGCGCTGTTGCGCCTGCCCAAAGGCACCGAGCATTTTATGAGCGACCTGCACGGCGAGGACGAGGCGTTCACCCACATCCTGAACAACGCCTCCGGCGTCATACGGGAGAAGATCGACATTGTGCTGGGAACCCAGACCCCCGCCGCCGAGCGGGCGGATCTGGCCACCCTGATCTACTACCCCAACCAGAAGCTGCCGGAACTGAAAAAGCGTCAGAGCGATCTGCCCGCCTGGTACCGCAAAACGCTACTGCGGCTGATCGATCTGTGCCGGTTTGTCTCCTCCAAGCACACCCGCGCCCATGTGCGGAGCTGCCTCCCCCCCAGCTGCGGGCATATCCTGGACGAACTGCTCCACGCCCACTTTGAGGACCACGATAAGGACCTCTATTACGGCGAAATCATCGAGAGCATTATCCGCTACGACCGGGCGGACGCCTACATCATCCACTTCTGCGAGGTCATCAAGCGGCTGGCCGTGGACCGGCTGCACATCGTGGGCGACCTGTTTGACCGCGGCCCCCGGCCCGACCTGATCCTGGACCAGCTGATGGAATACCACGATGTGGACATCCAGTGGGGCAACCACGATACCGTCTGGATGGGGGCGGCGGCGGGCAGCCCGCTGTGCATTGCCACCGTGCTGAAAACCACCCTGGCCTACAACAATGCCGATACGCTGGAGACCGGCTACGGCATCAATCTGCGCAGCCTGGAGCATCTGGCCCAGGCGGACTACGGCGGCAGCGATGTCACCCGCTGGATGCCCCACATCGATCCCCGCTCGGAACCCAACGAGGAGGAACTGCACCGGGTGGCCGCCATGCACAAGGCGGTGACGATCCTGATGCTCAAGCTGGAGGCCCAGGTCATCGCCCGCAACCCCGATTTCCAGATGCAGGGGCGGGACTACCTGAACCATATCGACTATGCCGCCGGCACGGTGCGCTGCGCCGGCAGAACCTACCCGCTTTTGGACTGTGATTTCCCCACTGTGGACCCGGCCCACCCTGCCCGGCTGACCCGGCGGGAGCAGAATGTGGTGCGCAGCCTGGTGCGGTCCTTCCGGCAGAGCGAGCGCCTGCAGCGGCATATCAAATTCCTGTACGCCCACGGCGCGGTGTACAAGATCATGAACGGCAACCTGCTCTACCACGGCGCGGTGCCGATGACGGCGGAGGGCGGCTTTGCCGCCGAGCGGTTTGAGGGCAGGCTCTACGCCGGCAAGGCGCTGTTTGACTACTGTGACCGCCGCGCCCGGCTGGGCTACTTTGCCCCCGAGGAAAGCCCCCAGCGCCAGGCCGGGCAGGACTTCCTGTGGTACCTCTGGTGCGGGGCGCTCTCGCCCATCTTTGGCCGCAGCGCCATGACCACCTTTGAGCGGCTGTACATTGCCGATAAATCCACCCACGCCGAGATCAAGAACCCCTACTACAGCCTGATCCAGCGGGCGGATACCGCCGAGAAGATCCTGCGGGAGTTCGGCCTGCAGGGCGAGGGCTGCCACATCGTCAACGGCCATGTGCCGGTCAGGGCCATCGAGGGCGAAAACCCGGTGAAGGGCGGCGGCAAGCTGGTTGTCATTGACGGCGGTTTCTGCCGCGCCTACCACCAGAAGACCGGCATCGCCGGCTACACCCTGGTGTACAATAGCCGCGGCCTGACGCTGCGCACCCACCAGCCCTTTGAGAGCATCGAGAAGGCAATCCACAACGACGAGGACATCCTTTCCCGCAGCGAGTACATCTACACCGCCCCCCAGCGCATTCTGGTCCGCGATACCGACGAAGGGCAGGAGAAGCGCGCCCTGATCCTGGATCTGCAGCGCCTTGTGGCCGCCTACCAGTCCGGCCTGCTGCGGGAAAAAGTGTAAAGAATAAGCCGAAGGGCCATCCCCGCTGCCGGGGATGGCCCTTTAGCCTGCCGAAAACATCCGTTTTGAAAAAGAATTTCCCCGCCCCCGGGGCCGTAGGGGCCGGGCATTGCCCGCCCGCGCCCCGCCGCCCAAATCAAAACCGCCCGCCTTTTTCTAAAGACGGACGGTTTTGCCGCGGGTCACGCGTCGGCGATCTCCACGATCTCGGTGATATGGCTGCGCCGGGTGACAATGACGGCCTGGCAGCCCAACTCCTCGTACCCATGCAGGAGCTGGGCGCGGGTCACAGCCTGGTTCGCCCCGTAGATGGGGTCGTTGATGTAAAAATAGGTCTCGTCAACGCCCACCAGAACCCGGCAATGCAGATTGGTGTAGGGGCTGTACACCTCCCCGGTGGAGAGCAATACCCAGGGCGACCCCCGCTCGGCATCCCCATAATCCATGGTGGCCCAGATGATGACCGGTGTGCCGCTGCGCACCAGCTCCACCAGCTCCGCCTCGCCGGCGCCGGAGATATCCTGCGCCGTGCAGCCGCCGCCCTGGCTCGCCAGGTAGCTGTTCGCCGTCTTGACCAGCGCGGGGGCCAGCATGTAATAGCCGTAGGTCGAGGCGGGGTCCCCGATATAACACTCAGCGGGGTCATCCGCATAATTGACGCCCCGGTAGGTGTACAGCCAGCCCTGCGGCATGTGATTCTTGGCCAGGTAGGCGGGGGTGACGCAGTAGCCCAGGCTCTGCAGTACCATCGCCAGGCTTGTGACCTCGCAGCCGTTGGGAAGGGCAGGCATCTGCAGCAGGGCCGGTACCGTCAGCAGGGTGGAAACGCCGGTTTCCGCCGCCACCTCCTCGGCTGCCGACGTCACCGGCTGGCCGGGAAGGGACAAGCCCAGCGCGTGGCGCAGAGGCAGCAGGGGGGCCGCCAGACGGGCAGGGTCGGGAAGTTCGGGCAGGCCCGCCTGGTACAGGGCGGCACTCTCGGCCAGAAGCCCCAGCAAAAGCAGCAGGCCCGCCGCCCAGGCAGCAGCGTACCGGTGCAACGTCGCCCCCATAGCCATCCCCCTCATTTCCTCGTTGTTTGGCTTATACCACCATACGCGCGGCGAGATGGTATAATTGCGCATCAGAAGCCTTGCCGGACTGGCGGAGCCAGAACGGCGAGGCG
>CAZIVF010000031.1:5480-12808 GCA_964542725.1 uncultured Subdoligranulum sp. | reverse complement strand
GTATAATTGCGCATCAGAAGCCTTGCCGGACTGGCGGAGCCAGAACGGCGAGGCGTCGCAATAACCATTGTATAGTTATTTTACCATGGGCCGCAGGAGGGGTTCAATATTTTTTGCCGTTTTTTCACAGAATTTGTCGAAGCTGGGCGGCCAAACCCGCCCCGCCGCAGGCAAACGGCGCCCTTGTGAGCCATGCAGGCTCACAAGGGCGCCGGGGTAGCAGGATTGGCTGAGCGGAGGGCTATTTCTTCCGGTCCTTCCCTTTTTGGTTCCGGGGCGGCTCGGGCGGGCGCTGGCCGCCGCTGCGGCGCCGCCCAAAATAGTTGGTGACGGCGGGCAGCACCAAGGCCACGATCACCAGAAACACAATCACTCCCAGGCCGGGAGCCTCGTGATCGGTATTGAAAAGTACGCTGATGATCTGGTCCATGGGGCAATCCTTTCCGCACGGCCCGGGGCCTGCGCTTGGTGGGGGCGTTTCCCGCGCCGGGGCGGGGGCGTCAGATGTAGATGATGCCGTTCTCATCGGCTTTCATGGGGATGGCGATCATCACGTCGATGATGGTCATCGCCATGGACCAGCCGGTCCAGCAGGTGAGCAGGTAAATCAGGCCCAACACCCACCGCTTGGAATAGAAGCGGTGCGCGCCGAAGGCCCCCAGCAGGCAGAGCCACAGATAGGTCTTTTTCTTGACCGGCTGCTTGACCCTCTCCGCCTGGCGGGTCATCAGCGAGTCAATTAAATGCCAGATCGGGCCGTGCTTTTGCGTGTCCTCCATTCCCTGGGAGGCCCGCAGGTTGGCAAGCTGATCCTCCGCCATGGCAAAGTCGATAATGCTGGGCGAATCCTCCTCGGGCTGGGAGGGCTTCTCTTTTTTTGATTTCCAGATACTCAATGGTCCATACCTCGTTCGCGCGGGCGGTATTCACCCGGGACAATGTACCAAAAAAGGCCCTGCGCCGCAGCGCAGGGCCTGCTGACTATGATGAAATTATACAGGTTCGGCAGCGGCTTGTCAAGGTAAGCGAGATCAGCCCTCGGCCATAACCTTGCGCTTGATGGCGGAAACTTCGTCCTGGATTTCAGCCATCTTTTCCTTGCTCAGGGGGTAGAACTTCATGGCGATCAGGTTGCAGACCAGGCCGAGGATGACCAGGCCGTAAGCCAGGAAGGCGACGCCCAGGCGCAACGCCGGGGTGACGGTATCGCCCGCCACGGGGTTGTGATCGGTGAAGCCGCAGGCCGCGAAGACCAGGCCGGCGATCATCGGCGCGAAGGAGGAGATCATCTTGTCAACAAAGCTGAACAGGGTACCCATCAGACCGGGGACGTACTTGCCGGTGCGGTAGACCTCGTAGTCGGCGCAGTCGGCGGTCATGGGGATCACGATGTTGCCGGAGATGCCCTGGAAGGCGCCGTAGGCGATGGTCAGGGCGATGTGGGCGATGAGGAAGAAGCCCCAGATGGTGCCGCCGTCCGCGCTCACCATGGAGGTGGGATCACCGAACAGCCACAGGCAGAACAGCAGGCCGTTGATGATGATGCCGCCGATGGAGCCGAAGACCATGGCCTCCTTCTGGCCGATGCGGGTGGCAATGAGGGAGATCGCCAGGAAAGTGACGACGGCGGTGGGGATGGTGGTGATACCGGTGACGGTACTCTGCAGGACGGTGGAACCGGCGATGCAGGCAAACATCGCGACGCTCACGGCGCTGGTCTTGGCAGAGGTGGCCAGCTTATCGGAGGAGGCGGAGACAACCAGCATCTGGATGGCGCGGTTGTTCTTCAGGGTATCCCAGTAATCCTTCAGGCCGATCTTGATAGGCTTGCCGGTGCCGAAGAACTCGGACCGGTCCTTGGGGGCGATGGAGATGACGGCGATGACGGTGCAGATGGCGGAGACAGAGGCGGCAATCAGCCACATGGTGTGGAAGAACTCGGTGGAGGAGTAGCCGCCCACAGCCTCATACTTGTCGGCGACGAGCGGGGTGACAATGCCGAAAATAGAGAAGAGGACGGTGTTGTACACGCCGTCGAAGGAGGCAAACATGGGCCGCTGTTTCGGGTCGTTGGTCACGCAGGACTGGGCGGACTTGGTGACGACGCATTGGCAGGTGTAGCCGATGTAGTAAACCATCGAAACCAGGATAAAGAAGATGAAGCGGAAGCCCTGCGGCAGCAAGTGGGTCACATGGAAGAGGATAAAGCTGGAGATGCAGAGGATGACCTGACCGATAACGATGAAGGGGCGGTTCTTGCCGAATTTGCCGTTGGTCTTATCGACCATGAAGCCGATGAAGGGGTCGGTGACGCCGTCCCACATACGCATCATCATCGAGAAGCTGGACGCCATGACCATGCCGACGCCGACCCAGCCCATCAGGTAGTAGCTCAGGTAGTTCATCAGGAACAGGTAGGTGTTGGTGGCCGTGTTGTTCAGCGCGTAGCCGGCCACGCGCCACAGGGGAACGCGGTGGATGCCGTTGGTATCATAATCTTTGTCATAATACTTATCCGGCAGGGAACGATTTGTTGCCATAGTGTTTTCTCCTTACTATAAGTAATATAATGTGGGCTTGCCCCGGACCGGCGGGCCGCCACGCCCCACCGAACCGTTTATGACATAATTATGAATGATTGATTAAAAAACCGTTAGTAGTATTTTGGGGGAAAACCGGAAAATTTTACGGTCTTTCTATGGCAATGCCAAAAAACAGGGTAACATTTTGTGTAAAATGCCGTTTATCATGCCAATCAAGTACGAAAATGCCTAAAAATCGTTCTAACGTACCGCCGGTAAAATGTGTAATAATACAAGAAATAAGGGATTGCCCCGCCGCAGGGTCGGCACAGCCTTCCGCCAGAGGCTGCGCCGGCCTGCGGCAACCGAACCGCCCATCATAAAAGAATAAAAGGAGGTTTCCCTGTTATGAACAATTCGCTGCTTTATCCCTGCGTTACCGCCACCCGTCGCGCGGTATCGCTGGACGGTATGTGGAAATTCCAGTTTGACCCCCGGAGCGAGGGCGCCGGCGCCGGCTGGGCGGAGGCTCTGCCCTCGCCGGTCAGTATGCCGGTACCCGCCAGCTTCTGCGACCTCTTCACCGACAAGGACAGCCGGGAGTACACCGGCGATTTCTGGTACCAGCGGGACTTTTTCGTCCCCGGCGAGTGGAGCGGCAGCGAGGTTGTGCTGCGCTTCGGCTCGGCCACCCACCGCGCCCGCGTCTTTGTCAACGGGGTGGAGGTGGCCCAGCATGTGGGCGGCTTCTTGCCCTTCAACGCCACCGTCACCGACATTGTGCGCTACAACCAGACCAACCGGCTCAGCGTGCTGCTCAACAACGAACTGAGCGAGACGATGATCCCCTGCGGCAAGACCGACGTTCTGGCCAACGGCAAAAAGATCAGCGCGCCCTACTTTGATTTTTACAACTATGCGGGCATCCATCGCCCCGTCAAGCTGATGATGATCCCCAAGGAGAGCGTTACGGACTATACCGTCAGCCACCGCCTGGAGGGCAGCGACGCCCTGGTGGACTACAGCGTCGCCACCACCGGCGGGCATCAGGTCAAGGTGGAGCTGCTGGACGCCGCAGGCGTCAAGGTGGCCGAGGCCCACGGCAAAACCGGCACCCTGACGGTGAAGGACGCCCACCTGTGGAATGTCCACGCCGCTTACCTGTACACCATCGTGATCCGCATCCTGGATGGTTCCAGCGTGCTGGACGAGTACATAGACCGCATCGGCATCCGCACCTTTGCGGTGAAGGGCGGGCGCTTCCTGCTCAACGGCAAGCCGGTGTACCTGCGCGGCTTCGGCAAGCACGAGGACGCCGACCTGCGGGGCCGCGGCCTGGACCTGGTGACGGTGAAGCGGGACTATGAGTGCATGAAGTGGATCGGCGCCAACTGCTTCCGCACCAGCCACTACCCCTACGCCGAGGAGATGTACTACATGGCCGACGAGGAGGGTTTCCTGATCATCGACGAGGTACCCGCCGTGGGCCTGATGGAAAGCACGATGAACTTCCTGGCGGCCAACCAAGGCACCGGCAAGAAGGTGGGCTTCTTTGAGAAGGAGACCACCCCCGAACTGCTGGCCCACCACAAGGAGTGCATCCGCGAGATGATCACCCGGGATAAAAACCACGCCTCGGTCATTGCCTGGAGCCTGCTCAACGAGCCGCAGTGTACCAGCGAGGGGACCGAAGCCTATTTCAAGGAGGTATTTGACTGGGCGCATGAACTGGATGTGCAGAAGCGCCCCCGCACCTACGCCATCGTGATGACGAGCCTGCCCCACACCAGCAAGGGCCAGCAGTTTGCGGATTTCCTGAGCCTGAACCGGTATTACGGCTGGTATGTCATGGGCGGCTACGCCATCTCGGACGCGGAAACGGCCTTCCGCCAGGAGATGGACGGCTGGGCTGCCGTGCGCGGCGACCGCCCGCTGATCTTCACCGAGTACGGCGCCGACACGATGCCCGGCGAACACAAGCTGCCCAGCGTGATGTGGAGCCAGGAATACCAGAACGAGTACATCGAGATGAACCACCGCGTGTTCGACAGCTACAGCTGGGTGCAGGGCGAGTTGATGTGGAACTTTGCGGACTTCCAGACCACCGAGGGCATCATGCGCGTCAACGGCAACAAGAAGGGCGTTTTCACCCGCCAGCGCCAGCCCAAGGATGCGGCCTTCCTCTACAAAGCCCGCTGGGAGAGCCTGCCCCTGGATTACAAGGGCGGCCAATAATTCGGCAGTTCCCGGCTTGGCGACAAGGCTTACCACCGCTGTAGGGGGCGGCGCTTGGCGGCCCTGAAGGCCGCCAAGCGCCGCCCCCTGCGATCTCAACGGCAATAAAGTTTTTTTCATTTTTCATCACACCCAAGGAGGTTTTATATCTATGGCAAAAAAAGCATCGGAAAACTTTAAGGTTTACCGCAACCAGGGCGGCCCCACCGTCAGCACGGTGTCCCGCCGCATCATTGAGAAGGACGGCCTCGTCTTCAAGGATATCGACGGCACCGGGGAACTGACCCCCGTCAACGACTGGCGGCTGCCCGCCGCCGAGCGCGCCGCCGCCTACGTCAAGGCGCTGACGGTGGACGAGAAGATCGGTCAGCTGTTCATCTCTGACTGGCGCATGGGTCCCAAGTACCCCAGCGCCCGCCTGCCCGGCCATGTGGCCGTGCCGGACGAGAGCGGCCTTCTGGATGAGGCTGAGGTCGTCGGCAAGAACATCTTCGGGGAGCAGTATATGCCCGGCACCACCACCCTGCTGAAGGAGTGGTTCGCCCGCCACACCATCCTGCGGGAGAACGCCACCCCCGCCGACCTGGCGGACTACCTGAACCAGCTGCAGGCCGTGGCCGAGGAGTGTGACCGCTTTGTCCCCGTCATGGCGGCCTCCAACTCCCGCAATGAAAACGGCGAGATCGTCTTCGGCATGAACGACGCCGCCGGCGTGTTCGCCACCTGGCCGGGTACCCTGGGCATCGCCGCCGCCGTGCGCGGGGCGCGCATCGACATTGTGGATAAATTTGCCGACTGTGTGCGCCGCGAGTGGAACGCCTGCAACCTGCGCAAGGGCTACATGTACATGGCGGACGTCGTCACCGACCCCCGTTGGCAGCGCAGCTACGGCACCTTCGGGGAGGATCCCGCCCTGATCAGCGAAATCATGGCCCATCTGATCCCCGGCATCCAGGGCAGCGAGGCGGGCGTGACCAGCGACGGCGTGGCCGTGACCACCAAGCACTTCCCCGGCGGCGGCGCGCGGGAGAACGGCTTTGACCCCCACTACGCCGCCGGCCAGTGGAACGTCTATGCCACCGAGGGTTCGCTGCAGAAATACCACATCCCCGCCTTCCAGACGGCGGTGGACAAGCACACCGCCGCCATCATGCCCTACTACTCCAAGCCCTCCGCCGCCAAGAGCGCGCCCCAGACGGACTGTGCCGGCGCCCCGTTGGAACTCAAGCCCTACGGCTTCGCCTACAACAAGTATTTCATTGATACAATGCTCCGCGGCCAGATGGGCTTCAAGGGCTACATCAACTCGGACACCGGCATCGTCCACAACATGTGCTGGGGCGTGGATATGCTGGACAAGCCGGAGCGCATCGGCTTCGCCGTCAACAACGCCGGGGTGGACGTGATCTCCGGCATGTTCGACAACGAGTACGGTCGGGAAGCCTACGCCCGCGGCAAAAACGATTACTACGATACCCACCCCGTGCCGGAGGGCTTCACCAAGGAGCAGCTGGTGCTCACCGACGAGGCGCTGGACCGGGCCGTCACCCGCACCCTGACCAGCATGTTTGAACTGGGCCTCTTTGAGGATACCTACCGCGATCCCGCCAGGGCCGTGGAGATCGTTGCCACCAAGGCCGACTGGGAGGCCGCCGCCCAAGCCCACCGACAGAGCGTGGTGCTGCTGAAGAACAGCGGCGGCGTGTTGCCCCTGACCGCCGGCAAGCTGGAGGGCAAAAAGGTCTACGCCGAGGCGTTCAACAAAAACCCCGACCAGGCCGCCGCCGCCACCGCCGCCCTGAAAGAGATGCTGGCCGGCCTGACGCTGACGGAGGACGCCGCCCAGGCCGACTACGCCCTCCTGTTCGTCTCCCCCTCCAGCGGCGAATATTTCAACGCCACCCCCGGCTACCTGGAACTGGATATCTGCGAGGGCAAGACCGTCCCCGATGTGGACGAGCAGTGCCGCCCGCTTTCCACCACCCACGCCGAGACCACGCTGGCCGGCGCCAACCGCATCCCGGGGATCGCCGCGGCGGTCCACGCCAACGGGGGCAAGGTCATTGCCAACATCAACTTCACACTGGCCTGGGAGGTCGGCAGCGTGGAGCGCTGCGCGGATGCCCTCACCGCCGGGTTCGACACCTACCCCAGCGCCACGCTGGATGTGATCTTCGGCAGGTTCACTCCCACCGGCAGGCTGCCCGTCACGCTGCCCCGGGGCGACGAGGTGCTGGCCGTCAACGCCGACGGCGTATGCATCAGCCCCAACGACGTTCCCGGCTACGATAAGGACCGGTATATGCCGGACAGCCTGAAGGACGAGAACGGCAAAGCTTACGCCTACCGCGACGCCGACGGCCATTATTACGAACTGGATTACGGCCTGACGTATTGACACTATGGAATAAATTAGGGCAACACCGCATAATTCAAAGTGCCGATACGTCTCGCAGCCGCCGGAGCGGCGCTTTAGGCGCAGCCGGGAATTGTGCGGTGTTGCCTTAGGTATAGTAGTGCTATCTTTGCTGCGGGCCGGGCCTTTGCGCTGCCCCCTCCACGGCCCTCGCC
>CAZIVF010000031.1:0-5380 GCA_964542725.1 uncultured Subdoligranulum sp. | reverse complement strand
GTGCTATCTTTGCTGCGGGCCGGGCCTTTGCGCTGCCCCCTCCACGGCCCTCGCCTGACCCGACAGCAAGCAGCGGAACGGCACAAAGCGCCGCCCGGCGCCGCGTTTTGTGCCGTTCGTTTTGGTCAATGGCCGCACCGGCGCTGCCGGTGCGACTCCACAAAGGAGGAATTGCCATGGCAGTTCAACAAAAAAATACCGATATGGGAACCGGCAGCGTGAGAAAGCTACTGCTTCAGCTGGCGGTGCCTGCCGTGGTGGCGCAGGTTATCAACCTGCTGTACAACGTGGTGGACCGCATCTACATAGGCCATATTCCCGGTATCGGGGCGTCGGCGCTCACCGGCGTGGGGCTGTTCACCCCCATCCTGATGTTGCTCACCGCCTTTGCGATGATGCCCGGCTCGGGCGGCGCCCCCCGGGCGGCCATCGCCATGGGCCAGAAGGACATTGGAGGCGCCGAGCGGATCATGGGGAACTGCTTCACCCTGCTGTTGGGCTTTGCGGTGGTGCTCACCGCCGTCTTCTACCAGGCGGCGCCCACCCTGCTGCGGATGTTCGGCGCCAGCGACGTCACGCTGCCCTATGCGGTGGCCTACGGCCGCATCTATATCCTGGGCAGTGTGTTTGTACTCATCGTCATGGGCATGAACCCCTTCATCACCACCCAGGGCTTTGCCCAGGTCAGTATGCTCACCACCGTCATCGGCGCGGTGATCAACATTGTGCTGGACCCCATCCTCATCTTCGGCTTTGGCCTGGGGGTCCGGGGGGCGGCCATCGCCACCGTATTCAGCCAAGCGGTCAGCGCCCTGTGGATCCTGCGCTTCCTCACCGGATCCAAGACGCTGCTGCGGCTGCGCGCCGCCAACCTCAGGCTGATCCCCAAGGTCTTCCTGCCCTGCCTGGCGCTGGGGATCTCGCCCTTTGTGATGGTCTCCACCGAGAGCCTGCTCTCCATCAGCTTCACCACCAGCCTGGCCCGCTACGGCGGCGACCTGGCGGTGGGCGCCATGACGGTGCTGACCAGCATCAACCAGCTGGTGTCCATGCCGCTGCAGGGCATCTGCCAGGGCGGCCAGCCCATCATCAGCTTCAACTTCGGCGCGCGCAAGGCGGACCGGGTCAAGGAGGCGTTCCGCTGCCAGTTCCTGGTCTGCGTGGGCTACACGGCGGTGTTCTGGCTGGCGCTGATGGCAGTTCCCCAGGTGTTTGCCGGCATCTTCACCTCAGACACCGAGCTGGTCAATTACACCGCCTGGGCCATCCGCATTTTCCTGGCGGGGGCTTTCTCGGTGGGGTTCCAGACCAGCTGCCAGCAGGGCTTTATGGCGCTGGGCCAGGCCAAAATCAGCCTGCTGATGGCCTGCCTGCGCAAGCTGGTGCTGCTGATCCCGCTGATCTTCATTCTCCCGAACTTCTTTGCCGACAGAGTTTTCGCCGTCTTCCTGGCGGAGCCGGTCAGCGATATCCTGGCCGCCTCCATCACCACCATCGCCTTCTTCACCCGCTTCAACCGCATCCTTCGGGATGGGCCGCAGAAACAGTGAGAGAGGCCGCCTGCGCCATTTCATCTAAAACAGAGTACGATTTTATCGCAAATTTGTTCTACTTCTTCCCGGGGGCAGGCTGGTTTAATAAGGCTGTCAAAAAACAAGGCCGCCGTTGGGCGTCAATGTCAGTAAGTTAAGCTGGCACATCCCCCTACACTCAGGAAATGAGATGTAGGGGGATGTTTTTTTGTAATATTTCAAAAAAAGACTTGACAAATGGGTCATTTCGTGAAGGGAGCGTTACAGAATTTTTTGTTCTGCAACGCTCCCTTCACCCGGCAGGGTACGGCGCTTATTTTATACCTGCTCGATGGCGTCCACCGGGCAGTTCTGCTGGGCGTCCAGCGCGGAAGCCTCCTCGTCAGGGGCAACCTCGCCGGGGATGGCCGTCGCTACGCCGGCGTCGGTCAGGCTGAAAACCTCCGGGCAGGTGCTGGCGCACAGGCCGCAG
The DNA here is from genome assembly GCA_964542725.1 of uncultured Subdoligranulum sp. Lineage (GTDB taxonomy): Bacteria > Bacillota > Clostridia > Oscillospirales > Ruminococcaceae > Gemmiger. The sequence continues at coordinate 3,376 of CAZIVF010000031.1, read as the reverse complement.
CCGATGCAGGACTCATTGACGTGCATTTTCATTGTAATCACCTCTCAGCCACAGTATGGCCCAAGGGCGCGCGGTTTATACAGCGCCGCCCCCGGCGCTATGGCCGCAGAGCCCGGCGGCGGCCCGCCGCCGGGCGGAGAGGCCGGGGATTCCGCCGCAAAAAGCCGCAAAAAAGCGCGCCGTTCCCTCTTGCAAGCGGGGGAAAGCTGTGCTATAATACCTCTGAACGGCAAAGGCGCCGTCCGCTTGGCATTGCTATGCGGACGGCGCTTTTTCTCTGTTCGCCGGTGTAAGGAAGCTGCAAGGCCAGCCAAGATCAAGATTTGGAGTGCAAGACTATGGAAAAGTTACCCCGTACCGTTGAAATCGACTATGCGAAGTATGCCCCCGATATCCCGGAGGATCAGCTGGAAGCCTACTATGGCCTGCCCAGGCACGTCCGGTTCTGCAAGGAATGTGTGATGAGCAATCAGAAGCCCAACTCCTGCTATGAGTTTGAGCACACCATCGATTCCATCAAGAAGACCATGGTGATCCAGCAGGACGGCATCTGCGACGCCTGCCATGCCTGCCACAACAAGACCAACCATTCCATCGACTGGGCGCTGCGGGAGAAGGAACTGCGGGAGCTCTGCGACCAGTACCGCAGGACCGACGGCAGCTATGACTGCCTGGTCCCCGGCTCCGGCGGCAAAGACAGTTTCTACGCCGCCCACCTGCTCAAGTACAAGTACGGCATGCACCCCCTCACCGTGACCTGGGCGCCCCACATCTACACCCCCTGGGGGTGGGAGAACATGCAGGCTTGGATCCACGCCGGGTTCGATAACTACCTCTGCACCCCCAACGGCCAGACCCACCGGCTGCTGACCCGCCTGGCGACGGAAAACCTCTTCCATCCCTTCCAGCCCTTCATCCTGGGGCAGAAGCAGCTGGCCCCCAAGATGGCCGCCAAGTTCGGCATCCCGCTGGTTTTCTACGGCGAGAACGAGGCCGAGTTCGGCAACCCCATTGCCGACAACAACTCCGCCCTGCGGGACGAGCATTTCTTTGCCGTGCATGACTACGACCATATCTTTCTGGGCGGCGTGAGCCTGCGCCAGTTGCAGGAGGACTTCAAGGTGGACAAGGCCGACCTTGCCATCTACCTGCCCAGCGAGACCTCCGACCTGGAGAAAAATCACATCCAGGTCCGCTACCTGGGCTACTATGAGAAGTGGCACCCCCAGGGCGCCTACTACTACAGCGTGGAGCACGGCGGCTTCCGCCCCGCGCCGGAGCGCACCCAGGGGACCTACTCCAAGTACAACTCCATCGACGATAAGATCGACGACTTCTTCTACTACACCACCTATATCAAGTACGGCATTGGCCGCACCACCTACGACGCCGCCCAGGAGATCCGCAACGAGGAGATCACCCTGGACGAGGCCAAGGCCCTGTGCAAAAAGTTCGACGGCGAATACCCCGACCGGTTTGAGCGGGAGATCATGCAGTACCTCTCCATCGACCGGCAGCACTTCCCCGACGCATACAAGTGCTTTGAGCAGCCCAGGATGGATCGGGACTACTTCATGCACCTGGCCGACCGTTTCCGCTCCCCCCACATCTGGAAGTACGAGAACGGCCTGTGGAAGCTGCGCCACACCCCCTATGAGGGGGACAGCGAAGTCCTTTGGGGCGACCCCAAAGGCACACACCACGAGATGTGAAGAGGAGGAGTTAGCGGCAGCGCCCAGAGCGCACAATTTCCAAGGGGGATTTCTATGCCAGACAAAAAGATCCGCCTGATCGCCAGGCTGGACGTGAAGGACGCCAACCTGGTCAAGGGCATCCAGCTGGAGGGGCTGCGCAAGCTGGGCGACCCCAACGGCTTCGCGAGGGAATACTATGAGCAGGGCATCGACGAACTGCTGTACATCGACATCGTAGCCAGCCTGTACAACCGGAACAATCTCTCCGACATTGTGCGGAAAACCGTCGATGATGTGTTTATCCCCGTCTGCGTGGGCGGCGGCCTGCGCAGCGTGGAGGATGTGCGCCACATCCTCTCGATGGGGGCGGACAAGGTGGCCATCAACACGGCGGCCATCAAGCGCCCCGCCCTCATCACCGAGGTGGCCGAGGCGTTCGGCAGCCAGTGCATGGTGCTGTCCATCCAGGCCAAGCGCAGCCGGGAATGGCCCGGCAAGTGGGAGGCATACTACGACAATGGCCGCGCCCACTCCGGCTACGACGTGGTGGAGTGGGCCAAGCGCGGCGTGGCGCTGGGCGCGGGCGAAATATTGCTGATGAGCGTGGACAACGAGGGCCTGCAGCGCGGCATGGACCTGGAATTGATCGAGGCAGTGACCAGGGCGGTGAACGTTCCGGTGATCTGTGGCGGCGGCGCGGGCTGCGGGGACGACATCGTGGACGCCGCCCGGGCAGGCGCCGACGCGGTGGCCTGCGCGGCGGTGCTGCACTACAAAAAGGAGACGGTGGCGGAACTGAAAGAGGAGATCCGCGCCGGCGGGGTGGAGGTGCGCGAGGTATGAAGGTGACGGTCATCGACTACGGCCTCTCCAACCTGCTCAGTGTGCAGCACGGCTTCCGGCATTTCGGGGCCGAGGTGGAGGTGGTCAACACCCCGGAGGCTGTGCTGGCCGCCGGGGCGCTGGTGCTGCCCGGCGTGGGGGCTTTCCGGGATGGCATGGCCGGCCTGAACCGGCTGGGCCTGGTGGAGCCTATCCGCCAGAAGGCCGCCGCAGGAACCCCGCTGCTGGGCATCTGCCTGGGTATGCAGATGCTTTTTGACGAGAGCGAGGAGTTCGGCCTGCATCCTGGCCTGGGGCTGATCCCCGGCCGGGTGGTGCGCATCCCCGATACGGCGGCGGACGGCGCGCCCCAGCGGGTGCCTCACATCAGCTGGGCGCCGCTGTACCCCGCCGACGGGCGGGCGGATTTTGCCGGCACCGCGCTGGCCGGGGTCACGCCGGGGCAGGAGTGCTACTTTATCCACTCCTACGAGGCCAAGCCTGCCGACGAGGCGGACCGCCTGGCCGACACCCGCTACGGCGGCCGCCCTGTCTGCGCCGCCGCCGCCCACGGCAGCGTGCTGGGGACCCAGTTCCACCCGGAAAAATCCGGCCCGGTGGGCCTGACGATCCTGGCGCAGTACCTCAAACTGTGCGGAATGTAATGCCGGCCCCCGGCGGGGGCGTTCCTCCTCTGGGGCGGCGTGCGCTCCCTTGCCCCCGCCCTTGGGGGTTGTACCATATCAAAAACCCGGCGCCTTTTTGAGCGGTATAGGCTCATAAAAGGCGCCGGGTTTTGCGCAGTGCGGGCCGGGGCGTCACAGCGCCAGGGTGTCCAGCCATTCCAGGCAGGCGGCAAA
>CAZIVF010000030.1:10479-21396 GCA_964542725.1 uncultured Subdoligranulum sp. | reverse complement strand
GAAACATTATCAAATCGTTGCAGAAAATTGCCGTTTGTTTGTGGTTTTTGTTCATTGCGCAAACCATCCGAGACCCGTATACTGGGAGTATCGACAGGGATGGTCAAGCCGGCGACCGCCCCACAGAGGCTAACCCAAACACAACAGAAACTGCAAAATCTAAGGAGGAATTCCCATGCGAACTAATAAGATTATTGCCACTGCCCTGAGTGCTGCCCTGGCAGCCAGCCTGTTGGCTGGCTGCGGCGGCAACACCACCTCTTCTTCGGCGGCGTCCGACAGCGCCGCCGCCGACAGCACCGCTGCCGACAGCGCCGCTGCCGACAGCGCCGCCGAGGCCGCTTGGCCTACCGCCGCCGTGCAGTTCTCGGTACCCGCCAAGGCCGGCGGCGTCACCGATATCTACGCCCGCTATGTCCAAAACAGCCTGCAGCAGAACTGGGGCGGCACCTTCTCCACCGTCAACTACGACACCCCCGCTGTGGCCTACCAGACCGTGGTGGCTGCCACCGACCCCAACACCCTGCTGTTCCAGCACAGTTCTCTGGTATGCAACTATGTGACCGGCTCCCTCCAGTTTGACCCCACCACCGACTACCGCGTGGTAGGCATGGTGGCCGACTTGGGCGCTCAGGCCTTCATCACCAACCCGGATGCCCCCTATGACACCTGGGAGGAAATGATTGAGTACGCCAAGGCCAACCCCGGCGATGTGAGCGGCGCCATCGCCACCAACGGCACCACCCACTTCATCTTCGGCATGCTCCAGAGCGCTTGCGGTGTGGAACTGAACCTGGTGGAGTGTTCCTCCGAGGCGGACAAACTGACCAATGTTGCCGGCGGCATCATCAACCTGGCAAACTGTTCCCTGAACAACGCCCTGCAGTACGAGGAGGCCGGCCAGATTAAGGTGCTGGGCATCCTGAATGACGGCAGCCGCGACAGCTACGCCGACCTGGGCTACGAGTGGCCGGTCATCACCGATGTAACCTGGGCCAACCACATGTACGTCTACGCCAACGCCTCCATCTCGGACGAGGAGGCCCAGGCCATCAACGATGCCCTGTGCAGCATTGCCCAGGATCCCGAATATATCGAGGAGTGCATCGCCATGGGTGGTGCCGCCATGTCCGCAACCCTGGAGGAGGCCCAGGCCGACTTTGACGCCGTCACCGAGACCTGCATCCAGGTCGCCCAGGATCTGGGGATCTACGGCCTGTAAGCCCTCAAAGTAAAAAACGGCCGGGGTGGGGAAGCGCCTGGCAAGGCTGCCCACCCCGGCTTTTTGTAAAGGAGAAACCTGCCCATGAAAAGCAAAGATCGAATCGGCGGCATACTCATGGTCATCCTGGGGGTGGCCGCCGTGGTTATGGCTCAGTCCATCACGCAGGCGGTCAATTCCAGCGAGCCGGGTCCCCGCCTGTTCCCCATGATCGCCGGCATCGGCATTGCCGTCTGCGGCCTGCTGGTAGCGCTGCAGGCCAAGCCGGAGGAGGAGGCCCCCTACCTGGACAAAGCCGGCTGGAAACGGCTGGCGATCTCCCTGGCGGCCATGCTGGTCTACTATTTTGCGCTGACCAACCTTGGCTTCCTGCTCTCCACCCCGTTTTTCACCTACGCCATCATCGCCATTTTGGCAGGCAAAAAGAGAACCAACCCCGCCGTCGCCGTGGTTGTGGCGCTGATCACCACCATCGCCCTGTACCTCACGTTCCAAAAGGCCTTTGCCATCATGCTGCCGGCCGGTACGCTGCTGAAAGCCATGGGCATCAACCTGGTATTTTAAGAGGAGTGTGGTAAACAATGATGTTTTTCCAACAGATGGCGACGCTGTTTAACCCGCTCTCCATCCTTATTATCTTTCTATGCACTATTTTGGGCATTGTGTTCGGGGCTATTCCCGGCCTGTCCGGCGGGCTGGCGGTCTCCCTGATGCTGCCCATGACCTTCGGCATGGATGACAGCCTGGCCTTCACCATGATGATTGCCACCTGGGTGGGCGGCATCTCCGGCGGCTTTATCGCAGCGGTGCTGGTGGGAATCCCCGGCGCCCCGGCCTCCATCGCCACCTGCTACGACGGCTACCCCATGAGCCAAAGGGGAGAGACCGTCCGGGCTCTGGGCCTGGGCATCGTCGCCTCGTTTTTCGGCACATTCTTTTCCTGCATTGTCGCTACTATTCTCAGCCCCTACATTGCGGCCTGGGCCATGAAGCTGGGTCCCTGGGAGTATTTCTCCCTCTGCTTCTGCGCCATCGCGCTGGTGGCGGCCCTGTCCAAGGGTTCGCTGGCCAAAGGGCTGCTGGGGGCGTTCCTGGGGCTGCTTTTCGCCTGTGTGGGCGTGGCGCCCATTGACGGCGCTTACCGCTACACCTTTGGCAACATCTACATGACCGGCGGCCTGGATATGGTCGCGCTGATGCTGGGCATCTACGCGGTTAAGCAGATTGCCACCGACTACGCCAAGGGCCAGCAGGAACTGCCCGAGGTGACGGTCAAGGGGGTCTCCGGATTTGGCGTCAAGCTGACCGACCTGACCGAAAACCTGCGCATCATTGCGGAATCCTTTGGCATTGGGCTGTTCATCGGTTTCCTGCCCGGCATGGGATCGGGCCTGTCCAACATGGTGGCCTATGCCCGCGCCCAAAGCATTTCCAAGCACCCCGAAAACTTCGGCAAAGGCGACCCCGGCGGCGTCTGGGCGTCCGAAACCTCCAACAATGCCTCTGTGGGCGGTGCGCTGATCCCCATGGTGGCCTTGGGCATCCCCGGCGACGCGGTCACTGCGCTGCTGCTGTCCGGCCTGATGATCCACGGCTTGCAGCCCGGCCCCCTGCTGCTGACCTCGGCTCCCCAGCTGGTCTACCTGATTTTTGCCTGCACCATGCTGTCTGCCATCTTTGTTCTGGTGGAACAGTTCTTCGGCATGCGGTGGTTCCCCCTGCTGCTCAAGCTGCCCTACCACTACCTGTACGGTGTCATTCTGGTCATGTGCTTTATCGGCGCCTACACCTCCACCAACACCACCTTCAACATTGCGGCCGCCCTCTTCTTTGCCTGCGTGGGCGTGGGGCTGGACATCCTGAAGGTACCCACCAGCCCGCTGATCCTGGCATTTATCCTGGCCCCCAAGCTGGAGGAATACTTCCGCAAGGGCGTCTCCTACTCTAAGGGCAGTTATGCGGACTTCTTCACTCGGCCCTTGTCGCTGCTGTTTTTGGCCATCGCTCTGTTTATGATAATCAGTCCGTTTTTGCCCAAGCGGAAAAAGAAAGGGGCCGCCCAGTGAGCGGGACCGTGCAGCTGGCGGCGGAAAAGGTGATGACCCTGCGGGTGGACTGCCCCGATGAAGCCCGCCTTTGGGTAGGCCAAAATGATTTTGGCCTGCTGCGCGCCATCTGCATTACCGGCGGCACGTTCTGGGGCGAAAAGCTGAACGGCACCGTGGTGCCGGGCGGCGCCGACTGGAACAAGGGCTTTGGAGGAAACGAGCCCGCCGCCTTCACTTCGGTGGATCTGTGCGCCAAATATCTGCTGAAAACCGACGACGGCGTGTATATCGCCATTGAGAATACGGCCAAGCGGGACAAAACCCGCCCTTCGCCCTATATTGTCACCACGCCCAGGTTTTGGGCTCCCCGCGGCCGGTACGAATGGCTGAACTACGGCGCCTATGTGGGGGCGCTGCAGGGCAGCGTCCGGGACGGTGTCAACGGGGTGGATATCACCATCTATCGTATGCTATAATCCCCTCCCAATTCGGTGGGTGCGGGCAGAACGCGGCCACAGCCGGCCGCCGTTGCCCGCACCGGCCGGTCGGCCGGCAAGTCTGGTATGGTGGCAGCCTTGCCCCGCCAGCTTGCCGGCCGCCCTGTTTTCGTGTATTTTATATGGAGGTTGAACCATGCCCTTATCACCGGAACGCCGCGCCCGCATGGCAGAGGAACTGCGGGCCACCAGCAAATTCCACGGGGAATTCCAGTACCCGGAGGCCTGCTATCCCTTTGCCGACTTGGCCCAACGGCAGACCATCGAGCGGCCGCCGGTGGACGGCCACCCCTATACCATCGACCTGTTCACCGCCCACAACCGCCGGCCCAACTGCCCGGTACATGTCAACATCCATGGCGGAGGCTTTGTCTGCCGGCACCAAATCAACGACAGCCTGTGGTGCGCCTGGCTGGCTGACCAGATCCAGGGCATTGTGGTGGACGTGATCTACAGCCTTTCTGACGAGGCGGTCTGGCCCACCTGCCTGGACCAATGCCTGGATGCCACCTACTATGCCTACCGGCATTGCGCCGCCTGGGGCGGCGACCCCAAGCGGGTCTCGGTGGGGGGCTACAGTGCCGGCGGTGTGCTGACCATGGGGGTGGGCCTGAAGGCCCGGCAGGCGGGGGACCTGCCCCTCTGCCTGCTGGTCAACGGCTACGGCCCCAGCCGGATGGAGATAGACCCCGGCCTGGATACCGGCGGGGACTATTGGCGGACCCCGGAGGGGCGGAACGCCGCCTTTGCCGATCTGCTGTTCGACGGCGATTTTGCAGCGGCCAAGGACCCGTTCTTTGCCATCGACTATGCCGACGACGAGCAGCTGCGGGGGCTGCCTCACACCGTCATTGCGGCGGGCGAGCTCTGCCCGTTCCGCCAACAAAACCAGCAGCTGGGGCTGCGCTTGGCCTCGCTGGGGGTGGAGGTTACGATGAAAACCTTCCCCGGCGCGGTACATGGCTTCATCCCCCATTTTATGGACCACTGGCAGGAGGGGGCGGAGATGATCGTCCGCTGCCTGCGCAGCGCCACATTGTAACCCACAACAGGGAGGTTTTCTGTATGCGTCAAGTGATTGCACCCGGCAAACAGCGCCGCAGCATCAATTTTTTGGATAACATCTGCTTTTCCCATGTGCAGGACGATGAGGGGCGGCCGGTGGCGTTGCACCTGTCCCTCATGGTGCAGAACGGCAACAGTGAGATGCGCCTGGCCGACGGCCGGGACGACGAGGTCAGCACCGGCCGCCAGCCGGTGATTGTCTGGATCAATGGCTCCGGCTGGCGCCGGTGCGACAAAAACCTGACGGCCGCCGAGATGGAATTTTTGGCGGAGAGGGGCTTTGCCGTGGCCTGTATCGAGTACCGCCACAGCGGCCTGGCCCGGTTCCCGGCCCAGTTGATCGATGTCAAAACAGCGGTCCGCTTTTTGCGGGCTCACGCCGACGAATACGGCCTGGACCCCAACCGGGTGGGTACCATCGGCCGCAGCGCCGGGGGCCACCTTTCCGCCTGGATGGCGATGAACACCGACGGCTTTGACAGCGGAGAGTGGTCCGGCCAGAGCAGCCGGGTGCAGGCGGCGGCGGACCTGTTTGGCCCGGTGGACATCCCGGCCTGCACCCGCAAAAACCTGGTGGATATCCGGGACCCGGCCTTCCGCTGGCACAGCATCGACGAAACCCACGAGGGCGCCCTGCTGGGCCTGCGTCCCGACATGACGGTGGAGGAAATGCTGGCTCTGGGGCGTCAAGCCAGCCCAGCCTACCACATCAACGACGGTCTCTGCCCGCTGGTGATTCTGCACGGCGACCAGGACCCCCTGGTGCCGCTGTCTATCAGCGAGGACTTTTATGCCCGCCTGGTTCAGGCGGGCTTGGGGGACAAGGCCGACCTATATGTCCTGCAGGGAGGCGGCCATGGTACGCGGGAGTTTTTCCAACCGCAGACCAAGCAGATCCTGGCAGATTTTTTTGAAAAGCACCTGATGCCCTAACCCGGCACCCCAACAAAGGAGAGACAAGCATGTTGCAGTATCAGATGGAGCCCGGCATTGTTCAGACCGTGGCCATGAAGATCAACCGTGACCTGGCTTTCCCCGAGACAATCTCCATCCGCCGGGCGGAACTTTTCCATTTTAAGCCGCAGCCCCGCGCCAAAATTTGGAAGGACGGCACCGGGCGGATCAGCCGCAGCTGGTGTTTTCCAAGCTGGCTCCGCCTGTACGACAGCGAGGGATTCTGCGGCGAAGGTCCGGTTCTGCCGGAGGTGTGGCAGATCTTCCTGCCCCTACTGCTGGAGGAGGCCGCCCCTCACACCAACCTGGAATGGAGGCAGCTCTTTTACTGGCGGGTGCGGGGCGACGCCGCCACTTTCCGTGCGCTGGAGCAGCTGGAGTTTCTGCTGTTTGATTTGATTGCCAAGCGCCGCGGGATACCCGCCCACCGGCTGCTGGGCGCCGCCAAGGATTGGACCGACTGCTACCGCGGCGGCGGCACGGTACTGCAAAGCGATGAGGAACTGGTGGAGGAATTGCTGCAGATCCGGGAGGCCGGATACCGTGCCACCAAGTTCAAAATTGGTTTTGGGGACTACGAACGGGATGTGCGCCGGATGGAAAAGGTGCGCAAGGCTTTGGGTCCCGATATGCAGATTGCGGTGGACGGCAACCAGGCCTGGGACCGTGGCACCTGCCTGCGGTTCCTGCGGGAGGCGGCCCCCTATGGCATTGCCTGGTACGAGGAGCCCACCGATGCCTTTGACATGGAGGAAATCCGAGCCTTGGCCGAGGGGATCGCCGCCGAAAATCTGGGCGTGCCTCTGGCCTACGGCGAATCCGCCCGGCGGTTCCACACCTTCCGCGCCTATGTGGAGGCGGGGGTCAAGGTGCTGCAGCCGCTGCCCCAGTTCTACACCTTGGCGGAGCAGCTCCGCACCATCGACTATGGCCGGACCCACGGCTGCCAAATCACCAGCGGTCAAAACGATCTGCCCGGCGTGCTGGTGGGCGCCCTGCTCCGTCCCGGCGAGCCGGTGGAGTTCCACCGCCCTAACACCGAGTACGCCGAGGATTATTTCACCACCCGTGCCACCCTGCGGGAGGGCAGGCTTTGGCTGCCGGACTGCCCCGGTCTGCCGGTTCGGGTGGATCTGGCCCGCCTGGAGGCCGACGGCCTGCTGGAGGGGCGGCAGACCTATCGCCACAGCCTGTGACGGCTGCCCCTATGCGGAGGAAACACGGATGAAAACCACCGAACAATACCTGACCGAACTGCAGGCATGCAAGCGCCGCATCCGCTGGGCTCTGGCGGCCTGCACGGCGGTTTTTGCCGCCGCCGCCCTGTGCGGCTTCCTGCTGAAGCGGTATGCTCTGGCCGCAGGGCTGGCTCTGGCGGACTTGGCGTTCTATTTTTTGCTGATCTACCGGATGAGCCATCGGTATGGCGCTCTGCTGAACCAAGCCACCATCGAGCATGGTCTCTGCCGCCCGCTGGAGGAGGCGGCCTACCTGGGGGATCAGGGGTTGTCCCAGCGGCAGCTGGCTGCGTGGGCCATCCTGCCCATGCTGGACGGCCCCCAGGCTTTGCTTTGCCGCAACGGCTTTGTGGGCCGCCTGGGGCAGCTGCAGCTGGGTGGCCACGAGATTACTCTCCACTACCCCCTGGCGGGGGCCAGGGGCCGGGCAAACTACCGTTTTGTGAGCGGCAGCCTGCTGACCGCCCACGGGCCGGACGCCTCCCAAGGAGATTGGCTTCTGCTGCGGCAGGACCTGGTGGAGGAGAAAACGCTGGAGCGTTTTCTCCAGGTCAACGGCTACCACCCGGCGGCAGCGCCAGCCCCTCTGAGGGAAACCTTTGGGGTGTACAGCCACACCCCCGGCGCGGAACTGCCGGATCCCCTGGCCCAGCGCCTGACCCGCCTGGACCGGCAATGCCGCAGCCTGGGCGCGGTGCGGCTGGCCGGAGCGGACGCGGAGGTGTTTTTGAACCGCTGGTTTTACGCCGGCAGCCGCTACACCAACACCAGCCCCACCGAGGAGATGATGCGGCAGAACCGCCTGCCGGAGCGGGACAGCATCTGGTCTTTTTTCCGCTTTTGGGCTGCCGGGGACGCGTAAACCCGGCACCGGCCCACCACCCCGAGAACCAAAGGAGGTAAACCCATGGATTGCCCCATTGTTACAAAAATGCAGGTCATCCCGGTGGCCGGGTATGACAGTATGCTGATGACTCTTTCGGGGGCCCACGCGCCCTGTTTTACCCGCAATCTGGTCATTCTCACCGATAATGCCGGGCATACCGGCATTGGAGAAATTCATGGCGGCGATTACACCTGCGATTGTCTCAACGCAGTGCGCCCCCTGGTGGAGGGGCAGCCGGTGGCCCACGGCCGCCAAATCCTGCAAAAAATCCACAAGCTGGCCGGCCGCCCCAAGGACGATGACGGCGCCGGCATCCAGACGCTGGACATTTCCAAGCTGAAATTTGTCGTCAAAAGCGAATGGGCCATCGAGTGCGCCCTGCTGGACCTGCTGGGCCAACACCTGGGGGTGCCGATGTGCCAACTTTTGGGCGAGGGGCAGCAGCGCACCGAGGTGGAGATGCTGGGCTACATGTTCTATGTGTCCGACAAAAGCAAGGTTCCGGCGGGTCAGATGCCCTACCTGGACGAGAGCGACAGCCCCGACCCCTGGTTCCGTCTGCGGCGGGAGGAGATATTGACCCCCGCTCGCCTGGTGGAGGAGGCCGAGGCCCTGCACGAGAAGTACGGCTTTGAGAATTTTAAGCTCAAGGGCGGGGTGCTGCGGGGCGAGGAGGAGATGGAGGGCCTGCGGGCCATCAAAAAGCGGTTCCCAGGCGCCCGCGTCAACATCGACCCCAACGGCGCCTGGAGTCTGGCCGAGGCAATCGCGCTGTGCCGGGATATGCACGATGTCGTCACCTACATGGAGGACCCCTGCGGCCCGGAGGGCGGCTACTCTGGCCGGGAGATTCTGCGGGAGTTCAAAAACGCCACCCACCTGCCGGTGGCCACCAACATGATCGCCACTGACTGGCGGCAGTTCTACCACACCGTCAGCCTGAATGCCTGCGATATCATTTTGGCTGATCCCCATTTCTGGGGCTTTGACGGGGCCGTCCGGATGAGCCAGCTGTTGGACAGCTGGGGCTTAACCTGGGGCATCCACTCCAACAATCATTTTGATGTGACCCTGGCCGCCTTTGCCCAGGTGGGGGCGGCGGCGGTGGGGAACCCCGCCCCGCTGGACACCCACTGGATCTGGCAGGACGGCCAAAACCTGCTGGAGGAAACACCTCCCATCCTGGGGGGTAAGCTGCAGGTCCCCGCCGGGCCGGGGCTGGGCGTCAAACTGAATATGGAGCGAGTGTGGCAGGCTCATCGGTTGTACAACCGTCTGCCCAGCCACGACCGGGACGATGCCGCGGCCATGCAATACCTGATCCCCGGCTGGCGCTATGACCACAAAAAACCGGCGCTGGTTCGATGAAACGGCCCGCTGTTCACAGAAGGGAGGGGAGCCTATGCCCAACCGGTCCGCGCCGCCCCGCACAGGCGGCGGGCAGAAGCTGGAACTGGACAGCTTGATCCTGGAATACAAAAACAGCTTTGACCGCAGCAATAAACTGGACAATAAAGTGTATATTGTTATTACCTTTTGCGGCTTTTTGTTTGTGTTCATAACCGACCTGTTCAGCGGCCTCACCCGCATCAGCCGCCCCGAAACGCCGCTGCAACTGGCGTTGACGGTTCTGTATGCGGGCAGCTGCCTGGCTGTGATGGTGGCTTACGCAGGAATTCTGCTTTTCTTTTTGGAACTTTTGCGGCCCGAACAGATCCATCGCATGGACCCGGAGGAGACCCGGCGCCACCACCTGGCCCGGATGACCGAGGCCCAGGCTGCCGAGCACCTGATCCGTCTGTACCGCCGGACGGTGAATGAAAATCTGGGCAAGCTGCACGACCGATGCAACCGCTTTACCCGCGGCCTGCGCTATGTGGTTGGCACAGTGGCGCTGGCTTTCCTGGCGTACACGGCTCAAATCCTGCTGCTGATGGTTTGAGTGAAACGGCCGTGCGTCTGGCCGCCGAGGCGAAGATTGTACCCCCCGCCTGGAACTCTGATTCCAAGCGGGGGGTACGGCTTTACAGTGGTAGGAGGCGAATAGCGGTCAACAACAATCTTTCGAAAATGTGTGGTACCCAAGGGAATAAATTCCATCCGTAAAACTGGTTGACTTTTATCATAATCTTAGAAACGAAAATTTGACAAAAGCCGGGCAATCTTTTTTATGTAAATTGTGGGAAAAGGCTGGCCTTATTCGACAAAAAGGTGTACAATATAGAACGTATAATTCCCTACAACACAAACAGGAAAGGACCCCCGTTATGGCAAGACAAGGCAAAAAAACGCCGATGAATTCCCGCACCAAAATGTACATGGTGCTGTTGCTTTGCTGTGTGATGCTGCTGGTCAGCGTCGGGATTGCGCTGTTTTTTGTACACGGCTTTGGCAGCGCGGAGGAGGAGCCGCAGACTGTAGACAGTGAACCGATGGTGGTGGAGAGCGGCTATGATAAGGACGAACATACCATCGATTCCACCCAGTTTGAAGCCACCATCCTGCCCCAGACCGACGATGCGGGGCAGGAATATGTCGATGACACCCTCTTCCTGGGAGACAGCAACACCGCCCGCATGTACCGCATGTTCGACTATTGCAGCTACGATAACGCCATCGGTTCGGTGGGCATGACGGCCCGGTCCCTGCCCAGCTTTGCCTGCGTCAAATTCAGCGGCTACAGCAGCTATGTGACCATGCCGGAGGCGGTGGCTCTGATGCAGCCCCGCCGGGTCATCCTGACCTTCGGCACCAACGACCTGGACCCCAACCTCTCCGCCGCCAAATTTATTGAGAATTATCAGGCGGGCATTGAGGCGGTCGAGGCGGCCTACCCCAGTGTGGATATCATCATCAACTCCATCCCGCCGCTGGGCCAGCAGCACTCCAACCAATCGCTGACCCAGGCCCAGGTGGACGAGTTCAACAAGGCCATCGTGGAGATGTGCCAAGACAAGGGCTGGAAGTTCCTCAACAGCGCCGAGACGCTCAAGGACGCTTCCACCGG
>CAZIVF010000030.1:0-10379 GCA_964542725.1 uncultured Subdoligranulum sp. | reverse complement strand
GGCCCCCGCCAGCGAGGCCGAATCCACCGAGACGCCCAGCGAGTCCACCGAACCCACCCCCGAGCCGGAGGTGGAACTGTACGACTCAAAAGAAATTGCCGCCACTTGCACCACCAACGGCGGCACACTGGACTATTACCGCCAGGGCGACGAGACCTGGCAGAGCTGGCGCGAGGGAACCTGGGTTGACCCGCTGGGCCACGATTTCAGCGATAACGCCGAATACTGCAGGCACAACTGCGGCACGAAGAATCCGGACTACCAGGCCCCGGCGGCCTCCGAACCGACGCCGGAGGTTCCCGCAGAGCCGTCCGCCACGGAAACCCCGGCGGAAAGCACCTCGACGGAAAGCACCCCGGCGGAAACCGCCGATACCTCCGCTGGGGAGGACACCGCCCCCGCACAGGACAGTGCCGAGGGCCAGTCGGAAGGGGAATAGCGCGTCTGCCCCCTCAAAAAGCAATACCGTAAAAGAAGGCGGGAGGCCGGGGCGGAAGCCCGGCCTCCCCACTTGCTTAAAAAGGACCTGCCAACGACCTGTTTTTGGAACGGGCGCTGCCCCACGGACGCCCGCGCAAAATTTTTTGCCAAAAAAGGTTGACAAGACGGGTAAAAGAGGGTATACTCTTTGACAAGGAGTTCAACCGACTAAACCGGTAGGGAAAATTACTTGATTTTTGTGGAAGGAGACCGCAGACCATGACCGCTCAGCACTACAATGGTATGATGATGATGTGCATGTGCAGTGTGCCGCGACATTCTGCGCCTGTTTCCTTCTGCGCTGGTTTACCGGCGTAAGGGCAAACGAAGCAGCAGGGTGCCGCAGGGTACCCTGCTTTTTTGTTGGCACTCCCGAACCTCCCTGAAGAACACAGTACAAAACCCAAAGGAGAGAAGAAGTATGAAAAAGTTGATTTCCGTCCTGCTCGCCGGTGTGCTGGCTGTAAGCCTGGCCGCCTGCGGCTCCACCGCCGCCTCCAGCGAGGCCGCCGAACCTGCCTCTGAGGCTGCGTCCGAGGTTGCGTCCAGCGAGGCTGCCGAACCCGCTTCCGATCTGGCCGGAACCACCATCACGGTGGCTGCCAGCCCCGTCCCCCATGCCGAGATTCTGAAGGTTGCCGCCGACCTGCTGGCCGAGCAGGGCATCACCCTGAAAGTCACCGAGTTCACCGATTACGTCCAGCCCAACCTGGTGACGGAGAGCGGCGAGGTGGACGCCAACTACTTCCAGCACACCCCCTATCTGGATGACTTCAACGCTGAGAATGACACCCACCTGGTGAGCGTGGCCGCTATCCACTACGAGCCGCTGGGCCTCTACCCGGGCAAGGCCGCCAGCCTGGATGAACTGGCCGACGGCGCACAGATCGCCGTTCCCAACGATACCACCAACGAGGCCCGCGCCCTGCAGCTGCTGGCCGCCCAGGGTATCATCACTCTGAAGGATGGCGCCGGCCTGACCGCCACCAAGAACGACATCGCCGAGAACCCGCACAACGTGGAGATTGTTGAGATGGAGGCCGCCCAGCTGCCCCGCACCCTGGAAGATGTGGATTTCGCCGTCATCAACGGCAACTACGCCGCCGAGGCCGGCTTCTCCTCCGCCTCCGACGCGCTGGCCATCGAGGACGCTGCCTCGGAAGCCGCCCAGACCTACGCCAACGTGCTGGTGGTGAAGGAAGGCAACGAGGATGACCCCGCGATCCAGGCTCTGGTCGCTGCCCTGCAGAGCCAGGAAGTCAAGGACTTTATCGACGAAACCTACGACGGCGCGGTGGTTGCTATTTTCTAAGGATTCGTGTACAATAATGGGGAGTGCCGGGAAACCCGACATTCCCCATTTTTTCGAGGGCAAACGCCCTTGCGGCATCCAAACAGAGAGAGGGATCCCCATGATCGAGATCAAAAATCTGACCAAGCGCTTCGCCGCCAAAGGCGGCCCCGTGGTGGCGCTGGAGGATATCAGCCTTTCTATTCGCCGGGGCGATATCTACGGCATCATCGGCATGTCCGGCGCGGGCAAATCCACGCTGGTGCGCTGTATCAATATGCTGGAACGCCCCGACGAGGGCAGCGTCACGGTGGACGGCAAGGCGATGCAGGATCTGAAGCCTGCGGAACTGCGGGCCGCCCGGCGGGAGATCACCATGATCTTCCAGCAGTTCAACCTGCTGATGCAGCGGAACTGCCTGAAAAATATCTGCTTCCCCATGGAGCTGGCCGGCGTCCCCCGGGCGGATGCCGAAAAGCGGGCGCGGGAGCTGCTGGCGATGGTGGGCCTGCCGGATAAGGCGGAGGCTTACCCGGCGCAGCTTTCCGGCGGGCAGAAGCAGCGGGTGGCCATTGCCCGCGCGCTGGCCACCGACCCCAAGGTGCTGCTCTGCGACGAGGCCACCAGCGCCCTGGACCCCAACACCACCCACGCGATCCTGCAGCTGATCCGGCAGATCAACCGGGAACTGGGGATCACCGTGGTGGTCATCACCCACCAGATGAGCGTGGTGGAGGAGATCTGCAACCGGGTCGCCATCCTGGACGAGGGTCGTGTGGTGGAGGAGGGGGAGGTCCAGGCGATCTTCAGCCACCCCGCTTCTGAAGCAGCCAAGCGGCTGGTCTACCCGGCGGGCGCGCCCCAGGTGCAGAACCTGCCCGGCCGCCGCTGCGTGCGGGTGGCCTTCAATGGCACCCAAACCACCGACAAACCGCTGGTCGCCAGCCTTGCCATCGAGTGCGGGGCGATGGTCTCCATCATCGCCGCCGACACCCGCATCGTCAACGGCCAGACGCTGGGGAGCATGCTGTTGGCCCTGCCGCCCGAGGCGGATGCCGCCGCCCGCGCGCTGGCCTACATTCGGAACTACCCCGGCATTACTTATGAGGAGGTTGGCGAAGAATGAACGCCGTCATCGTTTTTGCAAGCAAAGAGTGGCAGACCTTTTTTGACGTGCTGCCCACCATCCCGCTGGAAACCTGGGAAACCTTCTATTCCACCCTGCTCTCCACTGCGCTGGCGCTGGTCATTGGCCTGCCGGTGGGGGTGCTGCTGGTGGCGGGGGAGAAGGGCGGCGTCCGCCCGCTGCCCCGCTGGTTCATGCAGCTGCTCAACGCCTTCATTAATCTGCTGCGAAGCATTCCCTTTTTGATCCTGATGATTATTGTCATCCCCCTGTCCCGCCTGATCGTGGGGACCTCCATCGGCACCAAGGCGGCCATTGTGCCGCTGGTCATCGCATCCTTCCCCTTCGTCTCCCGCCTGGTCGAGACCAGCCTGCGGGAGGTGGACGCCGGCGTCATTGAGGCCGCCCAGAGCATGGGCGCCAGCCCGTTCCAGATCATCGTCAAGGTGATGATCCCCGAGAGCATGCCCAGCCTTGTCTCCAACGTGACCATCGCAGCCACCACGATTTTGGGGTACGGCGCCATGGCGGGCATCATCGGCGGCGGCGGCCTGGGTAAGGTTGCCATCAACTACGGGTATTACCGCTACAACGCCGTGCTGGAAATCTTCGCCACAGCGCTGCTGGTGGTGATGGTGCAGCTCTTCCAGTCCATCGGCACACGCCTGGCGGTGCGGTGCGATAAACGCCTGCGGCAGTAAGCTCCCGCGCCGGCCCGTCTCCCCCAATCCGCGCCCGCCGGGCGCACCTTATTCCAGAACATTTCTATCATTTGTAACACTCCTGCTGTCCCCCTCTTTTTCAGAAAGAAGGTTTTCCTTTGCACTCTCTTCCAACTGCCGGCGCCCGCCCGGGGGCGCTGCCCGCGCTGCGGGCGGCCTTCCCCCACACGGTCCCGGTCATGGCCGGGTATCTGTTTCTGGGCATGACCTACGGCGTGTATATGAACGTCAAGGGCTTCCCCTTCTGGTATCCCATGCTGATGGGGCTGACCATCTACGGCGGTTCGCTGGAATTCGTGGCGGCTGAGATGCTCGTCAGCCCCTTTGCCCCGCTGCAAACCTTCCTGACCGCCCTGATGATCCAGGCCCGGCATCTCTTCTACGGCATCGCCATGCTGGATACCTTCCAGGGCCTGGGCTGGAAAAAATTCTACCTCATCTTTGCGATGAGCGACGAGACCTTCGCCGTGACCGGTTCGGTCCAGCCCCCCGCGGGGGCGGACCGGGGATGGTTTTTCTTCTTCATCAGCCTGCTGGATCAGAGTTACTGGGTGCTGGGGGCGGCGGCGGGCGGCCTGCTGGGCGGCGTGCTCCCCTTCAACACCGAGGGACTGGATTTTGTGATGACCGCCATGTTTGTGGTCATCTTTCTGGACCGCTGGCTCAAGGAGCGGCAGCACATCACCGCCCTCATCGGGGTGGGGGCCTCGCTGGCCTGCCTGCTGCTCTTTGGGGCTGACAGCTTCCTCATCCCCGCCATGGCCTGCATCCTCCTGCTGCTCACCGCGCTGCGCGCGCCCATCGAAAAGGCAGGTGATCCCTCATGACAAGCCTGAGCCTGCCCCAGCAGATCCTCACCATCGCCCTCTGTGTGGCGGCCACCATGCTCACCCGGTTTCTGCCTTTCCTGATCTTCCGGGGCAACAGGCCCACCCCCGCCTATGTGCGTTACCTGGGTCGGGCGCTGCCTGCGGCCATCTTCGGTATGCTGGTGGTCTACTGCCTGAAGAACGTCAGCCTATTTGCCGGTGCGCACGGCCTGCCGGAGGCCATCGCCATCCTGGTAACGGTGGCGCTGCATCTGTGGAAGCGGCAGATGCTGCTTTCCATCGCGGGCGGCACCGCCTGCTATATGCTGCTGGTGCAGCTGGGGAACTTCTGAATAAATCGCGCCCTTCGAGCATGGCACGCACCTTGCCGCCGATACCGCGCCGCTGACTTTGAGAAAATGCTCGTTGAACCATACAGTATCAGCTGCGCTTTTCTCTTAGCCGTCGGCATTTCTCTCGCCGTATCGGCACTTTGAATTATGCGATGTTGCCTCAGAACTTTCCTGATGTTCTGACGCAGCCCTTCGCTTTCCTCTTTCCTCCACGGTTTGTTTCCAAATTATTCAAATTCATGTTAAATGTCTGACACAATCGGGCGGTATACTGTAGGTACAGTCAAACCAGAACGGTACGACAATTTCCACTGAACCCGGGCCATGCGAGGGCGGATGCCCGGCCCGGGTCAGACAACCAACAAGGCCGCCCGGCCATTTGAATAGATGCCTTCCTGTGCAGCCGCCCCGTCGCCGAGAAATCGGCGGCGGGGCGGCTGCCGTGCTTATTTGCGATTTTTTGCGCCGTCCGCCTTGACTTGTGGGACGGTAAAGCGTATACTGGTTAGCGGAAACTAATCAATGCGGCAGATAAATCGGGAGGGCGGCCCGCCATGTTTTTGACCATTCACCAAATCAAAAAATCCTTCGGCCAGGGCGGCAACCGGGTCGAGGTGCTCAGGGGGATCGACCTGGAGATCGCCAAGGGGGAGTTCTGCGTCCTGCTGGGACCATCCGGATCGGGCAAATCGACGCTGCTCAACATCATCGGCGGGATCGACAGCGCGGACTCCGGCGATATCCGCATCGGCGGCGAGCGGATGGCCGATATGAATGAAAAACGGCTGACCCTTTACCGCCGCCGCCATCTGGGCTATATTTTCCAGATGTACAACCTGATCCCCAACCTGACGGTCAAGGAGAACATCGAGGTGGGCGCTTACCTGGGCGTCCGCCCGCTGCCGGTGGACGAACTGCTGCACACCCTGGGGCTGTATGAGCATCGGGGGAAGCTGCCGAACCAGCTTTCCGGCGGGCAGCAGCAGCGCACCGCCATTGGGCGCGCCATCGTCAAAAACCCCGATATCCTCCTCTGCGATGAGCCGACCGGCGCACTGGACTACCACACCTCCAAAGAGATCCTCAAGCTGATCGAGACGGTCAACCGAAAGTACGGCAACACCGTTGTGATGGTCACGCACAACGACGCCATCAAGGATATGGCTGACCGGGTGGTCCGCCTGCGGGATGGGCAGATCCGCAGCAACACGCTGAACAACCGCCGCGTTCCCGCCGAGGAACTGGACTGGTAAGGGGGCGGCCATGAAAATAAACGGAACCCCCCTGCGCAGGCGCTACCTGCGGGAACTGCGGGGGGAACTGGGGAAGTACCTGGTGATTTTCCTGCTGCTCACCGCCAGCATCGGCTTTGTGTCGGGCTTTTTGGTGGCGGATGGCAGCATGATCGCCGCCTATGAGGAGAGCTTCACCAAATACAACATCGAGGATGGCAATTTCCGCACTGCCGAACCGCTGAACAAGGCCCAGAAAAAGCTGATCGGCCAGATGGGCGTGCAGCTGTACGACCTGTTTTACACGGAGCAGCCGCTGACCAACGGCAGCACGCTGCGCATCTTTGCGCAGCGGCAGGAGGTGGACCTGGTCTGCCTGATGGCGGGGGCCTGGCCCGCCGCCCCGGGGGAGATCGCCATCGACCGCATGTACGCCGACAACAACGGCCTGACGGTGGGAGACACCCTGCAGAGCGGCAGCCGCAGCTGGGCGGTGACGGGGCTGGTGGCGCTGTCGGACTACAGCTGCCTCTTCTCCAACAACAGCGACGCCATGTTTGACGCCATCAAGTTCGGCGTGGCCATCGTCACGCCGGAGGCTTTCGCCGCCTTCGATGAGGATGAGGTGGTCAGTCAATACGCCTGGAAGTACGCCGCCCCGCCCGCCGATGAGGAGGCGGAGCGGCAGATGGCGGACGATTTCCTGGAGCAGCTCAACCGGGAAGCGACGCTGGACAGCTTTATTCCCCGCTACCAGAACCAGGCCATCCGGTTCACCGGCGATGATATGGGAAGCGATAAGGCGATGATGACGGTGCTGCTCTATATGCTCATCGCCATCCTGGCCTTTGTGTTCGCCGTCACCACCGGCAACACCATCCTGAAGGAAGCCAACGTCATCGGCACCCTGCGGGCCTCCGGCTACACCCGGGGCGAACTGGTGCGCCATTATATGGCGATGCCGATGCTTGTCACCCTAGCGGGGGCGGCGGCGGGCAACCTGCTGGGCTACACCTCCATGAAGGATGTCTGCGCCGACATGTACTACGGCAGCTACAGCCTGCCCACCTATGTGACCATCTGGAGCGCCGAAGCGTTTTGGAAGACCACCGCCGTGCCGGTGGCGATGATGGCGCTGGTCAACTTCTGGATGCTGTACACCAAGCTACGCCTGCCGCCGCTGCAGTTTTTGCGGCGGGATCTCAGTCGGGGACACCGCCGCCGGGCGATACCCCTGCCGCCGCTGCCCTTTTTCAGCCGGTTCCGGCTGCGGGTCATCCTGCAGAATATGGGCAGCTACCTGGTACTGCTGGTGGGGATTCTGTTCGCCAACCTGCTGCTGATGTTCGGCCTGGGCCTGCCGATGGTGCTGGATGCGTACCAGAGCAACATGGAGCAGAACTTGCTGTGCGGCTACCAATATCTATTGACCATGCCGGTCAGCCTGCAGAGGGACGACCACAAGCTGGAAAGCCTCTTCGCACTGCTGACGTTCACCCGCGAGGTGGAGACCGACAACCCGGATGCCGAAAAGTTCAGCGCCTACACGCTGAAAACCATCCCCGGCGCGGCCAGGGAGGAGGAGGTCCTGCTCTACGGCATCCAGCCTGCCAGCCGCTACCTGACGCTGGAAATGCCGCAGGGAACGGTGCTACTCTCCAGCGCCTACGCCGATAAATTCCTGCTGGAAGCGGGGGACACCATCACCCTGCGGGAGAACTATGAGGATACCCTGTACACCTTCACGGTGGGCGGCGTCTACCAGTATGACGGCGCGCTGGCGGTCTTTATGCCCCAGGCCCAACTCAACGAGACCTTCGACTTGGGGGAGGATTACTTCTGCGGCTACCTCTCCGATACGCCCATCACCGACATCGACGCCGCCTACATCGGCTCGGTCATCGACCTGGACGCCCTGACCAAAATTTCCCGCCAGCTCAACGTCTCTATGGGAAGCATGGCCTATTTGGTGGATGGCTTTGCGCTGGTCATCTTTGTGGTGCTGATCTATCTGCTCTCCAAGCTAATTATTGAGCGCAACGCCCACGCTATCTCCATGGCAAAGATCCTGGGGTATACCAACGCCGAGATCGCCCGGCTGTACATCGTCTCCACCTCGGCGGTGGTGGTCCTCTGCATGGCGGGCAGTCTGCCGGCGGTGGAATATGCCCTGCGCTGGATCTTCCGCGTCATGCTGATGAGTGAGATGACCGGCTGGATCCCCTTTGATCTGGATCCCTCGCTCTACCCCACCATGCTGGGGCTGGGCCTGGGAACCTACGCGGTGGTGGCGGCGTTGGAATACCGCCGGGTGCGCCGGGTACCGATGGATGCCGCCCTGAAATATGTGGAGTAGAGGAGTGAAGAGAATGGAAAAGACCAAGGGAACCTCTGAACAAATCGCGCCCTTCGGGCTTGGCAAGCATCTCGCCGGCATCTGTGCGCTAAGAGCCGCCGCGCCGCTGGCTTTGAGAAAATGCTCGTTGAACCGTACAGGATCAACTGCTCTTTTCTCTTTGCCGTCAGCACGGCTCGCCCGGCAATCTGCGTACCGGATTTATGCAGAGCGTCCCAAGCTGCGCCTGGCGGCCCTGGCGCTGTCCCTGGCCCTGCTGGTGAACCTGGCGGGCTGTGCCGCGCCGGAGCAGGAGGCTCTGCCCGCCGCAGCCCCCGCTCCCACCGCTACGCCCACCCCCACTCCCGCCCCTGCTGCAGCCGACCCTGACCGCGCCGATAAGACCGAGACGGTCTATGTCAAAGCGGCGGCCGACGGCGCCGTGCAGGAGATCAGCGTGGAAACCGTGCTGAAGAACCCCGGCGGCGGGCAGGCGATCCCCGATGTCTCCAACCTGCGGGAGATCCGCAACACCAAGGGGGAGGAGGAGTTCACCCGGGATGGGCAGACCCTGCGCTGGCAGAACCTGGGCGAGGACATCTATTACAAGGGAATCTCCGACGCCGCCCTGCCGGTGGAGGTGCGGATCAGCTACCTGCTGGACGGTCAGCCCATCGACCCCGCCGAGTTGGCGGGCCGCAGCGGCCAGGTGACGATCCGTTTCGACTACGAAAACCGCGAGCGCCGCACCGTGGAGGTGGACGGCAGGGTGATGGAGGCCAGCGTGCCGTTCACGGCGGTGACGATGCTGGCGCTGGGGGATAGCTTCTCCGGCATCCGTGTCACCAACGGCAAGACGGTGGAGCTGGATGACCAGACCATGGTGCTGGGCTATGCCTTCCCCGGCTTGGCGGACAGCCTGCGCCTGACCGACTACGAACCCACCGAGGAGGCGGAACTGCCCGAATATGTGGAGATCACCGCCTACACCACTGGCTTTACGCTGGAATTCACCGCCACCGTGGTGACAAACGGCCTTCTCTCCGACCTGGAGGACGAGGATCTGGACGAGGTGAACGACATGACCGACAGCATGGATGAACTGCGGGATGCTTCCGGCGAGTTGGCTGACGGCGCCGAGGAACTGCTGAACGGCATGGTGAAGATGAAGGACTACCTGAACCAATACGCCGAGGGCGCCTCCGCCCTGGCGGAGGGGGCCGATCTGCTGGCCGCCGGTATGTTTGAATTGGACGCCCAGAAATCCAAATTGAGCGAGGGCGCAGCGGCGCTGCAGGGCGGCCTGGAAGAGCTGGACGCCAACAGCGACGCCCTGAACGACGGCCTGGCCCAGCTGGCCGACGCCGTTTTGGCCGCCGCCAACGCCCAGCTGGCGGCCTATGCCACCCCCGAGAGCGCCGCGCCGCTGCTGACCTGGGAAACCTACGCCGATACGCTGGATCAGCTGGCGGCCCTGCTGCCCGACGGGGAAGGACGACAAGCAATGCTGGCCCTGAAAGCCCAGCTGGACGGCATGGCCCAGCTGACGGCGGGGCTGCGGGCCTACACCGGCGGCGTGGCCGCCCTGGCGGAGGGCAGCGGCCAGCTGACGGAGGGCGTCTGTGCCTTCAACAAGGCCATCGAGCAGCTGACGGCGGGGATGCGCAGCCTAAGCTGGGGCGCGGACGACCTGCGGGATGCGGGCGGCGCCCTGACCGAGGGGGCGGTGGCACTGATTGAGGGCGGCGTGGCTTTCCGGGATGGCGTGGCTGAGTTCGACCGGGAGGGCATCCGGGAATTGAGCAAGCTGGCGGGGGAGGAACTCACGGCCCTGACCCGCCGCCTGCGGGCCGCCAACCGGGCCGACCTTGCCTACACCAACTTTGCCGGCCTGGCTCCCGGCCAGACCGGCGCCGTCCGCTTCCTCATCGAGACCGAGGAGATCAAGCCCTGACCGTGCCGTCCCCTCACCGCCCGGCGGTACCTCTGCGCTCCCATGGAAGCGTTTGACCAAGAAAAACCGGCTCGGTA
>CAZIVF010000029.1:0-22325 GCA_964542725.1 uncultured Subdoligranulum sp. | reverse complement strand
ATCCGCTTGAACCGTGGGCTGCCGCCGGTCGGCAGCCCTTTTTTGTAATGCGAAAACCACTCGCTAGGCGAGTGGTTTCTTTAGTTATAGGGGGCGCTGCGGGTTCCCCGCGGATGCCGTTGAGGCAGGCAGGCGCAGGGGCGGCGGCAAAGAGCGTTCTGAGAAGGCATATTCCTCAGTAGGTTGTGATGCTGGTGCCGGTGAAGTAGTGGGTCAGGATATCCTGGTAGCTCCACCCGTTGCGGGCGTAGCCGATGGCGCCCCACTGGCTCATGCCGCAGCCGTGGCCGTAGCCGTAGACATCAAAGATAAAGCAGTCCAGCCCGGCATCGTAAGTAACGGTGAAGCACTGGCTGCGCAGGCTGCGTCCATCGACGCTCTGGCCGGCCAGCAGATTCTCACGGAACCAGCGGCCTGAGCAGGTATTGGAGGGATCGGGGCCGATCTGGATCTGCGCCACCCAGCCGTAGGCGTTAGCGGAGAGGATATGGAACCACTCGTTGGGGTCCACGCCGGAGAGATCGGTTCCCATCACCTCCAGGATGCGGTCCTGCAGGGTCTGGCGGGAGAAGCGGGCGGTGCCGCTACTGTTTCCGTTGGTGTTCCAGTTGGTGGCCACCTGCTGGTCATAGGGGCTGTCCACCGCCTGTAGCCAGGCGCGCTCACTGCCCCAGACCTCCTTGGCGGAGGCGGTGCCGGTGGACGCCGACGCAAAGTAGGGGGTAAAGCAGACCTGGCCGTTGTAGGTCACAAGCACATGGGCGACCTCCTGGGCGGCGGCCAGCGCGGCGGCGCCCGGCGTGCTGCCGGCCACCGACGGGTAGCCGCCCTGGCTCAGGATCCAGCAGTGGGTGGCCACGCACTGGGCCTTGTACGCCTCGGCAGGGGCGTTGGAGCCAAGCTCATTCTGGGCCACCATCGCCAGGCACTGCACCAAGTCCATATCCTGGGCCACCCCGTTCATCGTCACCGCGATGGTCTCGCTGACGGGCTGTTCCTGGGCGGGCGCTTCGGTGGGAGCCTGGGTGGGTTCCTCAGAAGGCTGTTGGGTAGATTCACTTTCTGCGGGGGCCTGGGTGGGCGCTTCGGTGGGGGCCCCCGTGGGGGTTGCGGTGGGTGTGGCGGTGGTCAGCTGATCCACGCTGACGCTCTGCTCCGGCAAAGTTCCCTCGGCCCCCTGGTTCAGGCTGGTCTCCGCCGCCCCCTGGGAGCCGGCCACGTCGGTCAGCCCGGCCAGCAGCTTATCGGCGCTGGCGATGAGCTGCTGGGTGAGTTCCTCCATAGCGGCCACATCAGCGCTCAGGTCGGTGCTGTCGGCATTTTCCTCCGGCTGGGCGTCAGCCTCCGGCTGGTTGGCCTGGGTCAGGCTCTGGGCGGTATACCACCCCAGCTGCTCCTGCAGCAGCGCGGCCAGGGCGGGGGCTTCCCGCCCCTCGCGGCGGTACTGAGCGTTGGTCAGCAGCGGCTCGGCGGCGGCTTCAATGGCGGACGGCACCAGCTGGGCGGATTCCGTATCCTCCACCAGGCGGCCTGTGACGCAGATCTGAACGCCCTCTTCCCCGCTGGAGGAGGTCAGGGTCAGGAAGCGGGCGTCCTCCCCCACTTCCACGCCGGTATCATACAGGCTGCGGGCGCGCACACCGGTGACGAAGGCCAGATAGTCATAGTAGGCCGAGAGATCGGCGGCCCCGGTGGGAAACGCCTCCGGTTCCTCCCCATCCAAGTAGTAGACGGCCAGCACTTTGAAGCGGTAGGTCTCGTCGGGCAGATAGAGAGTAAAGCCGCTGTTCTGCTGCAGGGCATCCAGTTCGGCAAAGTCGGCCAGGGCGTCGTCGCCGCATTGCAGCACCGTGTTGGAGGGCATGCCGCCCGCCAGGTAGTTGGCACCGCTGAAGGTGATCAGCGGCGTTTCCCCCTCCCCGGCGGCGCTGCCCTCGGGGTAGACAAAGCTTCCCTCACGCTGGGGGAAGGCCAGGTAGCCCACCACGCCGGGCCTCTTTGCCGTAGCGTTGGCCAGGTAGTTGGCCGCAGTCTGGTCAAACAGCGAAGTGCCGTAGTTTTTGGGGTTGGGCCGTGCGCCCAAATCGTTTTGGAAGAACCACCAGATCCCACCTGCGCCCCCCAACAGGGCAAGCAGCAGCACAAGAAGGACCAGGATTACGGTACGCCGACGGCGGCGCTCGGATTTTTCCACGATCTCCAGGCTGCGGTTGCGGGGCCGGGCGGCCACCGAAGCCTCGGCGTCGCCGAACAGGTCGCTGGCGGCGCGGCGGAAATCCTCGGGGCTGTGGGTGCGACCGGCGGCCTCGTCGGCTGCATCGGCAGCCTGGGCGGCGGCGATCACCGCCGGATCCAGCACCGAGGTGAAGTCCGGCACATCCCCGTCCAGCACCGAGGACTGGGGCGTCTGGCCCTGCCGCTGCCGGCGGGAGTCTGCGGCGGCCTGCGGCCCGGCGGTGCGGATGCCCAGCGGGTCGGCCTCCTGGGCGGGGGCGCCGGTCTTGCGGTGGGCGGGGGGCATCTCAAAGGTGCCGGTCAGTGAGGGTTCCTGGGCGGGGGCGTCAAAGTCCAGCATCGGCTCAAAGGCTTCCGGCGCGGTCTTGGGCCGGGCACGGCGGAGCGAAAAGCGGGTGGTGTTGCCTTTTCCCCCCGCCTCGGGCAGGGCGGGATGTTCATGGCCCGGGCGGAAAACCAGCGCGCTCACGCCGGGGCGCAGTCCCAGGGCGCGGCGGCGCACCAGGTCCAGAATATGGTTGGCGATGGCGGCATCGTTCAGGTCAGGCCGCAGCGTGCAGGCCCAGGCGCTGCGCTGGTCGCACACCAGCACAAAGGGCGGGCGGTCCACGGCGGCGGGCATGTACACCGCGCCGTAATCCCCCCGGCCAACCTGCAGGGCGCTGAGGGCGCGGGCCGCGGCGGCCTGCACCTCATCGCCGGGGAACTTGCGCAGCCAGCCGGGGCGCGCGGCGATCTGGCGCGCCCGCTCGGGGTCGGACCATGTCTCGTTGCCAAAGTCAAAGGCGGCCTCGCTGTGGGGCAGCGGGCGCAGCAGCGCCCCCAGCAGGCGGCCGGTGGTTTCGTCAGCCGCCACCAGCAGGCGGCGGCGCTGCAAGAGGGCATCCAGCGCCGCCCCTGCCAGGCTTACCTCCCCCTCGCCGTACACTGCGTCACCGAATTTGCTGCGCAGCTTTTGCAACCATTTTTCGCAGTGCTCAGCAGCCATGGCCTGGGTGGGGGCGCTGACCTGCACGCAGACGGCAAACTCCCCGTCCCGTTCCAGCAGGCGCAGGCCGGGGCAGCCTTCGTCCCGCGCGGCGCGCAGCACGGCCGACACCTCGTCGGCCGGCAGGCCAAATACCCGTAAAATTTTCAGCTGTGTTGCTAACATGGCAGTCCCTCATTCTGTTGATCGTCCGTTGGGCGGTTGGTTTCCTTTCACAAATCCATCTGTCCGGCGGGGGTATCCGGGGCAACCTCCGCCGCGTCCGGCACCGGCAGGCCCAGCGCCATCCGGCGCAGAAGGTCCAGCGCGTAGAGGGCGGCGCGGGTGCGGATAACGGAGCGGTCCCCATAGCCGCCCAGCGTCAGGCGCATCAGCCAAGCTTTTTGGCTTCGGGCGTCGGCTCCCGCCAGGTAAACGGTCCCCACCGGCTTGCCGGGCAGCGCGCCGCCCGGCCCCGCCAGGCCTGTGATCCCCACGGCCAAGTCTGCGCCGGAGGCGGCCAGCGCCCCCCGGGCCATGGCTACGGCCACCGGGCCGGATACCACATTGTAGGTCTGTATCAGCTTTTCCGGCACGCCCAGCAGTTTCTGTTTGGCGGCCTCGGCATAGGTGACGAAGCCGAAGCCGAAAACCTCGCTGGCTCCCGGCACATTGGTCAGCCGCTGGGCGATCATGCCGCCGGTGCAGCTTTCCGCCGCGGCGGCGGTGAGGCCCCGCTCCCGCAGGGCGCGCACCACGGTGTATTCCAGGCCGGGTACATCCACATCGTAGGCGGCATCCCCCAGGATGGCGCGGAATTCCCCCAGACGGGCGTTGCAGGCACGCTCGGCCTCGGCGGCGGTGGCGGCGCGGGCCGTGACCCGTATCTCGCTCTCCCCCGTTTTGCAGTAGATGGCGGCGGTAGGGTTCGCACTTTCAAACAGCGGGGCCACCTTGCTGGCAATGCTGCTCTCGCCCCCCAGCACCCGCAGGGTGCGGCTGTGGATAGTGCAGTTCTGGCGGCGCTCCAGCACGGGGCGCAGCTGCTCAGCCCACATGGCCTTCATCTCCCGCGGAACGCCGGGCAGCAGGGCGGCGGCGCAACCCCCATCCTCGAACCAGGCGCCCGGCGCGGTGCCGTGGCCGTTGCAGAGCTTACGCCCCCGGGCGGGGACCATGGCCTGCTTGCGGTTGTTGGGGGTGGGGGTGCGGCCGGTGCGGGCAAAGAAGGCGAGAATCTTCCGCCATTCCTCCTCATCAAAGCACAGCGTATCGTTGAAAGCCTCCGCCACCGTTTCCTTGGTCAGGTCGTCCTCGGTGGGGCCAAGCCCGCCGGAGAAAACCAGCAATTCGCTGCGAGCCTTGGCCTCCCGCACCAGCGCCCGCAGGCGGGCGGGATTATCCCCGATCACATGCTGATGCAGCACGGTGATCCCCAGCTCAGCCAGTTCCCGGCTCAAAAACTGGGCGTTGGTGTTGACGATATCCCCCAGCAGCAGTTCCGTGCCAACACAGATGATCTCGGCAGTCATGCAAAACCTCCCAAAAGACAGCGTAAAGAGGGAAAAGGCAGAAGTTAGAAGTCGCGGGTGCGCCCGGCGGGCGGAAATTGGAATGATATATAGGTTAGAAAAGGTAAGAATGGTATCAATTACGGTGCGGCTGCGCCGCTTTTGAAAAAGCCAAACGTCGCGGTTTTTCTTTTCCCCATTCCATCGTGCCGGTAGGACACACCGCAATTTGTACCGTTTGTAACATTCATAACTTTGCTGTCATTCAAAGCCTTCCTCCCCCAGGCGGATGGGGATCCGTTCCACGTCCTCGGCGGCGGCGGCTTCCAGGGCGGCCAGGCCGGGCATAGCTGCCTCGGCGGCCTCGATCTCGGCCAGGGTGGGGCTTGTCTTGGGGTGGGGCGGGGTAAAAATGGTGCAGCAGTCCTCATAGGGCTGGATGGATGTTTCAAAGGTCCCGATGCGGCGGGAGCGGTCCACGATCTCGTTTTTGTCCATACCGATGCAGGGGCGCAGCACCGGCAGGCTTTGGGCGGCGTCGGTGCAGGCCAGGGCTGGCAGCGTCTGGCTTGCCACCTGGGCCAAGCTCTCACCGGTGACAAGGGCCTGCATCCCCCGGTCCGCCGCCACCCGGCCCGCGATGCGCAGCATGCTGCGCCGCATCAGCACGGTAAAAAGCACATCGGGCGCATTGTCCCGAATATACTCCTGGGGCTTGGTGTAGGGTACCACATACAGGGTGCAGCTGCCGGTGTACTCCACCAGTTCCCGGGCCAGATCCCGCACCTTGAGTTTGGCGCGCAGACTGGTGTACGGCGGGCTGGCAAAGTGGATGTGGTGCAGCGCCAGGCCGCGCCGGGCCATGCACCAGGCGGCGACCGGGCTGTCGATCCCGCCGGAAAGCAGGTTCAGAGCCCGCCCGCTGGTTCCCACCGGCAGGCCGCCCGCCCCCTCCACCTTGGGGCCGTGGATATAGGCCGCGCCGTCGCGGATCTCCACCATCACCTCCAGTTGGGGTTCGTGGACGTTCACCCGCAGATGCGGATGGCAGCTGAGCAGGTAGGCTCCCAGTTCCCGGCTGATTTCGGGGCTTTTCATGGGGTATTTCTTGTCGGCCCGCTTGGCCTCCACCTTGAAGGTCTTAACGCCGCGCAGCGTCCCGCCCAGGTATGCCTCGGCGGTTTGGCAGATGGTGTCAAAGTCGTTGGCGCAGACTGCCGCCCGGCTCAGCTTGACGATGCCGAACACGCGGGAGATGCGGCGGAACGCCTCCTCCACATCGCACGTTTCCTCCAGCGGTTCAATGAATACGGTACTCTGGGAGGAATGGACCTTGAATTGGCCCAGCCCTTCCAGCCGCCAGCGGATCGTTTTGGCCAGACGCGCCTCAAATTTGCCGCGGTTCAAGCCCTTTAACGTCATTTCGCCCTGGTAGGCTAAGATAAGTTCTCTCATACTCGATGATCCTTTGCTTTTGATTTGCTTGCTGTGCGGGGCCGGCGTCAGATATGCTGCAGTTCCCGCAGGCCGGCGCGCAGCGCCGTCAGCAGAGCGTCCACGTCGGCCTCGGTGTTGTCCTCGCAGAAGCTGACGCGCAGGGCGGTGCGGATGGCGCGGTCGCTGCATCCCATCGCCTGCAGGGTGTGGCTGGGTTCGCCCTTATCGCAGGCGCTTCCGCCGGAGACATAGATCCGCCGGCTGTTCAGATAGTTGATGAAGGTCTGGCTGTTGACGCAGTTGGTGGAGAAATTCAGCACCTCCGGCACCGCGTCCGCCGGGGAGTTGACGGTGATTTGCTCCAGTTCGGCCAGCCCCGCCCGCAGCCTGGCGTTGAGCGCCGCCATCCGCGCGGCGCGGGCGCGCAGCGCCGCCGCGCCGCGCTGCGCCGCCAGGCCCAGCCCCACCGCGTAGGGCAAATTTTCGGTGCCGGGGCGGATGCCCCCCTCCTGGTGGCCGCCCAGATAGGGCGGGCGGAGATGCTGGCGCTGGTTATCGCACAGATACAGCGCGCCGATGCCCTTGGGGGCGTGGACCTTGTGGCCGGAGAGCGAAAGGGTGTCCACCCCGGCCCAGCGGCGCATATCCAGCGGCAGGCGCAGCCAGGCCTGCACCGCATCCACATGGAAGTGGGTGCGGCTGTTCCGGGCCTTGACCCCCGCCGCGATGGCCGCTATATCCTGCACCGCGCCGGTCTCGTTATT
Source organism: uncultured Subdoligranulum sp. (assembly GCA_964542725.1). GTDB lineage: Bacteria > Bacillota > Clostridia > Oscillospirales > Ruminococcaceae > Gemmiger. The sequence goes on along the minus strand of CAZIVF010000029.1, from coordinate 15,411 downwards.
CACTGCCATGCAGGCGGCCAGCACGGTGTTCTTATCCACCTCCGCCAGGAATTTCCCGGCATCCAGGCGGCCATCCCGCCCGGGGGCGATTTCCACCACCTGGAAGCCCTGTTCCCCCAAAGCCCGCAGCGGGCGCTGGACGCTGGGATGCTCAAACCCGGTAACAACGATCTTGCTGCCCCAGCTGCGCCGGGGCAGCGCCGCGCCCAGCAGAGCCAGGTTGTTGCTCTCAGACCCGCAGGCGGTAAAGTAGATTTCGCCGCTTTTGCAGCCTAGGCTCCGCGCCACACGGGCGCGGGCGGTGCTCAGCGCCTCCTGCGCCTCCACCGCCGGATCGTACAGGCTACTGGGGTTGGCCCAATGGCGCAGCATTGCCGCGTGGATGGCATCGGCCACCTCCGGCGCCACCATCGTGGTGGCGGCGTTATCCAGATAATGCAGGTTTTCGTCCTGACGCATGGCTGCCCCCTGATTTTATAAAATACACAAAGTAATACAGATTAAATTATACACGTTTACCAACCAAAAAACAACCGTAAATCTCTTTCCGCACCGAAAAATTCGATTGACAAACCCACCCCTGTGCGCTACGATGGTACTGTATATGTATGATCCCTGGCTGTACGGAGGAACAAGCGCATGAAATACGGTTTTATCGGCTGCGGCAACATGGGCGGCGCGGTGGCCCGTGCCGTCTGCAGGGGGGCGGGCGCGGGCAGCGTGATGCTGGCCAACCGCACCCCCGCCAAGGCGGACGCCCTGGCCGCCGAACTGGGCTGCCAGGCCGCCGGCAACGCGGATGTGGCCCGCAGCTGTGATTTTATCTTTCTGGGCGTAAAGCCGCAGATGATGGAGGCCATGCTGGACGGCATCGCCCCCCTGCTGGAGCAGCGGGCCGAGAGCCGCCCCTTCGTGCTGGTCAGCATGGCGGCGGGGCTGACGATGGCCCGCATCCGCCAGATGGCGGGCAGCGGCTACCCTATCATCCGGATGATGCCCAACACCCCGGCGGCGCTGGGGGCCGGCATGATCCAATACTGCCATGACGGCGTGAAGCCGGCCCTGCTGGACGCCTGGCGGCAGGCCATGGCCCCTGCCGGCCTGCTGGACGAACTGCCGGAGGGACTGATCGACGCGGCTTCCTGCGTATCGGGCTGCGGCCCGGCCTGGACGTACCAGTTTATCGAGGCGCTGGCGGATGGCGGCGTGGCCGCCGGGCTGCCCCGCGCCAAGGCCCAGGCTTACGCCGCCCAGATGGTGCTGGGAAGCGCCCGTATGGTGCTGGAAACCGGCTTTCACCCCGGCGCGCTGAAGGATGCGGTGTGCAGCCCCGGCGGTTCCACCATCCAGGGCGTCCGCGTGCTGGAGGAACGGGCCTTCCGCGGTGCCGTGACCGACGCAGTGCTGGCAGCTTTTGACAAAACCCGCGAGATGGGGAAAGGCTGAATTTGATTTTGGGGCGGGCCGCGCCTGCCCCGGCAGGAGTTGATCTATACTTATGCGTATCGTCGTCAAGATCGGTACCAGCACGCTGGCCCACGCCGGCGGGCGGCTGAATATCCGCCATACGGAGGAACTGGTCAAGGTGCTCAGCGATTTGAAGAACGCCGGGCATGAGATTATCCTGGTCTCCTCGGGGGCCATCGGCATGGGGGCCGGCAAGCTGGGGATGGCCCGCCGCCCCCAGGATATGCCAACCAAACAGGCGGCGGCCTCGGTGGGGCAGTGCGAACTGATGTACACCTACGACCGGCTGTTCAGCGCCTACAACCATACGGTGGGCCAGATTTTGGTCACGCGGGAGGATTTTGACTGCGCGCCCCGCCTGATGAACCTGGAAAATACGCTGTACCGCCTTTTGCAGTTGGGGGCGATCCCCATCGTCAATGAGAACGACAGCGTTGCCACCGAGGAGATCGCCGTGGGCGACAACGATACGATGGGCGCCATCGTCGCCAAATACATGCGGGCCGATCTGCTGGTGCTGCTCAGCGATATCGACGGCCTGTACACCGCCGACCCCCGCCGGGAACCAAATGCCACCCTGATTGCGCGGGTGGAGGAGATCACGCCCGAGATCGAGGCGCTGGCCGGTGGGGCGGGCAGCACCCTGGGTACCGGCGGCATGGCCACCAAGCTGATGGCGGCGCGCATCGCCACCATGGGCGGCGTGGAGATGGTGATCGCCAACGGCGCCAACGCCGCTGTTTTGTATGATATTGTGGAGGGCAAGCCGGTGGGTACCCGCTTTCTGGGCCGCCGCAGCCCCCCTTCTGAAAAGTAAAGGAGACACCCCATGACCACCCATGAAATTTTGCAGGCGACCCAGGCCGCCAAGCTGCCGCTGGCCCTGGCTGATACCGACGCCAAGAACGCCGCGCTGGAAGCCATGGCGGTGGCGCTGGTGGCAGCCTCGCCCGCCATTTTGACCGCCAACCGCCGGGATCTTGACGCAGCCCGGGACCGGGTGAGCGACGTGATGCTGGACCGCCTGGCCCTGACCCCCACCCGCCTGGCCGACATGGCCAAGGGGATGCGGGAGGTGGCCGCCCTGCCCGACCCGGTGGGCGCGGCGCTGCGCCAGATTGCTCGCCCCAACGGGCTGGTCATCACCAAGACCGCCGTGCCGATGGGGGTCATCGCCATCATCTACGAGAGCCGCCCCAACGTCACCTCGGACGCGGCGGCGCTGACCCTCAAGGCGGGCAGCGCCTGCGTGCTGCGCTGTGGGCGGGACGCCTGGGCCAGCTGCCACGCCATTGTGGAGGCGCTGCGCACCGGGCTGCGCCAGGCGGGCCTGCCCGAGAGCGCCGTCAGCCTGATCGAGGACACCTCCCACGCCAGCGCCAATGAACTGATGACCGCCGACGGCCTGGTGGATCTGCTGATTCCCCGGGGCGGCGCAGGGCTGATCCGCGCCTGTGTGGAGAACGCCACCGTACCCTGCATCCAAACCGGCACCGGCATCTGCCACGTCTATGTGGATAAGGCAGCCCCCTGCGAGATGGCGCTGCGCATCGTCGAGAACGCCAAGACCAGCCGCCCCAGCGTCTGCAATGCCGAGGAAGTCTGCCTGGTCCACAGGGACATCGCGGCGGATTTCCTGCCCCGCCTCAAGGCGCTGCTGGTGGATGAACGCGCCGCCGCCGGTCTGACCCCGGTGGAACTGCGGCTGGACGAGCGGGCCGCCGCCGTCATCCCCGGAACCCCGGCGGGCGAGCAGGATTTTGACACCGAGTTTTTGGATTACATCCTGGCCGTCAAGGTGGTGGACAGCGTGGAGGACGCCATCGCCCACATCGCCGAGCACTCCACCCACCACAGCGAGGCCATCGTCACCGCCGACCAGGTGGCTGCCGACCGCTTTGTCACCTGTGTGGACAGCGCCGCCGTCTATGTGAATGCCAGCACCCGCTACACCGACGGCGGCGAGTTCGGCTTGGGCTGCGAGATGGGCATCAGCACCCAAAAACTGCACGCCCGCGGCCCCATGGGCTTGGCCGAGTTGTGCAGCTATAAGTATGTGATCCGCGGCAGCGGCCAGACCCGCGGCGGTTCCGCCGCCCAGCTGCAGACGCCCTGCCGCTGAGGCGGCGAAAACCAGATTTGCCCCCTGCTGCGCGCAGCCTGCCTGCAGAGTGCGCAGAGACCTCCTGCTGTGAATCCGGCTCTTACAACAAAAAAAGCGGCCCGCAGCCGAATGGCTGCGAGCCGTTTTTTCACCTTACTGTTTCAGCGCGTTGATGACGCGGTTGAGATCATGCTCATCCTCGCAGACGATCTTGACGGGATGGCTGTAATCCAGGCTCATCATACCCAGAATGCTCTTTGCATCGGCGATGCTGCCCTTCATGTCATGCACGCCAACCTCGTTATAGCACTTGGCAGCGGCAGACACGATCCCCTTGACTTCGGTGAAGTTGGAAACCTTGACTTGTCTTACCATAATAACGACCTCCATATCTCTAGCGTCGGCGGCTTTCCCTTCCGCCGGACGTGTAAGGGGCTACGGCACGTTGCCGTACGCCCGCCTTACATTGTGCATTATAGCATAATTATTACCTTCTGCTTTGGATGAAATACACAAAAATATTTTTTCCTGCAGTTTGCATAAAAGCAGCCCCCACTCATTTTTTGATTTGGGAAAACTTACAAGAAATTCCCCTGCGGAATCGGTTTCTTTCACAAGTTTTATGTTTTTGAAAGTCGGATTTTATGTTATAGGCTTCTTTCTCCCCTGTTTCTTTCTATATCGTGCGTCCCACAGGGCTTTTTGTCCCCCCAAATACGAACAACACGCCTGAACTTTGTGTTTAATTTTTCTGTGGGACGCCCTTCATGGTCAGGCTGATCCGCTTTTTGGGGAGGTCCACCCCCAGCACTTTGACCTGAACGATGTCCCCTACCTTGAGCGCTTCGCCGGGGTGTTTGATATAGCGGTCGGTGATCTGGGAGATATGCACCAGGCCATCCTGATGCACGCCGATATCCACAAAGGCGCCGAAATCAATGACGTTGCGCACCGTGCCGGTCAGTTCCATGCCGGGTTTGAGATCGGCTATGCCCATGATATCGCTGCGCAGCAGCGGTTTGGGCAGGCTGTCCCGCACATCGCGGCCCGGCCTGCACAGTTCAGATACGATGTCCAGCAGGGTCGGCTCACCCACCGCCAGTGCCTCGCAGAGGGTCTTCGTCCCCCGGGCCTTGACGGCGGCGGGCAAGGCGGCTAGGCGGTCGGTGCCGATATCCTTGGCGGCGTAGCCGCAGGCTTCCAGCAGCGCCCTGGCGGCGGGGTAGCTCTCAGGGTGGACGGCGGTGGCATCCAGGCGGTTTTTCGCCTCGGGCAGGCGGAGGAAACCGGCGCACTGCTCATAGGCTTTGGGGCCGAGGCCCTTGACCTTTTTCAGCTGGGCGCGGGAGGTGAAGGCCCCCGCCTCCTCCCGGTAGGCCACAATGTTCTTGGCGGTGGCGGCGGTGAGGCCCGCCACCCGGCGCAGCAGCGGGGCGGAGGCGGTGTTCAGGTCGACGCCCACTGAATTGACACAGCCCTCCACCACGCCGTCCAGCGTCTCGTTCAGGCGCTTCTGGGGCATATCGTGCTGGTACTGGCCCACCCCCACCGCCTTGGGGTCGATCTTGACCAGTTCGGCCAGCGGGTCCTGCAGGCGGCGGGCGATGGAGACCGCGCTGCGCAGATTGACGTCATACTGGGGGAATTCCTCCGCCGCCAGCTTGGAGGCGGAATAGACCGAGGCCCCCGCCTCGCTGACCACCATGTACTGGAGGGCAAGCCCCCGCTCTTTGGCCAGCTCCCGGATGACCTGGGCGGCAAACTCCTCGGTCTCATGCCCGGCGGTGCCGTTGCCGATGGCCATCAGCTCCACGTTGTTTCTGAGCACCATCGCCTTGATGGCCGCCTTGGCCTGTGGCACCCGCTTGAACTCCGGCACCGGGTAGACCACGCCGGTGTCCAGCACCTTGCCGGTGGGGTCCACCACCGCCACCTTGCAGCCCATGCGGTAGCCGGGGTCCAGCCCCATGACCACCTTGCCCCGGATGGGCGGCTGCAAAAGCAGCTGGCGCAGATTGTCTCCAAAGACCTTGATGGCCCCCTCGGCGGCCCTATCAGAGAGGGCCGCGCGCAGTTCATTCTCCAAGCTGGGGTGGATCAGGCGGCTGTAGGCGTCCAGCGCGGCCTGCTCCACCAGCAGAGCGCTGGCGCCGCCGGTCTTTTTGCGGGCGAACATCCAGGCCACAATGGCCCCGGCCCGCTCGCCGTCCACCTCTATGGAAACCTTCAGGAATCCCTCCCGCTCTCCGCGGTCGAGGGCCAGGACCCGGTGGTCGGGGATCTTGTTCAGCGGTTCCGCGTAGTCATAATACTGGGCGTAGACGCTATCCCCCTCCTTGGCCCTGACGCTGGTCACACGGCCAAAGCCCCGGTAATAGCGGCGCAGTTCGGCGCGGCAGGCGGCGTCGTCCGAGATATGCTCCGCGATGATGTCCTTCGCCCCCGCCAGGGCGGCGGCCGCGTCGGGGACTTCCTCATTCAGGTAGGCGGCCGCCTCCGCCGCAGGATCCAGGGCGGCCCGCTGGGCCAGAATCGCTTCGGCCAGCGGCTGCAGGCCCCGGGCCTTGGCGATGCTGGCGCGGGTCTTGCGCTTGGGTTTGTAGGGGCGGTAGAGATCCTCCACCTCGGCCAGCGTCTTGGCGGCGGCCAGAGCGGCGGTCAGTTCCGGGGTCATCGCCCCCTGCTCGGTGATGGACGACGCCACCTCGTCGCGGCGCTTGTCCAGCCCGCGCAGATAGTTCAGGCGATCCCCCAGGGTGCGGAGTACCTGATCATCCATCGAGCCGGTGGCCTCCTTGCGGTAGCGAGCGATGAAGGGGATGGTGTTTCCCTCGTCGATCAGAGCGATGGCCCCCTGCACGTTTCTGACGTTCAGGTTCAGTTCTGCGGCGAGTTGTTCGGCATGGTTTTGCATAGATGGTTCCTCTTTCTGTGGTAGATGACGATGCAGTAGACGGCCCAGACCGCCAGGGCGGCCAGGCTGATGCGGATCCCTTCGGCCAGGCCGGGGGTGCGGTAGGTGAATTCGATCTGGGTATCCGGCACGCCGCCGGGAACACGGACGGCCATCAGGCCGTTGTCCACCTTATAGATCTCGGCAGGCGCACCGTTGACGGTGGCGGTGAAGCCGTCATCATAGGGGACGCTGAAGAACACCAGCGTTTCCTCCTCATAGCTGCACCGGGCGGTGAAGCCGGTGCGGGTGGCGGTAAACTCGCTAACCCCGGCGGCGCGGCGGGCGGCGCAGTCCTGCACATAGGCGCTGTAGCTGCGCTCGTCCAGCGCTTCGTCGGGCAGAGGGGCCAGGGCGCCGCCGCACAGGGCGATCTGTTCCTCGTCCAGCAGCAGGGCCTTCATCAGTACGCTGCCGCGCTGGCTCTCCGGCACGGCGTCCAACTGCTCCTGGGTGAGGTAATACTCATAGGCAAAGCCCATTGGCACCCAGTTCTCGTTCTCATAGAGGGCATAGCTGGCGGTCTGGCCGGCGGGGGTCCAGCCCTGCAGGCCCTCCTTCTCCCAAGCCTCCACCTGGTCCAGCGGCACCAGGGTGTAGCGCACGCTGAGCAGGCCGCGCAGCGCGTAGAGTTCCGCGTCCGGCTTGGAGTTGACGTCCCGCTTGACCCCCACGCTGGGGTAAAATTCCAGGATGCTGGGGGCCACGGTGGAGTTGAAAAACTGGATGCAGCTTTTATCCAGCCAGAGGCCCAGGTTATTGTGGGCCTCGTAGGCGTCCAGACGGTAGAAGGCGTCGTCCGGCAGGGCGGCGTTCACCTCCTGCACCGAGCCGTAGGTCTCGGCCACCAGCTGGCTGTCGTTCTGCCACTGCCCGTACTTGGTGAGGGAGAGATGCACCGTGCCGTACACCCAGCTGAACGCCAGCACGGCGGCCAGAAGCGTGCCGGCCAGCCGTTGGCGGTTCCGCTGGCCGTACCAGACCAGGGCGAAGAGTGCCAGCCCCAGCAGGCTTATGCCCAGAACCAGCCAGAAGCGCCACGGTTCCTCCACCACGCCCAGGGTCAGCTCCCCCTCCTGGTCCCGGTTGGGTACCAGGCCGAAGGCAGCGGCGCTGGCAGTGATGAGGGTGACGAGACCCAGCGCCCGGGGGACTTCAGCCCGCGCCACGCGCGGGCTGGAAAGCGCCGACGCCGTGGCGGCGCAGAGCACCAGCACCGGCATGTAGTACCAGCGGGCATAGTAGCTGGAATTGAAAAGGTAGAAGGCGCTGTTGAGCACCGGCACAAAGGCGCAGAGGACGCACAGCTTGAGCAGATAGCTGAAGGGATGCCGCCGACGCCCCCGGCAGAAGGCGATGCCGCCCACAAGCCCCACCACCGGCAACCAGGCAGTCATGCTGGTATGCTTGAGGATCCCCTCCTGGAACATATCCAGCAGGTAGGGGGCGTCCGGCATCAAGAAGGCGCTGTAAAAAATCGCGCCGTACTGCTGGGCTTTGCCGTAGACCAGGTAGCCGTAGCCGTTGAAATGGTCGATGGTGCGCGGGTTTTGCAGCAGCGAGAGCGCGGCGGGCAGCAGCAGCACGCAACCCATAGCGCATCCCAGCAGCGCCTCGAACAGCAAGCGGCCAAAGGTGCGCGGCCCCAGCGTGTACCGCCGCCCCGCCAGCATGCAGAAGAAATAAAGTATCAGAAACACCGCCTGCCCGGCGAAGAAGAAATAGTTGTTGACGAGGTTCACCGCCACCCAGAAGGCAAAGCGGCCCCACCGGCGGTCAAGCACCGCGCCGTCCAGCGAATCCAGCAGATAGGGGAACAGCGCAAAGACATCCAAAAAGTGGTTGAAAAAGATATTGTACACCCCAAAGCCGGAGAAGGCGTAGAGGCAGCCCGCCAGCGTCTGCCATGCCCCGTCCCGCACCCAGCGTCGGGACCAATGGGCGGCCCCGCCGCCCGCCAGCGCGAACTTGAGGCAGAGCATGGGAACCATCGCCCAGGGCGCCCACCGGGCGGGCAGCAGCAGCGTCAGCCAGAAAAAGGGGCTGCCCAACAGATAGAAGGAGTAGGCGTTGACAAAGCCGCTCCCCAGATCGGTGGCCCAGCTGAAGGTGCCGCCTTGCTTGACGAAGGCGTTGGCATACTGATAGAAGTTGATCTGCTGGTCGTTAAAATCCCCGGCGTAGTGGAAGTAGCCGCCGCCCGCCGCCGCGTCGATGATGCAGTGGGGCAGAAAGAGCGCCGCCGCCACCAGGAAGCAGAGCCAGAAGGTACGCCAGTAGACGGATCGGGGCTTTTGTAGAAGGTTCATGGCAAATTCCTCTTACAAGTCCTCACGGGATCTTCTGAACAGGTCCCGCTCTGCGGGGTCGGCGGTCTGCCTGCCGGATTTATTCAGAATTTCCCTTAAAATCAGACTTTGATTGTGGTATACTGGGAACTGTAAAGCGGTTTCGGCGCAGGAGGCCGCCCCGCAGAACCGCCGAGCGGTCCCAGCGGCAGGACTTGGCCCCGGCGGGCGGGCCGGGAACGCCGGCAAAGTTTCTTCATCGAAAGGATGTTCAACATGAAAACCTACCCCTTCAACGCTCTGATCGGGCGGATGAAATACATCACCCGCTGGTCGCTGATGCGCAGCGGCCGGCCCGAGAGCCTGAGCGAGCATACTGCGGATACCGCCGTGCTGGCCCACACCCTCTGCCTCATCGCGCAGAAGTGTACTGGCACCGGTGCGGGGCTGCGGCCCGACGTGGTGGCGACGGCGGCGCTCTACCATGACGCGCCGGAGATCCTGACCGGCGATATGCCCACCCCTGTGAAATACAAAAACGATGCGCTGCGCACCGCCTACAAGGCGGTGGAGCACGAGAGCGCCCGGGTCATCGCCAGCCTGCTGCCGGAGGAATTGCAGCCAGAGATGGCCTGCTACCTGAATGGCACCGTGCTGAGTGCGGCGGAACACAAGCTGCTGAAGGCGGCGGACCGGCTCTCGGCCCTCATCAAGTGCCTGGAGGAGAGCCAGGGCGGCAACCGGGAGTTTGAGGCGGCGCAGGCCCAGCAGCTGGCCGCCCTGCACGCCATGAACTGCCCCGAGGCGGAGTATTTCATCGACCACATGCTCCCCTGCTACACCCAAAACCTGGACGAACTGACAAAGGGACGGTTTTGAACGCGGCGGCGAGAGCCGTCGCCGCGAACACGCGCGTTTGCGCGCCTTCGCGGATGAAGTAAATGCTAGGAACGTTATAAATGTTAAGAATTGTGGTGTGCGCTTCGCACAGTTTTAGACAGCGCCGCTTAGCGGCGCACCTTACTTTACAACATTGCTATTTTTATTCCTGCGCCCGGTATACCGCGTCGATCAGCCGATCCACATCCTCAAAGTGTTCCAGCATGGAGCAGCAGCGGCGCAGGGCGGCGGCGCCGCGCAGACCCTTCATATAGTGCATGGCCTGGCTGCGGGCCTGGGGCATGGCAGCCCACTCGCCCTTTTCCTCGCACATATCGTAGATCTGCGCCCGCAGGGTGCTCATCCGCTGGTTCAGGTTGGGCAGCGGCGGCGGGGCCTCGCCCCGCAGCGCCGCCCGCACCCGCCCAAACAGCCAGGGGTCGCCCAGCGCCCCCCGGCCAATCATCACGCCGTCGCAGCCGGTGGCTTCCAGCATCTCCAACGCGCCCTCGGCAGTGTTGATATCGCCGTTGGCAAGCACCGGGATCTTCACCGCCCGCTTGATGGCCGCGATGGCCTCCCGGTCCACCGGGGGGATGTACATCTGCTCCCGCGTTCGGCCATGCACCGCCAGCAGGTCGGCCCCCGCCTCCTCGCACCGGCGGGCGACCTCCACACCGGTGCGGTGTTCGGCGTCCCAGCCAATGCGCATCTTGACAGTGAGAGGGGTTCCCTCCCCCAGGGCCCGGCGGGCGGCGGCCACCATCCGGCCGCAGAGTTCGGGGTCCAGCAGCAGCTTGCTGCCCGCCCCGCCGCCTGTGATCTTGGGCGCGGGGCAGCCCATATTCAGGTCAAGAATATCGAAGCGGACACCCTTTTCTTGTAAGACAGCAATGGCCCGGGCCAGCACCTCCGGCTCCGCGCCGAAGAGCTGCGCGGCGTAGAGGCCGTGGGGGTCGGGATCCTTCAGTAGCGCCAGGGACTTTTTGTCGCCGAAGGTGATAGCCTTAGCGCTGGCCATCTCGCTGACCGTCCAGGCCGCGCCGTGGTCGGCCATCAGGCGGCGGCAGGGCGCGTCGGTCAGGCCCGCCATCGGCGCGAACACCGCGCCGTCCGGTATGGTAAGTTGACGTAGTTGCATAGCGAATTCCTTTTCTGAAATTTCGGTTTCTATTGTACCACATTTTTGCAGAATATGGTATACTATTTACACTTGTCATTTTTGACGCTCACGGGAGGTTCTTCTATGAAATTGATGGTACTGGACGGCAACAGCCTTGTCAACCGTGCCTTCTTCGGCATCAAGCTGCTTTCCACCAAGGATGGCCGCTACACCAACGCCGTTTTCGGCTTCCAGAATATCCTGCTCAATCTGCTGGCTGCCCACAAGCCGGACGCCGTCGCCATTGCCTGGGATGAGCGCGCCCCCACCTTCCGCCATGAAGCCTACGACGGCTACAAGGCCACCCGCCACGGCATGCCGGAGGAACTGGCCCAGCAGATGCCGGTGCTGAAGGAACTGCTGGACGATCTGGGCTTTGTGCAGGTCAGCCGCCCCGGGTGGGAGGCGGACGACATTCTGGGGACGCTGGCCGCCGCCTGCGAGGCGGCGGGCGGCTCCACCCTGCTGGTCACCGGAGACAGGGACAGCCTGCAGCTGGTGGATGCCAGCACCACCGTGCTGCTTGCCACCAACAAGGAAACGCTGGTGATGGACGAGGCCGCCATCCGGGAAAAATACGGCGTGACGCCGCCCCAGCTCATCGACGTGAAGAGCCTGATGGGGGACGCCTCCGACAATATTCCCGGCGTCCCCGGCATTGGCGAGAAGAGCGCCCTGGCGCTGGTGCAGCGCTTCGGCTCGCTGGCCGGCGTCTATGAGAACCTGGACGACAAGGCCATCAAGCCCAAACAGCGGGAAAACCTGACCAACCACAGGGACAAGGCGGAGATGAGCCTGATGCTGGGTACAATCCGCCGGGACGTCCCCATCGAGACCGACCCCGCCGCCTACGCCCGCCGCCCCGGGGACCCTGCCGCCGCCGCCCGCCTGCTGGCGGGGCTGGAAATGCACAAGCTCTGCGGCCGCTGGGGGCTGGACGAAGCGACCTCCGCCCCGGCGGCGGCTGCCGCGCCGCTGACCGAGGTGGAGCCCGCCCCCCTGCCCTTCCTTTTGGATGACCGCTGCTACCTGGCCCAGAACGGGGACGGAGGCTGGTACGCCGTGCAGGGGGATACCGTCTACCTGGCCGGGGAGGATCGCCTGCCCGCCCTGCTGGACGGCCCCGCCGAGATCTGGTGCTTTGACGCAAAGCCGCTCTACCGCCTCTCGCTGGCGGCGGGCGGCGTGGGGGGCGCCATCCGGTTTGACGGCAAGCTGGCGGCCTATCTGCTCAACCCTTCCGCCAGCGGGTACGAGGTACACACCCTGGCGGCGGAGTACGGCATTGCGCCCCGCTTCCACTGCGCCGCCGCGCCGGATGCCGGGGTTCTGGCCGCCCTCTGCGAAGCGCTGGCCGCCGGCCTGGACAAGCAGGGCGAGCGCAAGCTGCACGATGAGATGGAACTGCCGCTGGCCCGGGTGTTGGCGGACATGGAGCGGATCGGCTTTGCGGTGGACGCCGAGGGCATCCGCGCCTTCGGCGACGCGCTGCGGGCCGAACTGGACGGCCTTTTGGAGAGCATCTACGCTGAGGTGGGCTACACCTTCAACGTCAACAGCCCCAAGCAGCTGGGGGAGGCCCTGTTTGACAAGCTGGGCCTGCCGCCCCGCAAAAAGACCAAGAGCGGCTACTCCACCGACGCCGCCACGCTGGAAAGCCTGCGCCCTTACAGCCCGGTGATCGACCGGATCCTGAAATACCGCACCTACTCCAAGCTGCTCTCCACCTATGTGGAGGGGCTGCTCAAGGCCCAGGCGGCGGACGGGCGGGTCCACTCCACCTTCATCCAGACCGAGGCCCGCACCGGGCGCATCAGCTCCACCGAGCCGAACCTGCAGAACATCCCCATCCGCACCGAATTGGGCAGCCGCCTGCGGGGCTACTTCCTGGCCGGGGAGGGTCAGATGCTGGTGGATGCCGACTATTCCCAGATCGAACTGCGCATCCTGGCCCACATCACGGGGGATGAAGCGATGCAGCAGGCGTTCCTGCACGGGGTGGACATCCACCGCTCCACTGCCGCCAAAATCTACCACATCCCGGAGAGCGAAGTCACCCCGGCGCTGCGCTCGGCCTCCAAGGCCATCAATTTCGGCATCATGTACGGCAAGGGAGCATTCTCCCTCTCGAAGGATCTGGATGTTTCGGTCAAGGAGGCGGACGCCTTTTTGCAAACCTATCTGGCGGCCTTCCCCAAGGTGGACGGCTATATGAAGGACTGCATTGCCCACGCCAAGGAGAAGGGCTATGTGGAGACGCTGTTCGGCCGCCGCCGCCCCCTGCCGGAGTTGGCAAGTTCCAACTTTCAGGTGCGCTCCAGCGGTGAGCGTATGGCCCGCAACACCCCCATCCAGGGTACGGCGGCGGACATCATCAAGCTGGCGATGGTCCACGTCTGGCAGCGCCTGCGGGACGAGGGGCTGCAGGCCCGGCTGCTCCTGCAGGTACATGATGAACTGATCGTGGAAGCGCCGGAGTACGAGGTGGAACAGGTCAAGGCCATCCTGCAGCAGGAGATGGAGCAGGCGGTCTCCTACTCGGTTCCGCTGACCGCCGAGGTGGGCGTAGGCAAGACCTGGCTGGAGGCGCACTGAGCGCAAAATATTCAAACGGGAAAGTGATACAATTTGTATATATTGGGAATTGAATCCACCTGCGACGAGACCGCTGTGGCCATCGTGCAGGACGGCAGGGCGGTGGTCTCCAACGTTATCGCCACCAGCGTACGGGAGCAGGCCCTCTACGGCGGCGTGGTGCCGGAGATCGCCAGCCGCCGCCACGCCGAGTACATCAGCGCCACGGCGGACAAAGCCCTGGCCGACGCAGGGTTGACCATCGCCGATGTGGACGCGGTGGCCGTGACCTTTGCGCCGGGGCTGATCGGCGCGGTGCTGGTGGGGGTCAACTTTGCTAAGGGGCTGGCCTACGCCGCCGGCAAGCCGCTGGCGCCGGTGCATCATCTGCGGGGGCATATCGCCGCCAACTACCTGACCCACCCGGAATTGGAGCCGCCTTTCCTCTGCCTGGTCGCCAGCGGCGGCCACAGCCACATTGTGGAGGTGCAGGATTGGTGCCGCTACCGGGTGCTGGGCCGCACGGTGGACGACGCGGCGGGCGAAGCCTTCGACAAGGTAGCCCGCACGCTGGGCCTGCCCTACCCCGGCGGCCCCAGCGTGGCCCAGGCCGCCAAGGGTGGCGACCCCCACGCCTACAAGCTGCCGACACCCCATGTGGAGGGGAAGTACAACGTCAGTTTCTCCGGTCTGAAGACCGCCGTCATCAACGAGGTACACAATGCCCAGCAGAAGGGCCTGGCCGTCAGCGTGCCGGATATGGCGGCCAGCTTCCAGGAGCGCATCGCCCAGATTTTGGCCCGGAAGCTGCTCTGCGCCGCGGCAGACACCGGGGCCAAGACCATCTGCCTGGCGGGCGGCGTGGCTGCCAACGGGCGGCTGCGCCAGCTGGTGAACGACGGCGCGCAGAAGCTGGGGGCCAGGATCTATCTGCCGGAGCTGAAATACTGCGGCGACAACGGCGCCATGATCGCCGCCCAGGGCTACTATGAGTATTTGGACGGCAACCTGGCCGGCTGGGATCTGAACGGCCTGCCCACCCTGCCCATCGATTACCGGTAACGTCTTCCATCAAAAATTGGTGCGCGGTCTGCCGTTTGGCAGGCCGCGCACTGCTGTATTCCTATTTCCTCGAACCCACGGCCCGGGCAGCCGCCTGGGCCGGCGAGACAAGCGGGTCAGCGGCAGGTTGGCCCCCTGGGGCCGGCCCGCCTCACACCGCGTTCCAACGGAGGGTGTATTCCCCGTCCGCATGGATAGATTTCGTGACCAGGCGGCAGCGCCGCCCCGCTTCGGCGGTCAGGGAGGCGGCGGGCGCTTCCTCCGTGAGCGTCAGGAGAGGTTCCCCGCCCCGGCCCTGTACGGCGACGCAAACCGTTCCCTTTGTGATGTTAGCAGTGAAGGTAAACCGGTAGGTTTTCCCCTCCTCCAGGCGAATCACCCGTTTGGTCATGCCGTTACAGTGAGAAAGCTGTGCTCCCGCGCTGGTTTTTCTTTTCGCGGGCGGGACGGTCCCCCTGTAAAGCAGGGCCGACTTGGCATTGTACACCAAAAGCCCTCTCTCATAAGAGGCTATAAAACAGAGCGATTGCCGCCAGAGCTGCGATCGCAACCGGTATAATTTTCATACAAGCTTCCTTACGGTTCCCAATGGCCACATTCTTTCTTTAGGGTAACACCGCATAATGCAAAGTGCCGATACGGCGAGCGAGAGATGCCGACGGCTAAGAGAAAAGCGCAAAGCATACTTTGACTTTGTGTATGCTTGAGCATTTTCTCAACGCCGGCGGCGTCTCACAGCCGCCGACGCGGCGCTTTAGCTGTAAGCGGGAATTGTGCGGTGTTACCTTGGGGATATCATAGCAGAAAAGTGCGGGCGGCGCCATAGCCACGCCCAATTTTTTCTTTCCGGCGGCGAAGATCGGGGCCGGGATATCTCGAATAGCCCTTGCGAAAATGCGGCAACTATTGTAAAATAGAGAAA
>CAZIVF010000028.1:0-22423 GCA_964542725.1 uncultured Subdoligranulum sp. | reverse complement strand
TCGCTTTGTCTATGGCTCTGTCGGAGTATCCCTGACGCTTGAGATGCTGGATAGCACCTCTTTCCTCACGCTGAAGGTGTTGTTCCTTCTTGCGTTCCGCTGGAATTGTGATATAATTTTGTCAGTCCATAGTGATTGCCTCCTCCTTTGGTAGACGTGGTGTGGATACTACATTCTACCATACGGAGAAAAATCACTATGGATTTTTTCTGCTCAAGTGTTCAACTTCATTATGCAATCAACCATCTTTAGAATACCATATTTTTTTTGCAAAAGGAAAGGGGCGCGCCGCTTTAGGTGATGGGGGCGGGGTTAAAGATGCACAGGTCGTTGTGGAAGCCGTATTGGTCGCTGTAGGGCTGGCGCACACCGCTGGCGACATCCAGCACCATCTCAAAAATTTCGCGACCGATGTCGGCAATGGTGGCCTCGCCGGTGGCTACCGGCCCGGCGGAAATATCGATCAGGTCAAACCAGTGCTGCTTCATCTCGTTGCGGCTGCACACCTTGATCACGGGGGCAATGTCTAGCCCATAGGGGGTGCCGCGGCCCGTCATAAAGACCTGTAACCCAATGCCGGACGCCACCTGGCACGGCCCGCAGACGATATCGCTGGCTGGGGTGGCGGCATAGATCAGGCCGTGGCGGGTGGGCTTTTCGGCGGGGGAGAGCACCTGCACAATGGGGCTGGAACCGCTCTTGGCGATGCTGCCCATCGCCTTTTCCACAATGTTGGCCAGGCCACCCTTCTTGTTGCCGGGGGTGGGGTTGGCGTCACGGTCCACGCCGCCGGCGTCCAGGTAATCGTCGTACCACTTCATCTCGGTGGCCAGCCGGTCCCGCGTGGCCGCGTCGGGGCAGCGGGCGGCCAGCAACTGCACGCCGTCGCGCACCTCGGTCACCTCGCTGAACAGCACGGTGGCGCCGCCCTTGACCAGCATGTCGGCCGCATAGCCCGCGCTGGGGTTGGCAGTCAGTCCGCTGAAGGCATCACTGCCGCCGCACTGCATGCCGATCACCAGCTCGCTCAGGGGCAACTCCACCCGCCTGCGCTGCTCCAGCCGCTGCAGCTTGCGGTCCGCCATTGTCAGGATGGCGTCCATCATCGCTTCGTAGCCGGCCCAATCCTGCAGCGTTAGCACGTTTTCGGGGGTGATCTCCTCCGGCTCCAGCACGCGCTCGTAGGTCAGCTTCTCGCAGCCCAATCCCACTACCATGATCTCGCCGCCAAAGTTGGGGTGACGGATCAGGTTGCGCACCGCCCGGATGGGGATCACCGCCATCGGCGCGTTGATCGCCACGCCGCAGCCATAGGGGTGGGTGACGGCGACCACGCCGTCCACATGGGGGTATTTGGGTAGAAGCTCCTTCTTGATGCGCTCCACCGCGACCTTCAGCACGCCCGCACAGCACTGCACCGTCGTCACGACGCCCAGCAGGTTGCGGGTGCCTGCCGGGCCGGTTTTGTTGGGATAGCCCATCCAGGTGGCCCGGGGTGGGTCGGGCAGCTGCTCCGGCGGGACGAGGTTGGTGCCGAAGGGCATATCGTCCAGCGGCGGGCTGGGGGGCAGCGTCAGCATATGCTCGTTGATCCAGCTGCCGGCAGGGATCGCCGCTTTGGCATAGCCCAGCACCACCCCGTAGCGCACGATCTCGCCGCCCTGGGGGATGGGCCGCAGGGCGATCTTGTGTGCCTGGGGGATCGGTTCCGCGGCGACCAGCCCGGGGCGAACCTCCGTCCCGGCGGGCAGGTCCCGCACCGCGATGGCAACGTTATCCTGCTCCTTCACCTGGAGCACCAATGGGGGTTGCCTGTTGTTCATCATAAAACGCCTCCCGTTTCGCTAATATTGGGCCGCTTTGCATGCGGCCTGCCGCGCTCACGCCCGGCCGCGCAGATATTCGGCATAGGCCATCATACAGGCGGCCACGCCGTGCTGGTTGTCTGGTCGGATCGGTTCGCTCAGATAGTAGGCGACGCTGCCGTCGCGGTCGGTGCGGTTGTCCGGCCCGGGGCCAAGGCCCGCGCTGCCGCAGATGCCGTTCAGCACCAAGAGGCCGTCCTGCTCGACCAGGTAGGTGGCGGCGATGCCCTCCAGGATGGCGACCCCCTTGGCGAAATCCCCAGCGGGCAACATGCCCAGCCGCGCGCCCTTCATCAGGGCATAGGCCACCATGGCGCTACCCGAGGTTTCGGGATAGTTGCCCGGTTGCCCGGCTAGGTCCGGCAGCTGAAGGAACATCCGGGTGGTTCCATCCTGATAGGGCAGCAGCCCGGCCAGTGCCTCGCGCAGCAGCCCGGCCAGGCGAGCCTTCTGCTCCGGCTTGGGCATCAGGGGGTAGAGGTCGGCCAGCGCCATCAGGAACCAGCCCTCTGCCCGCAGCCAGACGCAGGGGGAAAGGCCGGTTTGGGGGTCCGCCCATTCCTGCACGCGGCGTTCGTCCCAGGCGTGGCGGTAAAGGCCCTTCGCGGGCAGGTAAAGGGTGCTGCGCACAAGCTCCAGCTGGCGCATGGCGTCATCGGCGTTGGCGGGCTGCTGTAGATAGACGGGTAGCGCCATGTACAGGCCGTCCAGCCAGACTTGGTAGGGATAGATGTCCTTGTGCCAGAAGTTGCCGCTGGCGGTGCGGGGGTGAGTTGCCAGCGCGTCCAGCTTGGCCTGCAGGCGGCGCTGCCAGCGTCCCTCGCCGGTCAGCGCGTAAAAAACCAGGTCGGTCTTGCCAAAGCTGATGGTGTCCAGGTTGTGCCCCAGGGGGGAATCATCCGCGGGCAGCAGCCCCTCGGTGATGGCAAACACCCGTTCGCGGAAGAAGGTATCCCCGGTGGCGGTGTACAGGCCGTAAGCGCCCAAAACCGTCAGGTCGTCCTTATAGTTCCAATGGGTGTGGGGTGCGCCGCCCGTGATGCCGCGCTGCAAAAAGGCGCGGAAAAATGCGTCAAAACGCTGTAAATGCTGCTGCATAGGATCACAACTCCTCTTTCCGTTGGCTCAAGACCGCATCCATTCGCATGCCGCGCGCATAAAGGCCAGGTCCGTGGCGGCTGCGGCGGGCACCGCTTCCTCCCGCAGGACGGGCAGCTCGGCTTGGGGCAGCTGGCGCAGATGGCGGAACACACTGGGATAGTCCACCATGGATTGCTCCAGCCGGCAGGGGTGGCGCTTGCCGTCGTCGTAGCGGATGCCCTTAAAGTGGATGGCAAGGATTTGGTCGCCCCAAAGCTCCACCGAGCGGCCAAACAGGGTGTCCTGCCGATCCATCCAGTCCGGGCCAAGCAGGTTGGCCGGGTCATAGATGATGCGTAGCGCGGGGCTGCGCATGGTGTCCAGCACCTGGCGGGTGAATTCGGCGGTGCACAGCGCGTGGTGCCACACCGGCTCCAGCGCCACCGTCACGCCCTGCTCCTCGGCCGCAGGCAGAATCTCCGCCAGGCTTTTCATCAGCTGGGCCTGGGCCTCCTTCAGCGTGGTGCCAGCGGGCTGCTTTTCCATGCCGGTGGTCTCGCTGCCCATGCAGAGTGCACCCAGCGCCTTGCACACCGGCATCTGGCTGATAAAGGCCCGTACCTCCCGCTGGCGGAGCGCTTCGTCCGCGACGGCAAGCTCGCGGTAAACGCCCAGCACCGGCACGCGGAAGCCGGTCTGGGTCATCGCGTCCAGCGTATCCTGCACGATGGCAGGGGTTACATCGTCCAGCGAGGCGATCCCCGCGATGGACTTGGGGTAAGCCAGCTGGGTGCAGGCCCAGCCGTCCTGCTGCAACCGCCGGAACATCTCCAGCGGGGTGCCGCGGCCGTAATCGTGGGCGCGGGCGCCAAGGATATAGTTTGGCATGGTGTTTTCTCCGTTCTGTTGGGTGGGGCCTCGTTTTATATTCCTGCAAAGTCTGCCACGGCATCTAACGTGGTAACCGCCTCGGCCATGGTGGCCGGGGTTTCCGGGTGGAAGCGGCCTTCGCCGTCCAAGGCCAGGAAACCGTAATGCAGCGCGCGGGCCACATGGGTGCCGTGTACGGTGGACACCTGCCCCACATCGGCACAGACCGGCATGGTGGTGGACGCATTGCGGTAGCTGACCCCGCAGCAGGCCATTACCACGGTGGCAAGTTCCTGCCGGGGTACCGTGCCCTGCGGCATAGGGGCGCCGTCCCGCAGGGCCATTGCGCCCTGGGCAATGGCCCTGGCCAGCGGGTCGCCCTGGGGGGCCTGACCCAGCAGCGGGCCAAGCATGGCGGCAAGTTGCCCGCGGGTGACGGGGGCGCCGGGGTCATAGGCGGCGGCGTCCAGCATACCCCGGGCCTGCAGTCGGCGCGCAGCGGCACTGCCCGGCATGCCCGCTGCTGCGTCGGGCATGGGCGCCGCCACGATGCGGTAGGCGATGCTGTGGGCCGTGCGGCCGTCGCAGTCGGTGGCGGCCAGCCGCAGCAGGCCGCGGCAATCCTCGGGCAGGGTCAGGTCTTCCCCTATGCCCAGTGGCCGCCAGACGCCGTCCGCCCCGCAAAGCTGCCACAGGTAGCGGACGGCGCGCCCCTCCACGCAGCAGCGGCTGACGGCCCGCACCGGGCCGCCCGGGTAGGGTACGCCGTGCAGCCGGACGGCATAGGGCCGGGGGTATGCCTCGCCGTTGATCACCACATCCTCCAGCACGGCGCCCTGCCAGTTGGCGGCGCGCAGGGCGCGGCCCGCACCGTCGATGCGGATGTGCCGCAGCGTCAGCCCGGTGATAGGCACCTGAGGGAACGCTTCCAGGAAGATGCCGTACTCGCCGCCATGGGCGGTGACATTTTCGATCAAAATATCCCGGAAAACCGGCAGATAATCCCCGTTGGGGCCGTCCTCGTACATCATCGTGCCGTGCACCGCAGCGCCGCCCACCCGGCGAATCTCGCTGTCCGCCAAGACAACCTGCTCCACCACACCGCCGCGGCGGGCGTTGCTCTTTAGCCTCAGGGCATAGGTCAGGTTGGGGCTGTCGAACCGGTTGGCCCGCGCCACAATCCGGCGCAGGCCGCCACTCATCTCGCTGCCCAGGGCGATGCCGCCGTGGCCGTCCGCAAAGATGTTGCGGCGGATCACTACATTGCGGCAGGGGGTGTTAGCGGTGCGGCCGTCCCGGTCGCGGCCGGATTTCAGGCTGATGCAATCATCCCCGGTGGCAAAGTAATTGTCCTCGATCAGGATGCCGTCGCAGCTTTCGGGGTCGCAGCCATCGCCGTTTGGCCCGTGGGACAGCACGTTCAGCCCGCGCACCGTCACGCTTTGGCAGAACACCGGGTTCAGGTTCCACATGGGGCTGTTCTGGATGGTAAAGCCCTGTAGCAGCACCCGGCGGCAGCGCAAAAACTGGATAAAGTTGGGCCGTAGCCAGCAGCCCGCGCCAAAGCGGCGCTGCTCCACCGGTACACCCTGCTGGTTCATCTGGCGCAGGCGCTGGCTGGCGGCCGCCTGGGGGTTGGCCCCGGCGGCGCACCAGGCCTGCTCCTCCTGGTGGTGCCATGCGTACCAGTTGCCCGGCCCGGCCTGGCCGTCCAGCGTGCCGGGGCCGGTCACCGCTATGTCGCTTTCGCCAAAGGCGTAAAGCAGGGGTGAGTAGTTATAGCAGGGGGTGCCCTCCCAATGGCAGAGCACCAGGGGGTACTCGCCTCCGTCCGCTTCGGTGACGAACCGCAGCACCGAGCCCGGGGTTTGCAGGTGGAGATCCACCCGGCTGCGCAGCCGCAGCGCGCCGGTCAAAAAGCGGCCCTCCGGCACCACAACGCGCCCGCCGCCCGCACGGTACACCATATCGATGGCGCGCTGGATCACAGCGGTCTGCGGGGTGTCGGTGCCGGGCAGGGCGCCGCAGGCGCGGATATCCACGGAAAAATCCGGGATGGCGGGCGGTTCGATCGTTGCAAGGATCTCTTGTTCCAATGTATCGGCGTTCAGCAAGGGGAGGCCTCCTTTCGGTCTTGTTGGGCGGGGTGCAGGGTCAAGCCGCCGGTTGCCGTCCCGTCAAACCTGGGATCGGGGTATTCTTCCAGAGCGCGGAACAGCACGGAGACGCCGCCGCCGCAGAACGCCAGCTGGAGCAAAAGCTGCCCCATCCGCTCGCCCAAAAGCTGCACCCGCAAAAGGAGAGTTTGGCCGTCCTTCCAGGCGGCGCTGGCGGCGCAGGGGGTACCGTCGGCGGCAAAGCGGCCCAGCCGGTTGCCGCCTGCGCCAAAGGGGATTTCCACCGCGCCGCCGGCATACCAGAGGTGAAGCACCCCGCCGCCGGGGGCAATGTCCAGCTGCAGGGCTGCCAGCCCCATCCGGTTGGGGGCCAGGGGATACCGCCGCCCTGCGGCGGGGTGGGCGCCGGGCCAGGGCAGGCCGGCCACCACCGGCAGGGCCAACGCTGCCGTGCTGCGGCACAGCGCCCCGTGGGCGGCAGGGTCCGGCGGCAGCGGCGCCGCCGAAAGCCGGGGCAGCAGCGTCCACAGGGCATCGAGGATCAGCTGCACGCCGCCCTGGCGGCCCTGGGTGTCCGCCGTGGTCACAATCCAAAGGTCCTGCTCCGGCAGGCAGACCGACAGCTGCCCGCCCATGCCGTACATGCACCAGCCGCCGTGGCGTAGCCGCCAAAACTGGTAGCCGTAGCCCTGGGCAAAATCCGCCTCGCCGCCGGCGCCGTTGGCCTCGGTGTCAATCTGCTTGGTCAGAGCGGCCTCCAGATAGGCCCGTGGCAGCAGCTGGCGGCCATCGTGGCAGCCATGACCTGCCAGCACCGCCAGCAGGCGCAGCATGTCCATCGGGCGGGCCATCAGGCCGGAGCCGCCTTGGCTGATGCCGCAGGGGTCCGCCAGGCAGTAGGCATCGGGGGAAAAGCCGATCTCGTCCAGCAGCTTGCCGCGCAGATAGCCCAGCAGCGTCTGGCCGGACAGCCGCTCCACCAGCGCGCAGAGCGTATGGGTGCTGCTGGTATCGTAGGAGAAGAACGCCCCGGGCCAGTGGTCGGCGGGTGCGGTGAAGAAGCTGCCCACCCAGTCGTCGCCGGGGTAGTCCTTATAGGTGGTGCGGCGGAAGGGGGTTGCCATGCGCAGCATATCCCGGATGGTCAGCGCCGCCAGCGCGGGGCTTGGCCCCTGCGGGGGCAGCTTATCCGGGAAATAGCGCACGATGGCATCGTCCAGCGAGAGGCGACCCTCCTCGCACAGAAGCCCGACCGCCAGCGAGACCAGGCTCTTGGTTTGGGAAAACATGCGGTGCATTGTGCCCGCCGCAAAGGGCGCCCAGTAGGCCTCCAGCACCAGGGCGCCGTGGCGCGCCACCAGCAGGCTGTGCATGGGCACGCCGCGTTGGTTCAAAAAATCCAGCAGCGCCCCCAGCGCGGCGCTGGGCACGCCCTGGGCCTCCGGCGTGGTGCGCGCAAACTCCATCCCGCTCACCCCCGCTGGGCCACAAGGACCTTATCCTCTGTGCGTCGGGCTTGGGTGAAGGCGGCAAACTTGGGATCATCCGGCAGGATGGGGTCGTATGCCTTGGTGAAGATCTCCACCTTGGGGAAATCTGCGGCCAGCACGCCAGCCTTGCGGGCAAGCAGGTATTCGGCATAGGCCATCATGCAGACGCCCACGCCCTTCTGCTCGTCGGCAACCACATCCTCGGAAAGATAGTATGCCACCGTGCCGTTGCGGCGCAGGTTGCCCGCCGGGCCAAGCCCGGCCCCCTTGCACATGCCGCCCAGCTGCACCTGCCCGCCTTGAACCGAAAACTGGCGCAGCTCGATGCCCACCATGATTTGCTCGCCCAGGCGGCGGTAGCGCTCCCCAGCCAGGACACCCAGGCGCGCGCCCTTCAGCAGGCTGTAGGCCACCATCAGCGAGCCGCTGGTCTCGAGATAGTTGCCCGGCTCGTTGGGCAGCGCGGGCAGCTGATAGAACAGGCCACTGTCCGGATCCTGCCATTGCAGCACAGCATCGATGGCCTCCCGCCAAAGGGCGGCAAGCTCGGCGCGCTGGGCGGTGTGGTCGGGCGGCAGCAGCGCATAGACATCGGCCATGGCCATCAGGAGCCAGCCAATGGCCCGGGACCAGAAGTTGGGGGAGCGGCCAGTCTCTGGGTCAGCCCAGAACACATCCCGCGTCTCGTTCCAGGCGTGGTAGTACAGGCCGGTGTTTTCGTCCCGCAGGTATTTTCGGGCATTGCGGAATTGCAGCAGGATATCCTCGAAATTGGTGCCGTCCCCAAAGGTGGATTCGTACAGGGCATAATAGGGCAGCGCCATGTACAACCCGTCTAACCAAACCTGGTTGGGGTAGATCCCCTTGTGCCAGAAGCTCCCCACCGAGGTGCGGGGCTGGCGGCGCAGCTGGGTTTGCAGCGTCTCAATGGGGATGCGGTAGCGCTGCTGGCGCGTGCGGGCATAAAGGCTGAACAGAACGCACCCGGCGGGGATGTAATCCAGGTTGTATTCCGCCATGTTGTACTTCCGGATGGAACCGTCCTCCGTGATATAGCGGTCTGTGAAGGTCTTGAGGGCATCGTAATAAAATTCGTCGCCGGTGGCGTTGTACAGGGCTTGCAGGCCGATCAGCACACAGCCGTCCTCATAATTCCACATGTTGCGGTCAGTTTTGAGGAATTGGGTTGCATATTGGCGTAGGTAGAGTTCGTAAACCATACTGATTCCTCCTATATATAGAATAAATTCGGGAGAAAAGCCGAAATTGCAGGGGCATGCGCCGGGCAGCCCCTGCAATTTTTGGGCTTTTGAGAGAAGGGCCTTGCCCTTGGCGAGGCGCAGGAGGTGTCTTTTAGGGGGAGGCCGCTTTGCTCCGCCGCACAGGGGGCGCGGCCTTTTTAGGTCAAAGCTCGCGCCACCGCGCAAAGGAGAATTCGCCGCGGTAGTTGGAGGAGTTGTGGTGGGGATATTTTTCGGGGATGTATTCCTTGCCGGTCACGGCACAGGGGCGATCCTGGGTATAGATGAACATCCGCTTGGCATCCCACAGGACAATTTCGTCCCGGGCGTCGCCGGTCAGGTTGATGACCTCGGCGCACATGTCGGGGTGGCCATCCTCGGGGAACATGACGACCTGGTCGCCCTCGCCGTCGATCATGCCGCCCAGCAGCGTGTTGCCGTTCAGCAGCACCAGCTCGGTGCCGTCGCCCTGCCAGTTCACCGGGGCGATCACGTTGCCGTTGCTGGAGGGCTCCCAGTGCCAAAGCTCCTTGCCCTTGCAGTCGTACATATAGATGATGCCCTGGTTCTCCCAGTAGGTGGTGGTGCAGATTTGTAGCCCGGGCAGCTCGGGGCAATAGTTGGCGACGCTAATGCGCTGGCCGTGGCCGTTGATGTCCCGCGCGCGGATGTTGCCCTGCTTGTCCACAATCATGAACCCTTCCCAGCCGGAAACGATCGCGATCAGGTCGTCGTCCACATCGGGGTCGATGCGGCCGATGACAATCTCGTCGGTATGGTCGGTGTTGATGGGCAGCTGCCAGATCAGCTTGCCATCGCTGCTGATCATGTTGTAGCAGCTGAATACCTCGTCCTTGCCGTCGCCGTTGAAGTCGTAGGCATAGGGGAAGTGGCCGGTGTTGTTGTGGGTGAACTTCCACAGCAGGTTGAAATCCTCGTCATAAACCCAAAGGCGGGCATAGCGGTCCTTGATCAGGATATCGCTGGCGTGCTCCTTGCCGGAGACGTTGACAATGCGGATGGCGTCCACGTTCAGCCGGTCAAAGGCGTGCTTCTTGAACTCGATGCCCAGGATCTGGTCGGCCGGGTCGTCGTTGAACGGGGTGGGCATGGCGCGCAGCAGCTTGCCGGTGCGGCCGTCCAGAATTTTGACCTGGAAATCCTGCGCAAAGATCACCTCGTCGTAGCCATCGTTGTTGATGTCGTAAACCTGGAAGGGCAGGTCGCAGGTGGTGTCCTGGTTGGCGGTCAGGTCGGACGGCTCGCCCAGCTGCCACAGGATCTCGCCGGTCTGCATGTTCACGGCGGTCAGGCAGCTGATGTTGCAGTAGCGTTCCTTAAAAACGCGCTTCTGGTGCTGCGCCATCACAAAGTACCAATCGCTGCCGCCCATCAGGTGGCCAAAGCGGATCTGGCGCGATGCGCCGAAGTTTTTCAGGTCGATCACCTTGTGCAGCTTGGGCTGGGCATAGTGGCTGCGCTTTTCGGCCAGGCGGGCGCGCTTGGCGTCCTTCAGCGCGGTGAGGCGGGCGGCTGCCTCCGGCGTGGTAGCGACGGAAAAATCGGTGTACTGTGCCGGCATATAGGCGGCCAGCGCCACCTTGCCGTTGGCATAGCGGCTGTCCTGCACGGTCAGCAGCGGCACGCCGTCCACGCTGCACACAAAGGTGTCGCCCTGGCAATCCACCGCAAGGGTATAGATGGTGTCGCAGTCATAGGGGAAATCACACTCCGCCAGCACGGTGCGCTCCTTCTTGACAACGCGCCAGACCTGGGCCTTGCCGTTGTTCAAGAAAAACGCATAGTGCATCAGCGAAGTCTGGTAGCGGAACAGCAGGCCGGCCTCCTCGTCGGTGCGCAGCGCGCGCATCCGGACGCTCACGGTATAATCGGCCCAATCCACGTCGCCGGTGGCAAGCACGGGGCAAACCCCGTTGGTCAGCGGGTTGCGCACCCGCATCTGTTCCATAAAATGTATACCGTTCTGGGCGGTTACGATCCAGTTGGGACCGCGGTAGTTGCAGTTGGTGATGGGGTCGTACCATTGGCCGGAATACCCCTGCTGCCGGACAAAGTGGTATTCGCCCATGGCGGAGTGTTCCCGGTCAAAGGGCAGAGGCCCAATGGGAAAGGAACGGAAATCATCCTGGAAAAGAACGACCTTTTGACTCATTGCTTCATTACCTCTCTTGCGTTGCTCATCATAATATAGGGTTGGACATTTTGGGTACCAGTTGTTCATGCGCAACCGGTCACCCACAAAAAGGCGCCGCGGAAAGAAAGACTCATCATTCCGTCCGCGGCGCTTTTTAAGATGCACCACCAGTCGGGCGCGTGCCCGAAGTTGTTCAGGTTTTGATCCGGTTCAGGGGTTGACACAACTTACTTGCTGGCCAGATAATCTGCCTGGAAGCCGTCGATGGTGTCGGCCCAGCCGCTGACGCAATCCTGCGCGCTCATTTCGCCCATCAGGACAGCCTGGAAGTCGGCGGTCATGGTGTCGGTGATGAAGGTGGAGAAGTCAGCCAGCCAGTAGGGGTTGTTGATTTGCTTGTAGTTGGGGTCGGTCAGGTAGCTGGCGTACAGCATCATCTCGGTGTCGTCGGCGTACCAATCCTGCTCCTCGACCTGGGTGTTGCAGGGCACACGGCCAAGCTGCTCGCACAGGCCGCCGTCAACTTCCTCGCTTATCAGCAGGTCAAGCAGCCACACAGCGCCGCTGTAGTCGTGGTCGTCGCCGGCTTCGGGAATGCAGTAGACGTTGGGCTGGATGCCGGAGGCATAGTAGTGGCCTTCATCGTTGGCCAGCACGCGGGCCGCGGCGAAGTTTCCGTCGCCCAGGTTGGTGCGGTGGGTGGACTCAGAGGAAGAGTTGTGGACGATGTACATCGAGACACCGGAGCCGAACTCGGCTATGATCTGGTCAAAGTTGTTGTTGATGGAGTCGCCGGAGACCTCGTTGTTCTTGTACAGGTCAGCGTAGACATCCAGCGCCTCGGCAAAGGCGGGGTCGCCCAGGATGCATTTGCCATCGTCGTCGAACCAGGAGCCATCATAGCCCAAGCCGTCGGTGTAGGTCCACAGCCAGGCAACCAAGCTGTCGTAGGGGCGGACGGCGCGCATGCTGTAGAAGTAAGAGGAATTCTCGGGGTCGGCAAACTGCTCGCACAGATCCAGGAATTCAGACTGGGTGGTGGGAACTTCGATGTTGTTCTCCTCGAACTTCTGGACGTTGTACCAGGCAACCTCCTGGTTGTAGGCGTAGGGCAGGCCATAGAGGACGCCGTCGCCCAGGCTGAGCATGCCGCTCAGCAGGCTTTCGTCGATGTACTGATAGTTGGAGAGTTGGTCAACGTACTCGTCCAGCGGACGCAGAGAGTCCTGCGCGGTGAACGCGGCGATGTTGGAGAAGCCCAGGCTGACGACGTCCGGCATGGTGTTGGTCGAGACGGCCATCTGGAACTGCTCCTGGAAGTCGGCGAAGGAGAAGCTGGTGTAGACCACTTCGTACTGATCCTGGGAGGCGTTCAGTTTTTCAAAGTAATCCTCGAAGTAAGCGTCGGTCACAGTGTCGGCAGAGTGGTACCAGAACTCCAGCGTCTGCTTTTCGCCGCTGGAAACGGAAGCGGCGCTGCTGGAATCGCTGGCGCTATCGTCGGTGCTGGTCGCGGCAGACGAACTGCTGGCCTCACTGCCACAGCCTGCCAGCAGGGCAGCGAGCATGGCGGCGCTCAGGACGCCGGCGGTGCATTTGGTAAGTTTCATGTAGGTTACCCTCCTTTAGGCAGGCGCGTGCCCGAAGTTGTTCAGGTTTTGATCCGGTTCAGGGGTTGACACAACTTACTTGCTGGCCAGATAATCTGCCTGGAAGCCGTCGATGGTGTCGGCCCAGCCGCTGACGCAATCCTGCGCGCTCATTTCGCCCATCAGGACAGCCTGGAAGTCGGCGGTCATGGTGTCGGTGATGAAGGTGGAGAAGTCAGCCAGCCAGTAGGGGTTGTTGATTTGCTTGTAGTTGGGGTCGGTCAGGTAGCTGGCGTACAGCATCATCTCGGTGTCGTCGGCGTACCAATCCTGCTCCTCGACCTGGGTGTTGCAGGGCACACGGCCAAGCTGCTCGCACAGGCCGCCGTCAACTTCCTCGCTTATCAGCAGGTCAAGCAGCCACACAGCGCCGCTGTAGTCGTGGTCGTCGCCGGCTTCGGGAATGCAGTAGACGTTGGGCTGGATGCCGGAGGCATAGTAGTGGCCTTCATCGTTGGCCAGCACGCGGGCCGCGGCGAAGTTTCCGTCGCCCAGGTTGGTGCGGTGGGTGGACTCAGAGGAAGAGTTGTGGACGATGTACATCGAGACACCGGAGCCGAACTCGGCTATGATCTGGTCAAAGTTGTTGTTGATGGAGTCGCCGGAGACCTCGTTGTTCTTGTACAGGTCAGCGTAGACATCCAGCGCCTCGGCAAAGGCGGGGTCGCCCAGGATGCATTTGCCATCGTCGTCGAACCAGGAGCCATCATAGCCCAAGCCGTCGGTGTAGGTCCACAGCCAGGCAACCAAGCTGTCGTAGGGGCGGACGGCGCGCATGCTGTAGAAGTAAGAGGAATTCTCGGGGTCGGCAAACTGCTCGCACAGATCCAGGAATTCAGACTGGGTGGTGGGAACTTCGATGTTGTTCTCCTCGAACTTCTGGACGTTGTACCAGGCAACCTCCTGGTTGTAGGCGTAGGGCAGGCCATAGAGGACGCCGTCGCCCAGGCTGAGCATGCCGCTCAGCAGGCTTTCGTCGATGTACTGATAGTTGGAGAGTTGGTCAACGTACTCGTCCAGCGGACGCAGAGAGTCCTGCGCGGTGAACGCGGCGATGTTGGAGAAGCCCAGGCTGACGACGTCCGGCATGGTGTTGGTCGAGACGGCCATCTGGAACTGCTCCTGGAAGTCGGCGAAGGAGAAGCTGGTGTAGACCACTTCGTACTGATCCTGGGAGGCGTTCAGTTTTTCAAAGTAATCCTCGAAGTAAGCGTCGGTCACAGTGTCGGCAGAGTGGTACCAGAACTCCAGCGTCTGCTTTTCGCCGCTGGAAACGGAAGCGGCGCTGCTGGAATCGCTGGCGCTATCGTCGGTGCTGGTCGCGGCAGACGAACTGCTGGCCTCACTGCCACAGCCTGCCAGCAGGGCAGCGAGCATGGCGGCGCTCAGAACGCCGGCGGTGCATTTGGTAAGTTTCATGTAGGTTGTCCTCCTTTTTTATTTTCAAACCACCCGGGGTGGGCGGCTTGTACAAATTCGGTTGGGCCACGCGCCCTTGGGGCGGGTGCGGAAGCCCCGGGGCCTTACCCTTTGACAGCGCCGGACGTGGCGCCGCCGGACAGATGCTTTTGGATAAAGGCAAAGATCACGATCACGGGCAACAGCGCGATCACGCAGCCCGCGGCCAGCTTGCCATAGTCGGTGCCGTATTCACCCTGGAACACCTTCAGGGCCAGCGGCAGGGTGTACATCGATTTTTTGGTGATGAAGGCCGTGGCGTAGACATAGACGTTCCAGGCGTTGATGAACGCATAGGCGCCGGTGGCCACGATGCTGGGCAGCATAACCGGGATCAGGATGCGGAACACCGAGCCCAGCAGCGTGCAGCCGTCCACCTGGGCGGCCTCCTCCAACTCTCTGGGCACGCCATTGTAATAGCCCATCATCATGAACATGCAGAACGGCAGGTTGGTGCAGGTGCAGATCAGCACCAGGCTCCACAGGTTGTTGATCAGGTTCAGGCTGACCATCGTCTTGAACAGAGGGATCATCAGCACGACGGCGGGCAGCATCTGGGTGACCAGCATCAGCACGTAGACGAAGGTCTTGCCGCGGAAGCGGTAACGGCTCATCGCATAGCCGGCCAGCAGGCTGAGCAGTGTGACGAACGCGGTGGTCAGCACGGCGACGAACAGGGTGTTTTTGACGTTGTTGCCAAAGCCCATCTTCTCAAACAGATAGATATAGTTCTCGAGGCTGGGGTTGGAGGGCCAATACTGGATGGGAATGCTCAACACATCGACGCTGTTTTTCAGCGAGGTGTTGATGATCCAATAGAACGGGAACAGGGTAAAGAGCAGGAACAGCGCCAGCGGCAGATAGAGGACCAGGCAACGGTAGCCGGTTCCCTTGATCTTTTTCTTGGTTTTGAAATCCATTTGTGCGCCCTCCTCAAATGTTGCTTTCGCCCATCTTGCCGAACCGGATGTAGAAGAACGCCACGATCAGCATAATGATGGTTGAGATGACGGCCAGTGCTGAGGCATAGCCATAGTCAAAGTTATTGGTGAAGGTACGCATGATGTACAGCGCTAGCGTGGTGGTGCCGCGGTTGGGGCCGCCGTCCGTCAGGGAGACGATCAGGTCCACGGCGTTGAAGGTCCAGATGCAGCGCAGCAGCGTGGTGAAGATGATGGTGTCCTTGATCATCGGGATGGTGATGCGGAACATCATTACAGGGGCGTTGGCGCCGTCGATGCGGGCGGACTCGTACAGGTCATCCGGAATACCGGACAGCGCCGACATGTAGCTGATGGTAAAGAACGGGATGCCGCGCCAAATGTTGGCCAGGCAGGCGGCAAACATGGCCGAGGATGCGCTGGAGAACCAGGAAATGTTGGTGCTGATCACACCCAGGCGGCGCAACAGGTCGTTGATGACGCCGTAGGTCTCGCTCAGCATCAGGTTCCAGATGATACCGACCATCAGGCCGGCCACCGCCCAAGGCACAAGCGCGAGGGCGCGCACGATGCCGCGGCCTTTGAACTTGCGGGTCAACAGGTATGCCAGCCAAAATCCCAGGACCGTCTGGAAGATCACGCTGATCACCACATAGACGAAGGTGTTGCCCAGCGTTTTCCAGAACAGGCTGTCGTTGGTAAAGATGTTGACAAAGTTCTCCAGCCCAATGAAATGCCGGTCGTTGGGTTTGGTGACCTTATAGGATTCCAGGCTCATCATAAACACGTTGATGATGGGCCAGATCATAAAGACCAACACAAAGACCAGCATGGGCGCCAACAGCAGGTATGGTGTTGAAAGGCGCCTATAGTGCTGCCGAAGGCTCCGCTTGGAGACCACCGGTGTAGCGGTCGAGTTTTTGCTCATGTGTTTTTCCCTCCTATTTTATTTCGGCAACCCCGGGCAGGGACAGTGGCGTTCAAACCCGGAGCAATACCTTCATAATATTGCCGTCGTTGTGTTGCAGCGCGTCGAAGGCTGCGGCAGCATCCTCCAGCGGGTATTCGGCGCTTACCAAAGCCTCCACATCCGCAAGGCCGCCGGCCAGGATATCGATCACCTGCTCGAAATCGGCAGAGTAAGCGTTGCGGCTGCCGTAGACGTTCAGTTCTTTCTTCAGGAGGATGGAATGTAGAAAGGTGGTATCCCGCTTGCCGTTGCCGATCAGGATGATGGTGCCCGCAAAGGCGGCCTGGTCGATGCATTGCAGGAAGGTCTGGGGCAGGCCGCAGCATTCCACGCAGACATCAAACCCGTTGCCCTGCGTCACCCTTGCGGTGAAGGCATCCACGTCGGCTTGGGCGCGGGAGTTGACGACCCCGTCGGCCCCCGCCTTTTGGGCGACCTCCAGGCGACCGTCCAGGATATCGGCCATATAGACCTCGGCCCCCAGGGCCTTGGCGCTGAGCATGGCGAAGATGCCGATGGGTCCCGTGCCCACCACCAGCACCTTATCCCCGGCTTTGACATGGCCGCGGGCGATGCCGTGGTGGCCGATGCAGAACGGCTCCACCAGTGCCAGCTGGCGGGCGCTCAGCCCCTTGCCGGGGATGATGCGGGAGACCGGCATGACGATATACTCTTGGAAGGCGCCGTCCCGCTGGACGCCCATCGTCTGGTTGTCGGTGCAGCAGTTGACAAAGCCGCGCCGACAGGAGTAGCAGTGCCCACAGTTAAAATAAGGGTTGCAGGTCACGATGTCGCCGGGCTTCAGGCCGCGGTCGTTCTGCGGGATGGAGACGATCTGGGCGCTGAACTCGTGCCCAGGCACACGGGG
The DNA here is from genome assembly GCA_964542725.1 of uncultured Subdoligranulum sp. Classification (GTDB taxonomy): domain Bacteria; phylum Bacillota; class Clostridia; order Oscillospirales; family Ruminococcaceae; genus Gemmiger. The sequence goes on along the minus strand of CAZIVF010000028.1, from coordinate 5,719 downwards.
ATAGGTGGTAAACGGTTGGTTGCCGGTAAAGCTGGCAAGATCTGCGCCGCAGATGCCGCAGTACAACACCTTGAGCAGGGCCTCGCCCTCGCGGGGGGTGGGCTGCACGGCATCGGTGGGGACGCGGACGGTCCCTGGCTGTTCGATCACGACTTGTTTCATGGATGAACCTCCTGGAAATGGGCATGGCCTAGCCGGGAAAACGGCTATTGACTTTTTCGATAAAAACTATCAACAAAATGGCACTACTTTATCTTTATCTGTATATACGTGAATTATAACAAACCACCTTGCCGATATGCCAATACCGACCGCCCTATCAATCTATAAGTTTTTGGTTATGGATAGTAGAAAACGACTTTACAAAGCGCTTTTTTTGTGATACAATGGCAGTAATTGACAAAGAGGGGGGGTAATTTTTGTGAAAAATACCATGTCTGAACGTCTGAATTACCTGATAGTTTTGGCCGAAGAGCAAAATGTGACCCGTGCCGCGGCGCGGCTGTTCATCTCCCAGCCGGCGTTGACAGCCTATCTGAACCGGCTGGAGAGCGATCTGGGGATCAAGCTGTTTGACCGCTCGGCCACCCCGGTCAAGATTACCGAGGCGGGCGCCTATTATATCTCAGAGATGGAGAAGATCTGTGCCATGCAGGACCGCCTGGCCCAGGAGCTGATGCATTTTAACAGCGACCCTGACCTGAAGCTGAGCATCGGCATCGGCCGCAACCGGGGCAGCATCTTGCTGCCGCAGATCTTGCCCGCCATCTACCGCGCTTACCCCGATGCGCAGCTGAACGTGGCGGAGGACCGGGACGTGAACATGATCGAGAAGGTCATCGACGGCGTGCTGGACGTGGCGGTGGTGGAAACCTATGCCTACCACTCGATGCTGTCCTACCTGCGGCTGCCGCAGGAATACTACCTGTTTGTCACCTCGCGGCAGAACCCGCTGCTGGCGGGCTGCGATTTGACCGGGAATAGCATCACCCATCCGCTGGATATGGACGCCGAGCGGTTGAGCGGGCAGCTGTTCATTTGCCCCAGCGTCAAGGGCAGCCTGAACCGCCGCACACAGTGGATGTGCTCCACCTACGACTTCCACCCCAAGCGCACGCTGTTCGTCTCCAACGCAGTTACGGCGTACCGGATGGCGGTGAACGGGGCGGGCATCACCTTTGAAAATGTGGCCTACTCCACCTTTGTCCGGGCGGACGGCGAGCCGGTATTCCTGGCGCCAGGCGGGAAGCCAATCACCTATCATGTGTACGCGATTTTTAACGGCAACCGGGTCACCCCGCTCCAGCGCGCTTTTATGGAGATTACTCACGATCTGATGAGCCAGGCGGCTTATGGGGAACGGACCGAGATGGAATATATGTGACCGGCGAAAGCCACCCCGCGCGCATCGCAGCCGGCGATGGCAGGGGGCTTTTGTGGACAGGAAAAGGGGCCGTTGCAAAACAGCCCCCGAAAAAAGTGCGAGAGGTCAGCCCATTTGGGATGACCTCTCGCATTGTTTTTTGAGCCTATTTTGCAACGGCCACTTGTTCAAAGGAACAGGAAGTAGAGGCCGACGATAACGGCAAAGAAGGCGATGAAAGGGAAGAAACCGATGTAGCCGCTGGCCAACTGACGCGGGCCGGCGCGTCGCGGAATACTCGGCGGCAATGCCGCCTTTGACCGCGCCCTCAGCGATCCATTGTGTAGCTTGTATTCCACCTGCATCGCAGCGTCGCAGGCTCTCTGGGGAAGCATGGCTACCTTTACCTTCGCTTCAACAGTTTAGTGTATTAAATCAACTGCATTATAACACCATCCCGAAAGATTGCAAGGGGTCTGGCAAAGTATTTCCAACCTGGTCATTCGAACTGCGAGGCATACAGATTATAATAGAAGCCGCGCTGCGCCATCAGGGCGTCGTGGTTGCCCTGTTCCACCACATCGCCGTGGTTGACCACCAGGATCTTGTCGGCATGCTGGATGGTGGAAAGCCGGTGGGCGATGACAAAGCAGGTCTTGCCCGCCATCAGCCGACGCATGGCGGCCTGGATCTGGCGTTCGGTGGCGGTGTCCACGTTGGAGGTCGCCTCGTCCAGGATCAGCATGCGGGAGTCATAGAGCATGGCCCGGGCGATAGTCAACAGCTGCTTTTGCCCCTTGCTGATGTTGCCGCCGTCCTCGCTGATCACCGTCTCATAGCCCGCAGGCAGCTGCAGGATGGTGTTGTGGATGCGGGCGGCCTTGGCGGCGGCCACCACCTCGTCCATGGTGGCGCCCTCCTTACCGTAGGCGATGTTCTCAAAGATGGTGCCGCGGAACACCCAGGTGTCCTGCAACACCATCGCATAGGCGCGGCGCAGGCTGACGCGGGTGTAGCCGCGCTGCTCGCGGCCGTCCACCAGGATCTGGCCGCTGTCCACATCATAGAACCGCATCAGCAGGTTGATGATGGTGGTTTTGCCCGCGCCGGTCGGCCCGACGATGGCGATCATCCGACCTGCATCGGCGCGCAGGTTCAGGTCGTGCAGGATGGTCTTGCCGGGCAGGTAGCCGAAGCTGACGTGGCGCAGCTCCACATCGCCGCGCACACCGGAAAGCGCAACGGCGCCGGGGGCGTCGACCGGCTCCTCCGCTTCGTCCAGCAGGCGGAACACCCTCTCCGCCGCGGCCAAGGCGGAGTAGATCTCGTTAACGATGTTGGAAATCTCGTTGATCGGGCCGGAAAACTTGCGGGAATACAGCACAAAGGAGGATATCTGCCCCAGGTCCACCACGTCGCCGTAAAACAGCAGCGCGCCCACCATGCCGATCAGCGAAAGGCCAAGGTTGTTGATGAAGCCGATGGTCGGGCCCATCGTCATGCCCAGGGTGTCCGCCGCGCAGTAGGCGTCGGCGGCCTTGTGGTTGACCGCGCTGAACTGTTCGCAGACGCCGTCCTCGTAGGCATAGGCCAGGATGGTTTTCTGGCCGCTGAACATCTCCTCCACAAAGCCGTTCATCTCGCCGTAGGCGGCGCTGCGCTTGGCGTACAGCGGGCGGGTCCTGCGGCCCATATGGCGGGTGTACAGGATCGCCATCGGGATGGTGACCAGCATGCAGCAGACCAGCGGCAGGCTGATCACGCACATCATCACAAAGGAGCCAACCACCGTGACCAGGCTGGTCAGGATCTGTACCACATCGGTGGCCAGGCAGGTGCTCACCACATCGATATCGTAGGAAACCCGGCTGATGATATCCCCGGCCTGGTTACGGTCAAAATACCCCACAGGCAGTTTCATCAGCTTTTGGAACACGTCGTCGCGCATGCGCTGGGCCACCCGGCGGCTAACCCGCATCATGCCCAGGTTCACCAGCAGGGTCAGCGCGCTGCTGCCCAGATACACCGCCAGCATCCACTTGACGTTGTGCAGCACCACGGCAAAATCCACCAGGCCCGCCCCGGCGGAAGCCGCCCGGATGGCGCTGCCCGCAAAGCTGGGGCCAAGCAGGTTGCCCGCGTTGCACAAAAGCGCGCAGAGCGTCAGCAACAGCACCACCCATTTGTATACCAGCAAATACTGCAAAAGCCGCCGCAGCGTGCCGCGCGCGTCCTTTGGCTTTTCTTTTTTTTCACCCCGGTTACCCGGTCCCGGCATAGGGACCCCTCCTTTCGGCGTTACGCCAATGCGCCCATCTGGGTTTCGTAAATTTCACGGTAGGCGGGGCAGCTTTGCAAAAGCTGGGCGTGGGGGCCATAGCCGATGCACCGCCCCTGGTCCATCACCAGTATGTTGGTCATGTTCTGCACCGAACTGACCCGCTGAGCGATTAGGATGGTGGTGGCCCCGGCGTGCCGCTCAAAAATGGCCCGGCGCAGCGCGGCGTCGGTTTTGTAATCCAGCGCCGAGGACGAATCGTCCAGCACCAGGATCTCCGGCCCGGCGGCCAGCGCCCGCGCCACCAGCACCCGCTGCTTTTGCCCGCCAGAAAGGTTGGCGCCCTTGATGTCCGCTCGGAAATCCAGCCCGCCGTCCAGCCCGGAGATGAACTCTGCCGCCATGGCATCCTGCACAGCGTTTTGCAGGCTGGCTTCGTCCACATCGCGGCCAAAGGCGATGTTTTGGCGCAGGGTGTCGTTAAAGATCATATCGTTTTGGAACACAACGCCAAACTTGCGGTGCAGCTCGTCCTTGCCGTAGCTGCGCACGTCGCGGCCATCCACAAAGACGCCGCCGTCCTCCACATCGTAAAACCGCATCAGCAGGTTGATGATGGTGGTTTTGCCGCAGCCGGTGGGGCCAATGATACCCAGGGATTCCCCCTTGCGGATGGCGAAGCTGATGTCATACAGGCACTGGCCCTGCCCTTCGCCGGCAAAGCCGACGCCGTCCCCGGCGGGGCGGTGGTAGCGGAAGTTGACGTGGTCGAACACGATGGCGGAATCCTGCGGGGGCTGCTTGGCCTGCCCTACGGGCAGAGGACGCTGGGTTTCCGGCTCGGCAAGAACCTCGGCGATGCGGTCCGCCGAGGCGGACGCCTTGCTGATCATCATGAAAATGCGGTTCAGGCTCATCACGCCCTGCATGATCATGTTCACATAGGTCAGGAACGCCAGGATCACGCCGGGCTCCATCTGGCCGTTGTTCACCCGGATGGCCCCCAGCAGCACCACCATGGTCAGCCCCACGTTCAGGCAGGTTTGCATCAGCGGGCCGGGGATCGCCATCACGGTGCTGGCCTGGATGTCCTGCGCGGTCATGGCGCGGTTGGCCCCGGCAAAGCGCCGCTGTTCATAGTCCGACTTGGAGAGCGCCTTCACCACCCGGATGCCGGTGATGTTTTCCCGCATGACGCACACCACATCGTCCAGCCGCTGCTGCACGCGGTTGTAAAGCGGGATGCCCCTGCGGGACACCAGGAAGATCACCGCCAGCAGCAGCGGCAGCATGGCGCAGAGCACCAGCGAAAGCACGGCATCCATCGTCATCGTCACCGCGATGCCGCCCACCAGCAGGATGGGCGCACGGATGCACAGCGTTTGCAGCGTCTGCACGCAGGACTGCACATTGTAGCTGTCGCTGGTCATCCGGCTGGTCAGGCTGGGCAGGCCGGTCTCGTCGAACTGCGCGCCGGAAAGGTTGGCGGTTTTTTCAAACAGCGCCTGCCGGATATCGTAGGACACGTTGTGGGCATTGTCCACCGCACGGCGGTTGGCCGCCACGTTGAGCATCCTGGTCAGGACGGCTGCGGCGATCATCAAAAAGCCCCATGCCAGGATCAGCGGCACGCTGCCCTGTGGGACAACATGGTCGATCAGGTGTTCCAGGATATAGGGGATGGAAAGCTCGGCCAGGGTGGCCAGCAGTTTGACCGCCATGCCCGCCAAGATCACGGCGACATAGCGGCGCATGTGGGTGAAGATCAGTTCCATGTGCGGGCAGGTCCTTTCGTCCGGTTTTGCCGGTCGGCCTCCGGTGGACGGGTCCGGCATACATTAACCAGCTTTATTTTATCCTCTTGGCGCGAAGAATGCAAGTTTGTTTCTTGTTCGCAAAGGAAATTGACAAAGCCAGCTCGCAGCCATATGATTAGGCAAGAGGCTTTTGCCGGACATAGCGGGAGGAGCAGGAGAGGAAGGTTGAACCATCCAAATCATAGCACGATACCGAAAAATGGCGCACGAAAACAACCCCTTAAAAGGGCTTTTCGAAATGGGCAAGGTGCGGTATAATTT